>CAZEFK010000050.1:0-36735 GCA_964511405.1 uncultured Comamonadaceae bacterium | reverse complement strand
TCGCCCGGGCGCTGGCGCCGAATCCCCGGCTGATCATCGCCGACGAGCCGGTGTCGGCGCTCGACGTCTCGATCCAGGCGCAGATCATCAACCTGATGATGGACCTGCAGCAGCAGCTCGGCCTGGCCTACCTGTTCATCAGCCACGACATGGCGGTGGTCGAGCGCATCAGCCACCGCGTCGCGGTCATGTATCTCGGCCAGATCGTCGAGATCGGCGGCCGCCGCGACGTCTTCGAGCAGCCGCGCCATCCCTACACCCAGCGCCTGATGGCGGCGGTGCCGGTGCCCGACCCGGCGCGCCGCAACCGCAGCCGCCCCTTGCTCGAGGGCGAGATCCCCAGCCCGGTCCGCGCCGTCGGCGACGAGCCCGACGTCCAGCCGCTGCAGCAGGTCGCCCCCGGCCACTACCTCGCGACGCACCGCATCGGCGGGGCGTTCTAGACCAAGAAGGAGATCCCTCGATGCTTCACTGGCCGCGCGCAACCGCCCTGGCGCTGGCGCTCGCCGCCGGCGTGTCGTCCGCCGCGTTCGCCGCCGGCAAGGACGTGACCCTCGGCGTGCCCGCCAATCTGTCGACCATGGACCCCTATGACGCCAACGACACCCTGTCGCTGGCGGCGCAGCGGTCGATGATCCCGGGCCTGTTCACCTTCGACAAGGACATGAAGGTGATCCCCATGCTGGCCGAGAGCTACGAGGTCAGCGAGGACGCCAAGACCTTCACGATCCATCTGCGCAAGGGGGTCAAGTTCCACGACGGCACCGACTTCAACGCCGCCGCGGTCAAGGCCAACTTCGACCGGGTCACCAACCCCGACAACCACCTGAAGCGCTACGTGCTGTTCTCGAACATCGCGGCGACCGAGGTGGTCGACGACCAGACCGTGCGCCTGCAGCTCAAGGAGCCGTTTGCGTCGATGATCAACGTGCTGGCGCACCCGTCGGCCGGCATCATCAGCCCGGCCGCGCTGCAGAAGTGGGGCAAGGACGTCGCCTTCCACCCGGTCGGCGCCGGCCCCTTCAAGTTCGTGTCGTGGAACCCGACCGACGAGCTGAAGGTCGCCAAGAACGAGGCCTACTTCAAGCCGGGCCTGCCCAAGGTCGACAGCATCACCTTCAAGCCGGTGCCCGAGAACGGCGCCCGCGTCGCCATGCTGCAGACCGGTCAGGCGCAGTACATCTATCCGATGGCGCCCGAGCAGGTGAAGGCGCTGCAGGGCAACCCCGACATCGACGTCATCGACGCCCCCAGCATCATCGAGCTGTACGTGGCGCTCAACACCGCCAAGAAGCCGTTCGACGACCTGCGGGTCCGGCAAGCGATGAACTACGCCGTCAACCGCAAGGCCTACGCCAAGATCGTGTGGTCGGGCTTCGCCGACGTCCCCGATTCGATCCTGCCGCCGGCGATCCCGTTCCATAAGAGCGAGGGCGAGTGGCCGTACGACCCGGCCAAGGCCAAGCAGCTGCTGGCCGAGGCGGGCTATCCCAACGGCTTCGAAGCCGAGATCTGGTGCGGCACGCTGACGACCTCGGTGCGCTCGGCCGAGTTCCTGCAGCAGCAGCTCGGGCAGGTCGGGATCAAGCTCAAGATCACGCCGCTGGAAACCGGCCTGCGCGTCCACATGGTCGACGAGTCGACGCGCGAGACCACCAAGCTACAGATGTTCTACAGCGGCTGGTCGGCCTCGACCGGCGAGGCCGACTGGGCGATCCGGCCGCTGCTGGCGACCGAGTCCCAGCCGCCGCACTCGTGGAACTTGAGCTTCTACAACAGCCCCGAGGTCGACAACCTGATCCACCAGGGCCTGGCCGTCCCCGACACCGCCAAGCGTGCCGACATCTACGGCAAGATCCAGGACATCGTCTGGAAGGATGCGCCGTGGATCTATCTCGGCGTGCAGCACCAGCCCCAGGGCCGGCGCAAGACCCTGACCGGCGTCTACCAGCTGCCCGACGCCTCGCTGATGGTCGAGGACGCCGAGCTGAAATAGGCCTGCGTCCGATGCCGGCACCGGGACTTCGCGCCCCATGACCGAGTTCCTGGTCCGGCGGCTGGCCGGCGTGGTGCCACCGATGCTGGTGGTGTCGCTGCTGGCGTTCCTGTTCGTGCACCTCCTGCCCGGCGATCCGGCCAAGCTGATCGCCGGGCAGGAGGCCAACGATGTGGAAGTGGCGCTGATCCGCACCGAGCTCGGCCTCGACCGCCCGCTGCCGGTCCAGTATCTGAGCTTCATGGGCCATGCCGTGATCGGCGAGTTCGGCCGGTCCATGCGCAGCCACGCCCCGGTGGCGCAAGAGATCGGCCAGCGCTTCCTGCCGACCCTGTGGCTGTCGCTCGCCAGCATGGGCTGGGCTGTAGCGTTCGGGCTGATGGTCGGGATCGGGGCTGCGACCCGGCGCGGCCGTTGGCTCGACTCGGCCGGCATGGTGGTGGCGGTCACCGGCCTATCGTTTCCGCCCTTCGCGCTCGGCCTGGTGCTGATGCAGATGTTCGCGGTCGACCTCGGCTGGCTGCCGGCCACCGGCTATGGCGACTGGCGCTTCTTTGTGCTGCCGTCGCTGACGCTCGGCGCGTCGGTGGCGGCGATCATGGCCCGCTTCACCCGCGCCGCCTTCATCGATGTCATGAACCAGGACTATGTGCGCACCGCCCATGCCAAGGGCCTGCCCCGGCGCCTGGTGGTGTGGAAGCACACCCTGCGCAACGCGCTGATCCCGATCATCACCATGCTGGGCCTGCAGTTCGGCTACCTGCTGGGCGGCTCGATCGTCGTCGAAAAGGTGTTCTCGTGGCCGGGCCTGGGGCGGCTCCTGGTCGACTCGGTCGACACCCGCGACTATCCGGTGATCCAGACCGAGATCCTGCTGTTCTCGCTGGAGTTCATCCTGATCAACCTGGCCGTCGACATCCTGTACGCCGTGGTCAACCCGGCGATCCGCTACAAATGAGCGCCGTTGCCGCCGACAGCGGACGCAAGATCCGCACGCCCTGGTCCGAATTCTGGCGCCGCTTCGCCCGCCAGAAGGCGGCGATGATCGCCGGCGCGATTGCGCTGGTGGTGGTGGGCGCGGCGCTGCTGGCGCCGTGGCTGGCGCCCTACGACCCGGCCTTCACCGATTACGACGCCATCCTGGAGCTGCCCTCGGCCGCCCATTGGGCCGGCACCGACGAGTTCGGCCGCGACATCTTCAGCCGCATCCTGTGGGGCGCCCGGCTGTCGCTGGAGGTCGGCACGACGGCCGTGAGCGTGGGCATGGTGTTCGGCACCCTGTTCGGCCTGCTGGCCGGCTATTACGGCGGCTGGATCGACAGCCTGGTGATGCGGGCCTCGGACGTGCTGCTGGCCTTCCCGGGCATCCTGCTGGCGATCGCCATCGTGGCCCTGCTCGGCCCCGGCCTGCCCAATGTGATCATCGCCGTCGCGGTGTTCAGCGTGCCGACCTTCGCCCGCCTGGTACGCGGCAGCACGCTCGCCCTCAAGACCTCGGTCTATGTCGACGCGGCCAAGGCGATCGGCGCCTCCGACGGCACCATCATCCTGCGCCACATCCTGCCCGGCACGGTATCGACCGTGGTGGTCTATATGAGCCTGCGCATCGGCACTGCGATCATCACCGCCTCGAGCCTCAGCTTCATCGGCATGGGCGCGCCGGTGGAATCGCCGGAATGGGGCGCGATGCTGAGCCGCGCCCGCGACTACCTGGCGACCGCACCCCATTACGCCGTGGCGCCGAGCCTGGCCATTTTCGTCACCGTGCTGGCGTTCAACCTGCTGGGCGACGGCCTGCGCGACGCCCTCGACCCCCGGCTCGACCGCGTATGACGACGCTGCGCGACCTGGGCCTCACGGTCGGCACCCTCAGGCCCGGCCCCGGCAACCGCATCACCGACGTGCCCGGCGTCACGGTCGGCCACGCGACCCTGGCCGACGGCCCCATCCAGACAGGGGTCACGGTCATCCGGCCCCATCCCGGCGACCTGTTCCGCGAGAAGCTGCCGGCCGCAGTTCACGTGTTCAACGGCTTCGGCAAGAGCGTCGGGCTGGTCCAGATGGAGGAGCTGGGCCAGATCGAAACGCCGATCGCGCTGACCAACACCTTCGCCGTCGGCACCGCCTCGACCGCCCTGATCCGTCACGCCGTGGCCGCCAACCCGGCGATCGGGCGCGAGACCAGCACGATTAACCCGGTGGTGCTGGAGTGCAATGACGGCTTCCTCAACGACCTGCACGCCTTCGCCGTCCGCGAGGAGCATGTGGCCGCCGCGCTCGCCGCCGCGGCGCCGGATTTCGCCCAGGGCGCCGTCGGCGCCGGCCGCGGCATGAGCTGCTTCGGCCTCAAGGGCGGCATCGGCAGCGCCTCGCGGCAGGTCGACCTGGCCGGCGGCGTCACACTGGGCGCGCTGGTGCTGGCCAATTTCGGGGCTCGCGACGACTTGGTCGTCGCCGGCCGGCCGGTCGGTCGCGCCCTGGACGGCAAGGCCCCGGCCGGCACCGAGGCGGGCTCGATCATCATGGTGATCCTGACCGACGCGCCACTCGACCCGCGCCAGCTTGGCCGCCTCGCCCGGCGCGCCGGGGTCGGGCTGGCGCGCACCGGTTCGTTCATCGGCCATGGCAGCGGCGACATCGCCGTCGCGGTCTCGACTGCGGAACGCATCGCCCATGACGAGGCGCGCGACCGGATACCGGCCGAGCGCCTGGCCGAGCACCGCCTGCAGCCGCTGTTCCGCGCCGTGGCCGAAAGCGTCGAGGAAGCCATCCTCAAGGCCCTGCTCGCCGCCGAGACCGTGACCGGACGCGACGGCCACCGCCGGCGCGCCCTGCTCGACCTGCCCGCCGCCCGCGCCGCCTTGGGACTTAAGCCATGAAGATCTTCATCTCCGCCGACATCGAGGGCGTCGCCGGCGTCGTCCACGGCCAGCAGGGCCAGCCCGGCAACGCCGAGTACGAGGCGGCGCGCCGCCTGATGACCGCCGAGGTCAACGCCGCCGTCGAAGGCGCGCTCGCCGGCGGCGCCAGCGAGGTGCTGGTCAACGATTCCCACGGCGACATGCGCAACCTGCTGGCCGCCGAGCTGCACCCGGCCGCGTGCGTGATCCTGGGCAAGCCCAAGCCGCTGTCGATGATGCAGGGGCTGGACGAAACCTTCGCCGGTGCGATCTGTCTCGGCTATCACGCCCGCGCCCGCAGCCGGGGCATCCTGGCGCACACCATCAACGGCTTCGCCTTCGGCCGCGTGGTCGTCAACGGCCGCGAGCTGGGCGAGGCCGGGCTCTACGGCGCGCTGGCCGGCTCCCTCGGCGTGCCGGTGATCCTGCTCTCGGGCGACGACGCCCTGCATGACGAGGCCCGGGAGCTGTTCCCCGAGGCCCGCTTCGCCGAGGTCAAGCAGGCGATCGCCAACCGCTCGGCCTGCGCCCTGTCGGTCCAGGCTGCCCGTGCCCTCATCCGCACGCACGCCCAGGCGGCCGTGCGCGCCGCCTCCGGCATCCCGCCGCTGCGCCTGGCTCCGCCCTTCCGCTGCGAGCTGGAGCTGAACACCGTGGCGCTGGCCGACCTGATGGCGCTGCTGCCGGGCACTGAGCGGCTCAAGCCCGAAACCATCGCCTTCGGCGCCGGCTCGATCCTGGACGTGATCCGCACGCTGAACTGCTTCTCGGCCATGTCGGCCGTGATGCGGTAAGGGACGCGCGTGGCCCGGCGCCCGCGACAGCTTGCGCCCAGAGCGCCGCTTCAGCCGGCGCAGATCGCGACCGCGACCTATGTCGGGAGCGCCGAGCACAAACGCGAGCGATGGTGGGGAGGCCTGCCGCAGGCCCATGTCGGCGCCGACGGGATGGCGACCCGGCCGAAGAAGCAGCGAACCACCATCTGCCCGCTCGTAGCCGACGCTGATCGCCAGCGGGCAACCCACTGGGTCCGCGCCTCCCTCGATGCTGGCCAGTATCGCTATCTCGAGGGCGACAAGACCTTCCCGGGCCGCATCTGGTATCGTGAACCGGATAGCGGCCAGCTCTGGATGGGATACTGCGTCAACACGGTCCAGGGTCAGTACAAGGGCTGGCCGATCGCGGAGGACGAGCGCGTTGCGGTTTTCGATTGACTGGCACGAGGACGCTGAGAATGCCGCTGCCGAAGAGCGTGCGACGGTCGGCGATCTCCGCCTTTGGCTCGCCGATCAGAACGTCACCCTGCACCTGGACGGGAAGGCGAGCGTCGATCATCTCACGATCTCGCTCTATGGATTGGCTGAAGGCCTTGTGCATGAATGGTGGCGCATCTTCGGCGCCCGCGATCGCGCATTTTCGCTGATGGACCATCGTACGGGCTATGCCGTGCCGGATATCCGGCTGTCGTTTGACGGGCATATCTTCCAATTCGAAGCCCACCAGCGGACTTACAGAAACCCCGACATACGCTTTTGGGCCGGCCCGATCGAGGCAGTGGATCGCACCGAGGCCGAAGCCCGGCTCGACTCATTCATTGCAACCGTGATTGCGCGCCTTGATCAGCGTCGCATTGCAGGCTCCAGCGCCGCGCTGCGCTGGTCACGGGTCCAAGCGTCGCGCGCCGACCCCGACGAGGCGTCGTTCTGCGAAGCCGCCGGGGCGCTGGGTCTCGATCCCTATCAGATCGACGACGAGGCTGCCCAAACGATCGAAAATGCGGCGGCGCTGTTCAGCGACGAGTCGCTCACCGAATTCCTGGCGGGCGCGCAAGGCGCCGACAAGCGCCGGCTCCTTGGTTGGATCGGCGCCGTGGAAGCACGCCCCCCGGATCGGTCGCGCATTGCCGACTTGCACGCCATCGCGACACAGGTTGCCGGGCAGGCGCCGCAACGGCCTTCGGAGCCCGGCTGGTCATTGGGCTACCGCCGCGCCAGGTCGATGCGGCGGGTGCTCGGATTGCAGGCCGGCGACCGGTTCCGGTCCTACCGGGACCTGGCCCAGCGGCTGGGCGCCAGCAAGTCATTCCGGCCAGCCCAGGACGTCGACGGCATCCGCGTGCTGCGGAGCGATCACAAAGACGGCGCCCGGCTGCACATGCGGACTTACGGCGCGTCGGCGGAGGCCAGCCAACTGTTCGATTTCAGCCGCGCCGTCGGCGACGTCGTGTGTTTTCCCGATGCGGGCCGGGCGCCGGTCAATGATCTGCATGCGGCATATCGGCAAGCCGCCGGCCGGGCGTTCGCCGCGGAGTTCCTGGCCCCCATCGGCGAGATCCGCGCCATGCAGGAGAGTGGTCGTGACGCGGTGTCCATGGCCAAAGAGTTTGGCGTCTCGACAACCCTTATCGAACGCCAGCTCGAAAACCGGAAGCGGATCGAGGCCGCCTGCGCCGCGGCTTAGTTAGCCGCCCCGGTCCACCCTGACCGGGCCTCAGCAGCCGAGGCCTACCCGCCGCAGCCAATCGCCGAGGGCCGACGCCGTGCAGGCCTCGGCCGGCGCGACCTGCAGATCGATGCCGGCCTCGCGCCGCACCGCGTCGCCCGCCGGATAGAGATAGGGCACGGCCTGGACCGCCCAGCCCGCCAGGTGGGCGACCGGCGCGTTCATGCGTTCGGTGGTCAGCCGCCGCAGCCGCTCGAACCCCTCGGAGCGAGAGACGGGGTTCGGCAGGAACAGCGGCAGCAGCAGCAGCAGCGATCCGATGGTCGCCCCGACCAGCAGCGTCCGATGGGCGGCGCGCGGCGCGGCCAGCGCGGCGGCATGGCCGGCGGCCAGGACCAGCTGCACCGCCAGGCCGAACAAGGACAGGCCGAGCCGCATCGCGGGCAGGACCACGGCCCGGACCGCCGCGCGGCCGACGCCCTCGTTCGCGCCGTCGTCCTCGAAGCTGGCGGCCGGCGCGCGCGGCTGGGGCGCCGACGGCCCCCGCGCGTCGGCCCCGCGGGCAAGCCGAGCGTCGTCCAACGCGAAAGCCGGAAGCAGGAGCAGCAAGGCGCGCCCGGCGGGCCGGCCGAGCTGGCTGGCGTCGACCCCCACGCCACCTGCGTCGCCATGCCGCACCGCGTCTGCCCATCGCTGCAATCGGACGGCATCCTGCCGCTGCGCACCCGTCGATCGGTCGACGACGCGCTCCATCAGCCATTGCTCGGCGGCGGTGGACAGGTAGCCCGACGCCAGCGCCGAGAAGACCAGCATCGGCACCAGGAGCGCCCACCGGTGCTGGGCGATCGGCAGGACGAAGCTGCTCCAGACCGCCAGGACCAGGGCGCAGGCCGTCAGCAGCCGGCCCCAGGCCGCCAGGCCGTCGACCCGTGCGGGCACGCCGGCGCTGTCGAGCAGGTCGGCCTGAAATGCGAGTTCGGCCCCAAGATAGGCCAGCGTCAGGACCAGCAGGATCGCCGACCACGCTCGCCGCCGCGCCACCGTCCGTTCGGCGGCCCGGCTCAACGCCTGCGCCCGCCACCGGATCGAGCGGGGATTGTGCGGTTCGACCATGTTTTCGGCAGCCTGTTGCGGTAAGGGACGAGCACGGCGCGGCAGCTTGTCATGTCCCGCGCGCCGCCGCATCGCCGATCGCGCGACTCACGGACTGTTAACTCCCGCCGGCGTATAGCTAGGACGCCGTCATGGACGGTGGTTTCCTCCCTAGACTTGGGCCGCGGGCAACTGCGGCCCTTTTCGTTTGCGCCGGCTCACACCACGGCCCGCGGCACCGCGGCGCGCATGGCCTCGACAAACCGGCGCAGGCGCGCCGGATGGAAGCGCGCCGGCGGATAGACCAGGTAGATCGGCAGCGGCGCCGCCTGCCAGTCGGGCGCCAGGTGCAGCAGCCGGCCCGCGGCAAGGTCCTCCGCCACCACCCAGGCCGAGGCGACGGCGGCGCCGACGCCGAGCAGGGCGGCGCTGCGCAAGGCATAGAGGCTGTCCGTCGCCAGCCGGGGCTGGATCGGGACGTGGACCGTCTCGCCGGTCGTCCCGTGGGTCAACGCCACCGCGTCCCGGTAGAACGTGCTGAGCGCCAGCCAGGGCAGCCGCGCCAGCCCGGCCGGATCCGACGGCGGCGCGCCGGCCAGCAGGGACGGCGCCGCCACCACGATGCGCGGCACCGCGCCCAGGCGCAACGCGACCAACCCGGGATCCTCGGTCTCACCGACCCGGATGGCGCAGTCGATGCCCTCGGCCACGAAATCCGGCAATCGGTCCTGCAGCAGCCAGTCCACCGCCACGCCCGGATGGCGCGCGAGATAGGCCGCCAGCGGACCGACCAGCTGTTGCTGCCCGAAGGCATGGGGCACCATGACCCGAAGCCGCCCCCTGGGCTCGGCACCGGCGCCCCGGGCCTCGCTCTCCAGGACCTGCCAGCCCTCGATCAGCGCCTTGGCCTGCTCGTAGCAGCGCACGCCGTCCTCGGTCAGGGACTGGGCATGCGTCGAGCGCTGCAGCAGCCGCACGCCCAGCCGGCGCTCCAACCCCTGCAGCCGGCGGCTGACCGTCGGCTGGGTGCTGCCCAGCTGCGCGGCCGCCGCCGACAGGCTGCCGGCCTCGACGATGCGCACGAAGGTTTCCAGCAGCGCCATGCGGTCGGCGCCAGCGTCCCCGATCATACGTCCACCGTATAGCGCTTCTGCGGCCGGGATGACTACCGCGACTCGCTGCCTCTCTCCATTGTCTTGGCGTCCTGCACGGGAAGCCGATCCATGACAATCATTCAGTCGACGCATGACGCATCGCACAGCACCGCGACCGGCCTGTCGCCGGCCCTGGTGCTGCTGTTGGCCACCGGCGCCGGGCTGGCGGCGGCGGCGCTCTATTACAGTCAGCCATTGCTCGGCGTGCTGGGCGCCGACCTCCAGGCGAGCGGCCGCGTGCTGGGTTGGATCCCGACCCTGACCCAGCTCGGCTATGCGCTCGGCCTCCTGCTGCTGGCGCCGCTCGGCGACCGCGTCGACCGCCGCCGCGTGATCCTCGTCAAGGCCGCGCTGCTGGGCGCGGCGCTGGTCGCCGCCGGCATGGCGCCATCGGCGGTGACGCTGATGGCCGCCAGCCTGGCGATCGGGATCACGGCCACCCTGGCCCAGGACATCGTGCCGGCAGCCGCCGCCCTGGCCGCGCCGGCCCATCGCGGCCGGACCGTCGGGACCGTGATGACCGGGCTGTTGCTGGGCATCCTGCTGTCACGCGTGATCAGCGGCGTGGTCGCCGAGCAGTTCGGCTGGCGCGCCGTGTTCCTGGCCGCCGCCGGGGCGATCGCGCTGTTGGCGGCGGCGCTGTGGCGCGGCCTGCCGCGCTTTCCGGCCACCACCCGGCTGCCCTACGGCGCGCTGCTGGGATCGCTGCTGACCCTGGCCGCCCGCCATCCGGCGCTGCGCCGCGCGGCCCTGGCCCAAGGCCTGCTGTCCGTGAGCTTCAGCGCCTTCTGGTCGACCCTGGCGGTGATGCTGCATGACGCGCCCTTCCATCTCGGCCCGGGTGCCGCCGGCAGCTTCGGCCTGGCCGGCACCGCCGGCGCGCTCGCCGCGCCGCTGGCCGGGCGCCTCGCCGATCGCCACGGGCCGGCGCGGGTCACCCGGCTGGGCGCGGGCCTGGCGACCCTGTCCTTCGCCGCGATGGGCCTGGGGCCCTGGCTGCCGGCCGGATCACAGCTATGGCTGATCGCGGCTGGAGCGGTCGGCTTCGACCTCGGCATCCAAGCCGCGCTGATCGCGCATCAGACGATCGTCTACGGCATCGACCCCGCCGCCCGCAGCCGCCTCAACGCCGTCCTGATGGTCGGCATGTTCATCGGCATGGCCAGCGGCGCCGTGCTCGGAAGCCAGGCGCTGGCGAGCTGGGGGTGGACGGGCGTGACCGGCGTGGCCGCGAGCGCTGCGGCTGCCGCCCTGGTGGTTCGGCTGTGGCCGGCGCGGCGGGCGTGAAGGGGTGTCGGCGTGGGCGACCGAGTACACTCGCCGATTCGCAGTTCATTGACGACCTTAGTCAAATACGATAGCCAAATCATAACAAACGTTTTGCGAGAGCTAATATGGCAGCCGCTGATACCGCTCCCATGCATGCCGAGACTGACACATCTTCCGAGCTGCTGGGCCACGTGGCCCATATCGCTGCGGCTTACCTGTCCCGGAACCAGGTTGCTCCGGATGCCATCGCGCGGGTGCTGAACGAGATCAAAGGCGCCCTGACGTCGATTGGCCAGCCCGCCGCGGCGGAGCAGGAGAAGCAGACACCCGCGGTCTCCATCAGGAAGTCCGTGACGCCGGACTACATCGTCTGCTTGGAGGACGGCAAGAAGCTGAAGATGCTGAAGCGGCACCTCCGGACCATGTACGGCATGACCCCGGAGGAGTACCGGGCGAAGTGGGGCCTGCCCGCAGACTACCCCATGGTCGCGCCGACCTATGCCGCCAGACGGTCCGAGTTCGCCAAGTCTATCGGCCTGGGCAAGTCGCGTTCGGCTCCGGAGCCGGTGGTTCCCTCCAAGCCGGCGCGCGGCCGCAAGTAGGCGCCCGCCGCAGAGGGAGCCGCCGTTCGTTCGGTTCGACGAGTGCTGACGCCCCCGGGGAGCCGACACATGACGCTCGGACGTCTTCGCCATACGCTGGCGGTCGCGTGGCTGGTGCTGCCTGTCCTGGCCGGATGTGCCCCGTCCGGCGCCCCGACGACCGCTGCGGCTCCCCCAGCCGGAAGTCCGCCGGTCCGCGTCGCCGTCGTCGGGCCGATGTCGGGGACCTACAGGGCGTTTGGCGAGCAGATGAGGCAGGCGGCTCAGCTGGCGGCCGACGACATCAATGGCCGCGGCGGGCTCCAAGGCCACCGGATGACGGTGGATGTCGTCGACGACGGGTGCGATGCCCGGCAGGCACCGTCGGTCGCCCGGCGCTTGGCCGATCAGGACATCAAGTTCGTGGTCGGCCATTTCTGCTCGTCGGCGTCAATCGCCGCCGCGGACACCTATGCCGCGCGTGGCATCCTGGAGATCACCCCGGCCTCGACGAACCCGATGCTCACGGATGGCCGGACGGCGCCGATGCTGTTCAGGACCGTCCCCCGCGACGACGGCCAGGGTGCCGTGGCGGCGGACTGGGCCGCCGCCCACTACCGGGCCGGCAAGATCGCGATTGTCCAGGACGGGTCCCCATACGGGCGCACCGTGGCCAACGGCTTTCGACAGCAGCTCCACAACGACGGCATCACAGAGGTCGCCTATCTGACGATCAAGCCGGGCGAGAGCGCCTATTCGGCGGTGACCTCGCAGCTTATCGAGCGGCAGGTCGACCTGGTCTATTTCGGTGGCTACCATGCAGAGGCGGCCGTGCTTCTGCACGAACTCCGCCGCGGCGGTTCGTCGGCGCAGATGCTGGCCGCCGATGCTCTAGTTACCGACGAGTTCGGGAAAGCCGCGGGCGGTGACGGCGAGGGCGTCCGGATGACCTTCCTGCGCGACAGCAGGGGGAACCCGGACGCTGCGACGGTGGTCCAGGCCCTGCGCCGCCGGTATCCGGATTTCCACGAATACTCGCTCCGCAGCTACGCGGCCATGCAGGCGCTGGCGGCTGCGGCCGACCAGGCGGGCTCGGTCGAGCCGGCCGCTGTCGCCAAGGCCCTGCACGGCATGCGCGTCCAGACGGTCGTCGGCCCCCTTGAGTGGAATGCCAGGGGCGACCTCTTTGACCAGGATTTCATGTTCTACGTCTGGCACGCTGGGGTCTACGGCGCGGCCCCGTGATCGAACCAGGGTTGAGCACGGACGACGAGGCTCCGGCATGTTCATCGGCATGGCCAGCGGCGCCGCGCTCGGGAGCCAGGCGCTGGCGAGCTGGGGGCGGACGGGCGTGACCGCGGGCGCTGCCGCTGCCGCCCTGGTGGTGCGGTCGTGGCCGGCGCGGCGGGCCTGACCGGCTGCCGATCAAGCCCGCTGCGCCGGCCCTGAGGTCAGGCCGCCCGGACGCCACTCAAGAAATCGCCGACCTCTCGGTTCAAGGTCTCGCCCTGCGCCGACAGCGCCTGTGCCGCACCCAGCACCTGATGGGCAGCGGCGCCCGACGCGGCGGCGGCCGTTTCGATCTCGGCGATGGTGGTGGAGACGCCCGCGACGCCCTTGGCCGCCTCGCGGGCGCTGCGGGCGATCTCGTCGGTGGCCGCCCCCTGCTGCCGGACGGCCGCGGCAATGGCGGCGGCAATCGTCGACATCTCCGCAATGGTGCCGGTCACCGACTGGATGGCACCGACCGTGCGCCCGGTCAGGTCTTGGATCTGCGCAACCTGGGTCTCGATCTCGCCGGTCGAGCGCGCGGTCTGCTCGGCCAGGGTCTTGACCTCGGTCGCCACGACCGCGAAGCCTCGGCCGGCCTCACCCGCGCGCGCCGCCTCGATCGTGGCGTTGAGCGCCAGCAGGTTGGTCTGCCCGGCGATATCGGCGATCAGCTTGACCACATCGCCGATCCGCCGCGCGCTCTCGGCCAGTTCGCGCACCGTCTGGTCCGCGGCCTGGGACCGTTCGATCGCGGCGTTGGCGATGTGCGTCGAGGTCTCGACCTGCCGGCCGATTTCGGCGATCGAGGACGACAGCTGATCGGTCGCCGCCGCGACGGTCTGGACGCCGGCCGAGGCCTGCTCCGAGGCTGCGGCCACCGTCGCCGACCGCTCCCGGGTCTCACCGGCGATCCCGGTCATGTCCCGGGCCGTCGCCTCCATCTCGGTCGCTGCTGCGGCCAGGGTCCGGACCAGGTCGCCGGCCTTGGTGTCGAACGTGCCGGCCAGTTGGCTCAGCAGTTCGGCACGCTGGGCGCGGGCCTGCTGCTCGGCCAATTGCGCGGCAGCCAGCGCCTCGGCACGGATCAGACCGTCCTTGAACACGTGCAGGGCGCGCGCCATGGCACCGATCTCATCCCGGCGCTCGGCTCCGCTCACGACGAGGTCGCGGTCGCCGGCCGCCATCTTCTGCATCGCCGCCGTCATGACGGCGATCGGCCGGGCCAATCGACGCTGGATCAGCTGGACGCTGACCAACGTCGTGATCACGGCGGTGGCGAGCAGCATTGCGTTGGCGGCCGCGGTGCGATCGGCACGGGCGATCGAGGCCTCCGTCGCCTGCTTGTCCAGTGCGCCGAACTCGCGGACGAGGGCGAGGACGGTGTTGAGGGCAGCGCCGGAGCGGTCGGCCCATTCCAGGCCACTGACGGGATAGGTGCCGGTGGCCGCCGCGGCCAGCACCGCCTGGCGCAGCTGCCCCAACTGCCCGATATAGTCGTTGGCCGCCGCGCCCAGCGCGGCATTCGCCGTGGCCGGCAAATCGGCGCGGGCCTGGAAAGCCTGGAGCGTCGCCCAGGCAAGGTTGATCTGGCCGCGATGCTCGGACACCGCGAGGAGCTGGTCGGTGGTGAACGGCTTGCGCGTGGCGACGACGCCGCCGATGACAGCCCGTTCGCGGCCGGCTTGCTCGGCCATCGTAGCCGCCATGGCGCGGGCCTGGACGAGCTGCGCGATGGTGCCGTCGGGTGCCGGCACGGCGGCCTCGAGCTGCAAGCGCACGGTGCCGATGGCGTCGATCAGCCGAGCGCAAGCGGGCGCGAAATCATTGACGACCTCGCCCGCCCGATCGGCGAACGGCTTGGCAAGCTCGGCGGCAGCGCGTTGGCGAAGAGCCGCGAAGCCGTCATAGCTGCGCCGCATCGCCTCGATCGGACCGGCTGCCATCGGCAGCAGGGACAGCTGGCGCAGGGTCTCGGCGAACGCGGCATCGGCCGTGGCGGCGGCCTGCGCGATCGCGGCGCGCCGATCCGCCGCCAGGGGCGTCGGCGCGTGCAGCGGCGCATTGGTCAAGCCGCGCTCGACCGCCAGCGTGGCCGCGGTCTCCAGCAGGGCCGCCTCGGCCCGGTCGGCTTGGCCGAACGCGGCCGTCGCCGCACGGCCCACCAGCGATTGATAGGCGCCGTATCCGGCCATGCCGACCGCCATCAGGCCGAGCACGCCCAAGACGATCGACAGCACGCTGCGCAGGGACATCAGCCTTCTCCTATGGATCGGGTATCCCGGGGTCGAGAGGACACCGGTCATATCGTCTCGATGAGTCCGCCACCGATGCGCGAGGGACGGTCACCCATGGGCGATGCCGGCGCTGGATCAAGCTCGGCTCCGCACAGGCGCCGTGGATGCACGTTAGCTCGAATTGATTGCTCCTCAAAATCAAATGTGCGCGCCCTCACGGGACGCGAGGCCGCAGCATGGGACGCCGTCCACGACAGGGGCCTTGCCGAGCCCACAGTGTCCGGTCGTGACGCCGGCGCGGACACTGGCCGACGATTGCAAAACAGGCTATCGGAAATGCGAATCCGACGCGAAATCGCGATCCGACCCAGCCAGCCCGGCCGGCCAACCAGCCCGGCTTGACTCGCTTTCTCCGCGGGCCCTAGGCTTATCGATAACTCGCGCCCGAGAAATGCGAGACACCAGGGAGGACGGACATGTCTCGGTCCCGCTGTGGTGACGTCCTGTCCGGCTTGGTCGGCCGGCGCGCGGTGTTGGGATATGGCGCCGCCGGCTTGGCGGCCGCAGCCCTGCCCGGGGCGCTCAGGGCCCAGACGGCCAATGCCCAGATGGGCATCGACACCGCCACCTGGACGCCCGACTACATCGCCAGCATCGCCGGAACCGCCGAGTACGACACCGCCGCGGAATGCGCCAAGGTCGTACCGCTCACCTATTCGGGCCGGCTGACCTATTGGTATGTCGGGCCAAACCAGGCGTCGCCGCAGATCGATGTCGACATCGACAAGCAGTTCTGGGAGGCGTTCAAGAAGACCTATCCCAACATCCAGGTCGAGCGGCAGAACCTCGACTACAACGAGATGCTGAACAAGACCCGGACCGCCGCGCTGGGCCGGGCCGCCCCGATGGTCGCGCGCTTCCCGATCCTGTGGGGCGTGGAGTTCGCGGCCAAGGGCCAGCTCATGCCGCTGAAACCTGAGGACGTCGGCTTCGCCACATCCGAATTCTGGCCGGGCGCCATGAAGTCGGTCACCTGGGCCGGCAAGACCTATGGCATCCCGACCAACAACGAGACCATGGCGCTGATCTGGAACGCCCAGCTGTTCCACGACGCCGGGCTCGACCCCGAGAAGCCGCCGGCAACCTGGGACGATCTGGTCGCCTATTCCAAGCAGATCAAGGACAAGACCGGCAAGAACGGCTACGGCCTGGTCGCGCGCGCCAATGCCGGCAACACGCCGTTCCGCTTCATGCCCCAGGACTGGGCCTATGGCGGCGGCGCGCTCGACGAGGCCGAGGCGCACCCGACCTACAAGAAAGTGCTGATCAACAGCCCGGGCGGCAAGGCGGCGCTGCAGGCCTCCTACGACATGTATGTCCGCGACCGCTCGGTGCCGGCCTCGGCGCTGACCAACACCCAGACCGAGAACCAGGATCCGTTCATCGCCGGCCAGCTGGCGATGATGATCAGCCATCCCAGCGAGTATGCGACGATGGTCGACCGCGCCCGGAAGGCCACCGGCGACGACCGCAAGGTCGCCGACGCGGTCGTGGCCAACATGCGCTATGGCCTGATCCCGAAAGGCCCGGCCCGGCGGGCCGTGGTGTTCGGCGGCTCCAACGTCCATGTCTTCAAGCCCGACCTGGTCGATGGCGGCAAGGTCGACATGGATGCCGCCCGCGCCTTGATCGCCTTCTCGACCGGCCCCGAATGGTCGACCAAGCTGGCCTGGACCGGCTCGAATCCCGGCAATGTCCGCGGCTTCCGCACCAAGTGGATGAAGCAGCGGCTGGAGCAGATCAAGTTCCTGAACGTTACCACGTCGATGCTGCCCAACGGCGTGCCGTTCCCCGTCATCCCTGAGTCGGCCGAGATCATGAACATCATCGTGCCGAACATGCTGCAGAACGCGCTGACGCAGAAAATGACGGTCGCACAGGCGGCCGACGATGCCGCCAAGCAGATCCAGAACCTGTTGAAGGACATATAGGACGGATCGGGACAAGAGGTCAGGCATGGCCGTTGCAACCGCCTCGGCGCGCGCCGCGCCGGTGCCGGGCCGGCTGCGGCGGCGGCCCGGCCTGCTCCGCCGGATCGTCCGCCACTGGGCCGACTATCTGTACATCGCGCCGGCGCTGGGCGTGATGCTGCTGGTGATCGGCTATCCGGTCTACGACACCGTCTATCTGTCGTTCTTCGACACGCCGCCCAGCCTGTCGATGGACGACAAGATCTTCGTGGGCCTGGACAATTACTGGAAGGTTCTGAGCAGCGACAGCTTCCATGCGGTCACGCTCAACACCGCCGTCTGGACCCTGTTCTCGACGCTGTTCGCCTTCGTGCTGGGCTTCGGGGCCGCCCTGGCGCTGGACCGCCAGTTCGTCGGCCGCGGGCTGCTCCGTGGCATCCTGCTGGTCCCCTACGTGATCAGCGCCGTCGCGGCGTCCTATGTGTGGCGCTGGCTGTACCACAGCGACTTCGGCGTCATCGGCGCGCTGGCGGTGGCGCTGGGGCTGACCGACCGGCCGATCAACTTCCTGGACAGCGTCGACGCCGTGATGCCGTCGCTGATCGTGGTCAATGTCTGGCGGGAGTTCTCGTTCGCCATGATCATGCTGATGGCCGGGCTGCAGACCGTGCCCGACCAGCTCCATCGCGCCGCCAAGGTCGACGGCGCCGGCGTCTGGCAGCGCTTCTGGCATGTCACGGTGCCGCACCTGAAGGGCGTGACCCTGGTGACCGTGCTGCTGATGCTGGTCGCCAACCTCAACAGCTTCACCATCCCCTTCCTGATGACCGGCGGCGGCCCGGCGGGGGCGTCCGACATCTGGATCACCCAGATCTATTACATCGCCTTCGGGCGGATCCGCTTCGGCCTGGCCTCGGCCTATTCGGTGATCCTGTTCGTGGTCATGATGGTGCTGGGCTATGTCTATGTGCGGGCGCTGACCCGCGGCGACGAAGGCCGCGGCGAATGACCGTGACCGCAGCAGCCCCGCGGCGCCGGCGCCGCCGGATCGACGGCTGGGACATGGCCGGCGCCGTGTTCCTGGCGCTCCTGACCGTGTTCGCGCTGCTGCCGATGGCCTGGATGCTCCTGACTTCGGTCAAGACCCAGTTCGCGGCCCTGCAATATCCGCCGCAATGGTGGCCCAAGAGCCCGACCGTCGAGCAATATGTCAAGCTGCTGTCGCCCTGGGGCGACGTCGGCCGCGAGTTCCTCCGGTACCTGGCCAACAGCCTGTTCGTGTCGACCGCCACCACCATCCTGGGCGTCGCGGTCGCCGTGCCGGCCGCCTATGCCTTCTCGCGGTTCCGCTTCCCGGGCCGCGCCTGGCTGTTCTACGCGGTGCTCCTGCGCAACATGTTCCCGACGGTGGTGTTCCTGATGCCGCTGTTCATCGTGATGCGCTGGCTGCGGCTGGTGAACACGGAAGGCTCGCTGATCCTGACCTACCTCACCTTCGGGCTGCCGCTGTCGATCTGGCTGTTGAAGGGCTTCTACGACAACATCCCGGTGCAGCTGGAGCAGGCGGCGCGCATCGACGGCGCGACGCGCTTCCAGGCGTTCATCCATGTGGTGATGCCGCTGTCGTCGCCGGGCATCATCGCCACCGCGATCTACTCGTTCATCCTGGCCTGGAACGAGTTCGTCTACGCGCTCACCTTCCTCAACGATAAGGACAAGCTGACCCTGCCGGTCGGCCTGTTGCGCTTCTTCACCGAATACACGACCAACTGGCCCGGCCTGATGGCGGCATCGTTCATCATGAGCGTGCCGGTGGTCGTGATGTTCCTGATCCTGCAGAAATATTTCGTCCGGGCGCTGACCGAGGGCGCCGTTAAGTCTTGAGGATGCCATGGCCGAGGTGGTGCTGCGCGACGTGCTGAAGACCTATGGCGGCATCACTGCCGTCGACCGGGTCAGCCTCACCGTCGCCAATGGCGAGTTCGTGGCCCTGGTCGGGCCGTCGGGCTGCGGCAAGACCACCACGCTCAACCTGATCGCCGGGCTGATCGAGATCAGCGACGGCGAGATCTGGATCGGCGACCGCCTGGTCAATGACCTGGACCCCAAGGATCGCGACATCGCGATGGTGTTCCAGAACTATGCGCTCTACCCCAACAAGACGATCTACAAGAACCTGGCCTTCCCGCTGAAGATGCGCAAACGCCCGGCCGCCGAGATCGACGCCAAGGTGCGCGAGGCCGCGCGCATCCTGGATATCGAGCACCTGCTGGAGCGCCGCCCGCGCGAGCTGTCGGGCGGCCAGCAGCAGCGCGTCGCCCTGGGCCGCGCCCTGGTGCGCGACCCGCGCGTGTTCCTGATGGACGAGCCGCTGAGCAACCTGGACGCCAAGCTGCGCGTGCAGATGCGCGCCGAGCTCAAGCGCTTCCACCAGGACCTGGGCGCCACCGTCGTCTATGTCACCCATGACCAGCTGGAGGCCATGACCATGGCCGACAAGATGGCGGTCATGAGCGGCGGCGTGCTGCAGCAGTACGATACGCCCGAGCGCGTTTTCGCCGAGCCGGTCAACACCTTCGTCGCCGGCTTCGTCGGCAGCCCGGCCATGAACCTGATCCCGGCCGAGGTCTCCGGCACCGGCCTCGCCAGCCCCGACGGCTGGCGCCTGGCCCTGGCCGGGGTCGCCGCCCGGCGGGTCGAGGCCGCCCCGGCCCGCGAGGTCGTGCTGGGGGTGCGCCATGGCGGCATCCGGCTGCACGGCACCGCGGCGCCCGGCGCCATCGCCGGCCGCGTCTACACCGTCGAGCCCACCGGCGACGTCACCTATGCCCACGTCTTCCTGGGTTCGAAGACCATCGTCGCCAGCGTGCCGCCCGAGGTCCGGCTCAAATCCGACGACCCGGTCTGGATCGAGTTCGACCCGGCCCGGCTGCATCTGTTCGATGGCCGGACCGGGCTGGCCCTGACCGGGCTGGCTCTGAGCGGGACGGCGTGATGCGGCTCAGTGCCACTGCAGCAGCGGCGCCCTGAACCGCTCGGGCACCTCGACGTCGAAGCCCTGGGGCGACAGCAGCACGGCCAGGCGCGCCCGGCCCCGGTCGACGCCGAGCGCGACCATCAGCTTGGTCACGCCGGCATTCGGGTTCTCGCGGTGCGGCAGGTAGGTGGGCGCGGCCTGGGCGGTGGTGAAGCCGGCACCGGCCGGGCTCAGGATCTGGACGAATAGGGCGGACGCCGACGGGCTCATGTACAGCACCGCCCGCGCGGGATCGCCCGGCACCGGCTCGATCTGGGCCGTCGTATGCATCTGCCACGTGACCGGCACCGGGATCGCCGCGCCGTCGTTCTGCACCGGCGCCGGCTCGACCTCGTCGACGATCAGGACGTCGCGGCCGCCGATCAGCACGCAGCCCCGATAGGCGCTGGCGAGCGCCTGATAGGCCTGCGTCAGGTCGAGCACGGCAAAGCTGGCGTCGGCGGCCTCGGCGAAGCGGGTGATCGGCGCTGCGGCGCTGGTGGCCTCGCAATGCCCGCCGATCACCAGCGTGTTGTGGCCGCAGGTGGCCGTCCGGTACAGCTGGCTGCGCGTCGGCTGCGTGAAATAGTTGGGGATCTCGTAGGCGTCGGGGCCGAGGTCCAGGGCCCAGCGCTGGCCCCGGGCGTCCAGCACGAAGCTGCCGGCGTCGAAGTGCTGATGGCTATCGGGGCGGTTGTGGCCGCCCTTGATCGCCACATAGGTGTCCATCTCGTCCCAGCCGCCCCGCATCATGACCGCCTCGGACTGGCGGAAGCGGGCGGCCAGCGGCGGCAAGGGCTGCCCGCGTTCGAGCCGCGCCGGCGACGCCCAGATCAGCGCATCGGGATCGAGCGGCCCCGACGGCACCGGCTCGCAGCACGGCGCCGTCGGCTGGCCGAAATACCGGGCCAGCCATTCCATCGGCCAGATCGGCCCCGGCTCGGCCTCGGAGTCGGCATAGTTGAACATCAGGCCCGACGGACCGCTGCACTGACGACGGTAGAAGCTGGTGTCGGACAGCCCCGGCGTCTGATCGAGGCCTTCGGCACTGCCGAAGCCGGTCAATAGCGCCTGCAGCAGATAGACCAGATATTCGGCGGCGGTGCCCCAATAGCCGGGGCCTTCCCGCCACGCCCCGTCCGGGTAATAGCCCAGAAGGCCGATCTGCATCGCGTCCAGGCACCAGCCATAGAGCATCCAGGTCGGCGCCGGCCGGCTGTCGGCGATCGCCATCGCCGCCGCCATCAGCCCGGCGTTGCACACGATGGTCCAGTTGTGGTCCTCGGTCGCCCAGAACGGCCGCGCCAGCTTGATCTGATCGAGCGCCGGCAGGATCGCCTTGTCCATCAGCGACCCTTCGATCAGCGCGCGATCCCCCGCGCCCAGCTCGTCCCAGAACATGTCGTAGCCGATGGCCACCCCATAGGCGATGCGCCCGGTGGCCAGGAACACATCAGGCGCCCAGTCCGGCAGCGCGCAGGCCTCCAGCAGCAATCGCCGGGCCTGGCTGACCTGCCATTCCTGCGGGTCCAGCAGCCATAGGTAGCAGAGACGGCGCATCTCGCGCACCAGCGCCTTGGCGTACTTGTTCGGGTCCGAGGCGGCGGCCGCGGCCGTGAACGCACCAAGGTCCTGGGTCGCCAGCACGGCCGGCGGTACCGCCCAGGGCCGCGCGGGGCCGAGACCCGTGGCGGCTTGGCCCTCCCGCCGCAGTCGCTGCAGCCATTCGGGCGGCACGTCCGCCCCGGGCGGACAGCCCAGGGCGTAGCGCAGCGACATCAGGCGCGGCCGG
This sequence comes from uncultured Comamonadaceae bacterium, assembly GCA_964511405.1. GTDB lineage: Bacteria > Pseudomonadota > Alphaproteobacteria > Elsterales > Elsteraceae > CAZEFK01. The sequence continues at coordinate 15,017 of CAZEFK010000050.1, read as the reverse complement.
CTTTTCTTCAGGCGATCCCACGGCGGCGGCGGGTGATCGGCGGTCATCATCGGCCCCTCGGGTGCAATCGAGACCGGCGCAGCCTGCCGCGTGTTTCTCTCGATTCCAAGTCGATCGCGGACGGTAACGGCCACACGGACATCTGTCAGGACGGCGCGCTGCGGTCAGGCTGGCCCGAGCCAGTGGAACGCTTATGACGCGGCATTCGAGCAGCAGCGGGCGCCGACCAACGACCTGTGTGTGCAATTTCCCCCTGGACGCCGGGCCGGGGACGATGATAACGGGACACTATATGTACACCATGGCCCTCGCGTGGGCGGCGCCGCAAGCGATTGCGAGAGTACGAGTGGAAACAGACGGACGGCAGCATATGACCGGCCATCTCAACGAGCTTTCCGTGGGATACAGTCACGTCGCACTCCGCCCGTTATCCGCAAGTCTTCGGATGGTATCTCGGAAATTCCGAAAGCTGGGTGACATGTTCTTGTCGACGTTCATGTGCGGCGTGATGCGCTCAGACCAGACCGATTTTTCTGCCCCGACGGCGTGCCAGTGCTTTGATTTTAGGGCTGCCGATCCTCCGGGGTACACGGCGTCAGCCAATTTCTCCCAAGTGCCGCAAATAGAATCGTTGATATACGTATTCAATATAGAATCCTTCGCCCTGGGATAGGCCAGTTTGATGGCAGGGATATCCCCAAGAAACCAGGCTTCGCCCTCCTCGATAGCCACGCAAAAGTGGACATTAGGGGCGGGTGTGCAAGCCGCCAGGACCTTGGTCAATTCCGTCATGAATAAGTTAAAATCTCTGTCGTCGAGATCGCAAACGACAATCACAAATGCTTGATATCCGGCAAACGCCGCGCCATATCCCCTCAATAGCCTCGGGAGTTGATCAAGCAAAATACGTCTATCGGCGTCAGTCGAGGCCGTCATGCCTTTTGGAATTCTGCCTACGCCCTTGTAGGAATGGATTCTTATCGTGTGCTCATCGCCGATAAGTTTGGGAAGAATCAGATCCAGGAACTTTTTACCTGACTGATCTTCAACGAGAAACTCAAGATGCATAAACTACCTCGAATCCAGATAGTCGCTGTACCAAAGCCCACCCAGCGGTAATCCCTGGGCTACCATGTTTTTCACGATATTGTCATTACTAGCGCGCCGAATTTCCGAGAAACCGTTTTTACCTTTCTCAAGTATCCACACTTCCTCTGGAGATAACGCATCAACGAAATATGGTTGATGAGTGGTAACGAATACTTGAGATCCCCCTCTCTTTCCCGTCGCATGTTCACGAAATTCTCTCGCCAGAGCCTCCAATAATTTATGATACAAGCCATTCTCAGGCTCCTCGATGCACAGAAAGGGTGGAGGAGATGGGTCTTCGAGCAAGAGCAGATATGCAAATACTTTCAGAGTTCCATCGGACATTTGCTGCGCATAAAATGGATCTTTGAAGCCGCTGTCATTAAAGCGGAGAATCAGGCGTCCATCCGATGTCCGCTCGGTATCAATATTGGTTATTCCTGGAATTTTGGTAGCGATGCGATTAAGTATCGTTCGGAATATTCTCGGATGCTCCCTCTCTAGGAATTGCACGACATTGCCCAAGTTGTCTCCGTTGACATTGAGATGCTTCTGGGGTCCAGCCAACGGCAGGCTACGCGCGGCGTTCGGCGTGAAGTAGCTGACATACCAACCTTCTATAAAACGTCGGAACGCGGAGATCCTGGGGTGCTGGCGAAGTGAACCCAGAGTTGCGATGCCCAGCTTCCGCTTATCCTCTAGCTCAACAACCTCCGTCTCACCAGATTCTACCTGATCAGACCTGATGGATTGAATAAACTCCGTAACATTGAATTCACTTTCCGTTTCGTCGATTTGTCGGCCTTCCTGTTCACCTTTCCACGCAAGGCCCGTTCCGTCATTCATCACCAAAAACGAAAATGGCCACCCTGTTCTTTGCCCGCTTCGTCGCTGCCGTAGACGCTCTCTGGACACAAAAGGCCTATCAGTCTCATCTACATCGATTGATAATTCATAAGTTATGGGGCGAGAGTTTCGGTCCTCCTTATAATAAACTTCGAACTGGATTGGTCCGGGCTGGCCGCGGGTCCGAATTCTCTCGAACCCGCCGCGCCCCCTTGAATCACAGGCATCTTCTACGCCACTCTTGAGCGCATCAGCCAAAAAACCAAACGCATCAAACAAGGTACTCTTTCCGACTCCATTCTTGCCAATGACGGCAGTCATCGGAGTCAGCGGGGCCCCCTCTCGGGCATTCCATAACCGGCCCAGTGTCACATCTTTTAGGGCCCGGTAATTTCTAACTCGAAATCCCTCTATATTGGCCATGACAAATACGCCATTGTCTCTTCGACCCCGTCAGAATTAGCATTCATACTGGCATTCCTATCTTTGTGGTCATCTTTCTGGCGCCGCCTCGTATTCCTCATATCAATCGGGTTCCGACAAGCGTGAATATGTCGCTATCCCCATGCTACCCGGTTTGTCTCCCCAGGCAACCCCAGAGATCACAGGACGCCAGCGATTTGAGCCGACATATAGCATTGGTTCGACGGCGATTAGGATGGCAAAGGTCAGGAGAGGGTGCCGATCGGCGCCCGACAGTCGGCATCGCATCTCTGCACATGGGCTTGTCGCAGTGCCAACCGTTGCGGCCTCGGTGTCATGGCTCCGGCGCTGTATGGCGGAAATCCTCGCGAACCGCCACCACTGCGGCACCATATTCGCTTGGCAGCCAGGGGGCCGGACCGTCGCAGACCTGGCTACTTCAAAGTGTCCGGAACCGTACTGAGCTGGCGGGCCGATCGCCGCCCAGAGTCGGCTCACCTCCGGTACCGGTCCGGCATCTGCGGGTTGTTGGCCGGGTTGGTGTCGTAGGTCACGACCCGGCGCACCATCGGCCCGCCGGCCAGGGGTTCCAGGTCGGCGGCCAGGCGCTGGGCCACGTCCTGGGGATAGACCTCGTCGCCGCCGAGATGGACTGTGAACGACTCCCGGTACTTGGCCTGCTTCGCCGGGTCCTCGATAGTGTCCTTGGTCCAGCGGTACAGCGGGAACTGCTCGACGCCCCGGCGCTCGGCCTCGGCGACATAGCCGGCGAAGGCGTCGTACTGGCAGACCAGGGTCGCGCCGTGGCGGGCCAGGATCTCAGGCAACGGCGCCAAGGCCGGGTCGGCGGGGTCGCGGCGCGCGGCCTCGGCGAAGGGCGGCGCCAGCGACAGCCGCACTTGCGCCTTCCAGGTCTCGGTCATGCCGGGCCTCCATGGTCAAGGGATCCCAGCGAGACTGCCGCCGAAGCCCGACGTCGGCAAGCGGCCCCCGACAATCTCGGCATCAGTCTGGCGCCATGAGCTCGTAGACCGCGGCGATGTCGCGATCCCCGAGGCCGCGGCCCAGCAGTTCGGCGAGCAGGTCGTCCAGCACCGACAGGGCGGGCAGGCGGGCGCCCAGGGCCTCGCCCTCGGCCCGGCAGAGCGCCAGGTCCTTGCGCATGAGGTCGACGGTGAAGCCGGGCTCGAACACGCGGTCGACCGTGCTGCGGGCCCGGTACTCCATCCAGAACGACCGCGCGGCGCCGGTCGCCAAGGCGGGCAGCAGCCGCTCCGCATCGAGTCCGGCGCGCGCGGCGAAGGCCAGCGCCTCGGCCAGGCTGGCCACGATGCCGGCGATCGCGACCTGGTTGACCATCTTGGCCAACTGTCCGGCGCCGGCCGGCCCCATATGGGTGACCGTTCCGGCGTAGCACCGGAACACCGGTTCGGCGCGCGCGACCGCGGCGGCATCGCCGCCGACCATCACCGACAGCGCCCCGCGCTCGGCACCCGGCTGGCCGCCGGCCACCGGCGCATCGAGGAAGGCCAGCCCGCGCGCCCCGGCCGCCGCCGCAAGCTCGCGCGCCAGCGCCGCCGACGCAGTGGAATGGTCCACCAGCACCGCGCGCGCCGCCATGGCCGGCATCACTTCAGTCGCGACGGCACGCACGTCCTCGTCCCGGGGGAGGCACAGGCAGACGATGTCGGCGCCGGTGGCGGCCGCGGCGGAAGTGGCGGCGATCCGGCCGGGATGGGCGCCACGCCAGGCCTCGGCCCGCGCCGCCGTGCGGGTGTGCACGACCACCGGGTGGCCCGCCCGCGCCAGGTGGCCGGCCATGGGAAAGCCCATCTTGCCCAGGCCGATGAAAGCGACGGTGGTGGTCGAGGCAACGGGATCGCGCGACATGGCGGCACGCCTGGCGGTTGGAGGACCGGCCGACCTTAACCTTTCCTGCCATGGCCTTCTGCGCGCAGGGTGCCAGTCTTCGTCGCGAAAGGGCCAAGGATGCTGGTCGAGGATCTGGTGCCGGATGGCCGCGTGCGGGCGGTGTGCATCGCCCATGACGTGCCGGAGGCCTTTGCCAGCCCCGCCCACACCCACCGACAGGCGCAGCTCATCCACGCGTCGGAGGGGATCGTGTCGGTGGCGACGGCGGCGGCCACCTGGATCGTCCCGCCGAACCGCGCGGTCTGGGTGCCGGCCGGCGTCGAGCATGCCACCAGCAGCCGCGGCCCGGTCCGGTTCCGCGCGCTGTTCGTGACGGCCGCGTCAGTGCCGCCGGCGTTCCCCGGGCAATGCCGCGCGGTCGAGATGTCGCCGCTGGTCCGCGAACTGATGCTGCGCTGCGCGGCCCTGCCGCCCCGCTATGCCCCGGATGGCCATGAGGACCGGCTCGTCCAGGTGCTGCTCGACGAGCTGCGATTCCTGGCCGACCAGCGGCTGCAGCTGCCCCGGCCCAGCGACCGGCGGCTGGCGCGGCTGTGCGACCAGGTTCTGGCCGACCCCGGCCGGCATGTCGAGATCGATGCGGCGGCACGGCTGCTGGCCATGAGCCGGCGCAGCTTCCTGCGCCTGGCCCGCCGCGACCTGGGGATGACGTTCGGACAGTGGCAGCAGCAGGCGCGGCTGCTGGCCAGCCTGCCGATGCTGGCGGCGGGCACGCCGATCCTGCGCGTCGCGCTGGAGTTGGGCTATGACAGCCCCAGCGCCTTCACCGCCCTGTTCCGCCGCGCCTTCGGCACGGCGCCGACGCGCTACTTCGCGGCACCGCCATAGTCGGGTCAGGCCGGCTCCCGCTCGGCGTCGACCATGCGGTCGAGGATCCGCCGCACCCGCACCGCGCCGCCGTCGGTCGCGATCATCACCGGACCGGCCGCGAACAGGTCGCGGTCGCCGATCCGCGCCTGCTGCGCTTCCAGCATCGGCTTGTCCTCGGTCAGGAATACCTGATGGAGCTGGGCATGGCGGCGGTCCGTGATCGCCCGGTCCTCGGTCCGGAAGCTGCGGGTCAGCCAGAACCAGTAATGCGCGCTGGCGCGGCCCTCGGGCGTCACGATGTGCGCGGCGCGGGCCTGAAGCGGTTGCCCGCCGCTGGGGCCGTCGGGCTCGATGTCGATGGTGAGCCGGAGCAGGCCCACCGGCTCCCACTCCACCGTGTTGCGGAACGTCACGGTCTCGGCCGGATGGTCCAGGTACGGCGCGTACAGCGGCGGCGCCGTCTGGCCAGCCGCCGCCACGCCGATGCGGACCGTGTCGCCGCGCTGTTCGAACGCTGGGCGGCCGCCGACGAAGGCGCCGCCGCCGAGGGTGCGGGCATGCAGATACTCGACATGGCTCAGGTCGGCGACGTTGTCGATGATCAGCTGGTAATGGCAGGCCGTGGGCATCGCCCCCCGCGACTGGGCGCTGGCCGGCGTGGCGGCCATGTCGGCGAGGTCGGGAATGTGGTCGGCGTCGGCGCGCGCCGGGTCGCCCATCCAGATCCACAGGATGCCCCAGCGCTCGACCAGCGGGAACGGGCGGACCCGCGCCTTGCCCGGGATCGGCCCATGGGGATTGTTCACGCACTGCCCGGCGGCATCGAACTGCAGGCCGTGATAGCCGCATTGGATGCCGTCCTCCAGGACCCGCCCGCGGCTCAGCGGCGCCAGGCGATGGGGACAACGGTCCTCGAGCGCCGCCGGCGTGCCGTCGGGCCGCCGGAACAGGACCACCGGCTGCTCCAGGAGCGTGCGCGCCAGCAGCTGCCCATCGTCGAGCTCGTCCGCCCAGCCCGCCATGTACCAGGCGTTGCGGACATAGCCGAGGGCCATCATTCGCCTCCCGCGGCCAACGGGCAGCCGCCGGCGGCGAGCGGCCGGAACGCCGACTCGGCGGGAATGGTGTCGACCAGCCGGTAGTCGTCCCAGGGCCCGGACGATTCGGCGGGGCGCTTCACCTGGAACAGGTACATGGGATGAATGGTGCGGCCGTCGGCCCGGATCGTGGCGCGGCCGAACAACGGGTCGTCGATCGGCGCCCGCTTCAGTTCGGCCATGACGGCGGCCGCATCCGTGCTGTCGACGACGGCCGCGGCCTTCAGATAGGCCAGCACCGACGAATAGACCCCCGCCTGCGTCGAGGTCGGCATCTGGCCGTCATGGCGGGCCGCGAAGCGCCGGCTCCAGTCGCGAGTCTGGGGATTGAGGTCCCAATAGAACGCCTCGGCCAGCAGCAGTCCCTGCGCGGCCTCCAGTCCGAGGGCGTGGACATCGGTCACGAACAGCAGCAGGGTCGCCAGCGACGTCCCGTTGCCGACCGCGCCGAATTCATGCATCTGCTTGATCGCGTTCAGGGTATCGGTGCCGACATTGGCCAGCGCGACGACCTGGGCGCCGGATGACTGGGCGGCCAGGATGTAGGAGGCGAAGTCGCCGGCGCCGAGCGGGTGCACGGCGTGGCCCAGGACCTGCCCGCCCTGGGCCTGGACGAGGGCCGTGGCGTCGTGCTCCAGCGATTGCCCGAGCGCGAAATCCACGGTCAGGAAGAACCAGCTCTTGGCTCCGGTCTGCAGCAGCGGCCGCACCACTGCATTGGCCAGCGACCAGCTGTCGAGCGTCCAGACGAAGGTGTTCGGCGAACAGGATTTTCCGGTCACCTCGGTCGTGCCCGCGGTCGAGGCGATGAACACTTGGCGGCGGCCCCGCATCAACGCGTTGACCGCCAGGACGACGGCGGAGTTCTGGCCATCGGCGACAGCGTCGACGTGATCGACATCGAGCCATTTGCGCACGATCGACAGCCCGACGTCGGGCTTGTTCTGGTGGTCGCCCGCCAGGATCTCGACCTTGAGCCCGCGGCCGCCGCCCGCGAAGTCCTCGGCGGCCATCTGCGCCGCCACCACCGACCCTGGGCCGTTGGCCGCGGCCATGCCGCCGCTCATGTCGTTGAGGACGCCGATCCGGATGGTCCCGCCCGGGATCTCCGCGCCGGCCGTGGTGACGAGGCCGATGGCCAGGCCAATGCCAAGGACCGCTTGCTTCCACGCCATCGCATCCCTCCCCTGTTCATTGTGTCGCGTTATCGGTCGGCGAGCCGCCGGCGCTTGACGCCGTTGCGCCGCGCCAGCCGGGGGTCGCTCATGTGAACTGCACGGAGACCGAGCCGAGCGGCCCGAAATCGGCGTGCAGGGTATCGCCCTTGCGCGCCCAGACCGGGCGCGTGAAGCTGCCCGAGAGCAGCATGTGGCCCGGCTCCAGCGTCGCGTCGAAGGCGGCGAGCTTGTTGGCCAGCCAGGCGACGGCCATGGCCGGATGGCCGAGCACGCCCGCCGCGAGCCCGGTCTCCTCGATCTCCGAATTGCGGTGAAAGATGGCGCCGACCCAGCGCAAGTCGACCGCGTCGGGCCGCACCGGCCGGCCGCCGAGCACGATCCCGGCGGCGGCGCCGTTATCGGCGACCGTGTCGAAGATGCGGCGCGGCTCCTCGACGCGGGCGTCGATGATCTCGATCGACGGCACCACCCATTCGGTGGCGCGCAGCACGTCGACCAGCCCGACCTTCGGCCCCTTGAGCCGGTCCTTGAGGATGAAGGTGAGCTCCGGCTCCACGCGCGGGACGCAGAAGTCCTCGAAGCGCACCTTGGCGCCGTCGGCGAGGACCAGGTCGTCGAAGATGTAGCCGTAATCGGGCTCGTCGATCTTGGACGACGCCTGCATGGCCTTGGACGTCAGGCCGATCTTGTGGCCGACCACCTTGACCCCGGCCTTGACCCGCGCCGCCGCCACCGCCGAGGAGATCGCATAGCTGTCGGCGATCTCGATATGAGGGAACAGCTCGGAGGGACGTTTGCCCTGGCGCTTGCTGCGATGGCTCTCCAGCAGGCCGGCAACCGCCCGCGCGCGCGCTTCTTCGGTCAGCATGGTCGATCCTTCAAAGCTTGGCGCAGACGTTACGCAGGTCGGTGTAGAACTCGAGCGAATGCAGCCCGCCTTCGCGGCCGATGCCGGAGGCCTTGGCGCCGCCGAATGGCGTGCGGAGGTCGCGCAGGAACCAGCAATTGATCCAGGCGATGCCGACCTGGACGGCGCGGGCGACCCGGTGGGCGCGGCCGAGGTTGGTGGTCCAGATCGAGGTCGCCAGGCCGTAGGGCGTGTCGTTGGCCAGCGCCACCGCCTGGTCTTCCGTGTCGAAGGGGGTCACGTGGGTGCAGGGCCCGAAGATCTCCTGCCGGACCGCCGCCGAGGTCTCGGGCAGGCCGATCCAGACCGTCGGCTCGACCCAGCAGCCGCCCGCGAAGCCGGGCACCTCGGGCACGCCGCCGCCGGCCACCAGGGTGGCGCCCTCGGCACGGGCCCGGGCGTAGTAGGACAGCACCTTCTCGCGATGCTCGGCGCTGATCAGCGGACCCATGGTGGTGGCCGGATCGAAGGGATCGCCGAACCGGTAGCTCCGCGCCTTGGCGGCCAGGCCCTCGACCACCCGGTCGAACAGGCCGCGCTGGACATAGAGCCGCTCGGTGCCGAGGCAGACCTGGCCGGTATTGGCGAAGCAGGCCCGGCCGATGCCCTCCAGCGCCGCGTCGAGGTCGGCGTCGTCGAAGATGATGCCGGCGTTCTTGCCGCCGAGCTCCAGCGACACCGGCCGGACGCCCGATGCCGCTGCCCGCATGATGGCCTCGCCGGTCCGCGTCTCGCCGGTGAAGGTGATGCCGTCGACGTCAGGGTGCGTGGTCAGGAATTCGCCGGCCGCATCGGGCCCGCGGCCGTGGACAACGTTGTAGACGCCGCGCGGGATGCCGGCCGCCGTCATGACCTCGCCCAGCAGCGTCGCCGTCGCGGGCGTCTCCTCGGACGGCTTGACCACCACGCTATTGCCGCAGGCGAGCGCCGGGGCGACCTTCCAGGTCATCAGCAGCAGCGGCAGGTTCCAAGGACAGATCACGGCGATGACGCCGCGCGGCACCCGCAGCGCATAGTTGAGCGCGCCGGCGCCGTCCGGCGTCGCCATCTCGAACGCCTCGGTCGACGCGGTCAGGACCTGGTCGGCGAAGGCATGGAAGTTGGCGGCACCGCGCGGGATGTCGACATGGGCCGCGATCGACCGCGGCTTGCCGGTATCGCGGATCTCGGCGGCCAGGAACTCGTCGAACCGCGCCGTTATGCCGTCGGCGACCCGGCGCAGCAGGCCGGCCCGCTCGGCGGTCGACATCCGCCCCCAGGGCCCGGAGAGGGCGGCCCGGGCCGCCCCGACGGCGGCGTCGACCTCGGGCCGGCCGGCCGCCGAGACTTCGCCGAACACCGCGCCGGTGGCCGGGAAACGAGCCTCGAAACCGTCGCCGCTGCCGGCCACGAAGGCGCCGTCGATGAAGTTCAGGAAGCGGGTCACGGGGCCGTCCTCTCGGGATCGCCGGCGGTCAGGTAGTCCCACATGCGCTCGAAGATGCCGCCCGATGCGGTTGCGCGGCGCTCGCACGCCGCCCGGTCGAGGACGGCCGACTCGGCTTCCAGGCCCGCCGACAGCACCGCCAGCTCCAGGCGCGCGGCGTCTTCCAGGTACCAGGTCAGCACCACGGCCTCGGCCGGCGCCCCGCCGACGACCACGGCGCCGTTGCCGCGCATCACGATCGCCGCGCGGTCGCCCAGGGCTTCGGCCAGAGCGGCGGCGGCGGCATCGTCGCGCAGCAGCTGCGGGTCGTCCCACAGGGCGGCGCCGACCCCGAAATAGCAGCCCGGCCCGTGGCGCGGCTGCGGGACCCGGCGCGCCGTGCCCAGTGCCATCAGCGCCGGGGGCATGGTCCGCGCCACGGCCCCGACATCGGGCCGCCGCGCATAGATCTGCTGGTGGATGCGCACCTCGCCCAGCACGCCGTCGGGCAGCGGCCCGGCGACCGGGACGACGCTCCCATCCTCGCCCGGGGCGAGCAGGCCCATGGGCCGCGGCGCGCAGACCAGGAAGCGCTCGCCATCGAGGCGCCGGCTGACATGCCCGTAGGCATGGGCCAGCCCGTGGCGGGCCAGCGCCCGCGCCGCAATCCGCAGCTCGCGCTGGACGTCGCTCATGACGCCTGGAATTCCGCGATCTGCGGGACCGAGCCCCACAGGCAATAGGACCGGTTCTCCTTGGGGAATTGCCGCGGCTGGTAAAGCGGCTCGTCGGCGGCCGAGATGTGGCGCACGCCGGTCGAGTATTCGTAGACCACGCCGTCCGGGCCTTCGAAATACAGGAACACGGCGCCCGAAGTCGGATGCCGGCCCGGCCCGAACACAACGCGGACGCCGCGACCCTGCAGCAGGTACCAGGCGCGCATCACGTCGTCGATGCTGGCGACCTGGTGGTTGATATGCTGCACGCCGGGGCGCGCGGCCGGGAACAGCGCCACCTTGTGATGGATCTCGTCGATGCGCAGCAGCGGCGCGTCGCCGATGCGGTCGCTGACCCGGGCCCCCAGGATTTCGGTCCAGAAGGCCTCGTCGCGCACCGGGTCGGTGGTGCACAGCCCGACATGGCTGAAGCCGGTGATGCCCGCGTCGCGCGCCGGGACATAGCGGCGGCCGCTGTGGTGCGGCCGCACCACCAGGTCGATGCTGTTGCCGCTGGGGTCGCGGAAATTGACGAAGGCTCCGACCCGGCGCTGCTCGCATGCCGCGGCGCTGCCCGCGCGGACTGCGAGTCCGCGGTCGCTGAGCAGGCCCGCGGCCCGGTCCAGGTCGGCGGCGGTGCGCAGCTCGAAGCCCACCACTTGGTCGCGCGGGTCGCCCTCGACATAGACCAGCGTGTGGTCGCGGTCGTCGCTGCGGAAATAGCGGGCGCCGCCCTCGGTCCGCACCAGCTCCAGGCCCAGGATCTCGCGCGCATAGAGCGTCGCCGCCTCGAGGTCGCGCGTGCCGAGCCGGACGTATCGGATGTCGTGGAGATCGATCACGAGGCAGCCCCTGGCTGGGATTGATTGCGCCGGGGCCCAGCATGTGGCAGGCGTTGGGTATGCCTGAAATGATCAGTCAGGAATCATGATATGCGGCTGCGTGATGACAGCGGGAAGTCGGCGTCGCATCTGGACCTCAATCTGCTGGCGCTGTTCGACAGCATCTGGCGCACCCGCAACCTGACCGCGACCGGGGCGCAGCTGGGGCTGTCGCAGCCGGCGGTCAGCCGCGGCCTGGCGCGGCTGCGCGAGGCCTATGGCGACGAACTGTTCGTGCGCCGCCAGCGCGGCGTCGAGCCGACGCCGTTCGGCCAGGCGCTGGCCGAGCCGATCGCGGCGGCGCTGACGATCGTGCGCCGGACCATCGAGAAGCCCAGCTTCTCGCCCCGCGACGATCTCAGGCGGTTTCGCGTGGCCATGACCGACATCGGCGAGCGCTACTTCCTGCCGCGGCTGGCGGCGTGGCTGGCCGCCCATGCGCCCAGGGTCGGCATCGACACCGTGACGCCGTCCCGCCCCGACCTGATCGCCGACCTGGCGTCCGGCGAGATCGACCTCGGGCTCGGATTCCTGCCCAACCTGGGCAAGCAGATCCAGGAACAGCGGCTGTTCCGGGAAAAATTCGTCTATATCGCGCGGCGCGGCCATCCCCGGATCGACGGCCGGCTGGCCGCCGCCGATCTGCGCGGCCTGCCCCATGCCGTCGGGCGTCCGCCCGGGACCGAGCACGCCGCCATCGTCGAGAAGGTGCTGACCGGGCCGCGCATCCGCGCGCCCGTGGCCCTGCGGGTCGCCAGCTTCCTGGGCATCGGGCCGATCGTCGGCAGCAGCGACCTGGTGGCCGTGGTGCCGAGCAACCTCGCCGCGCTGGTCGCCGAGCATGTCGCGCTGCAGCTGATCGCGCCGCCGGTGCGCTTTCCCAGCTTCGACGTCTCGATGGTCTGGCATCGGCGGTTCCAGGCCGACCCGGGCGGAACCTGGCTGCGCGGCGCCATCGCCCGGCTGTTCGGGCAGGAGCGCCGCGCCGGATCATAATCCCGGCGCATATCACGATTCCCGACTTGTCATTTCAGGCATGACCGGAGACGGCCGCAAGGTCGTCGGCGGCACAAGCCCACCTTCAGCAAGGACGCAGCCATGGTGACGGTCCTGCAGACTGCCCCGACAACGTTCGCAACCGACAGCAGGGCCCAGGGCCTGGTGCTCCTGGCGTTCCGACTGTGCCTCGTGCCGCTGTTCTACTACAGCGGAGTCGGCAAACTCTTGAATTTCACCGCGACCGCCGCCCGCTTGCCCGGTGGCGGCAACGCCCTGAGCCTGGCCCTAACCGCCGGGGCGATCGGCGTGGAAGTCGGAGTCAGCACCCTTTTCCTCGTCGGGCTGTTCGCCCGCGGCTCGGCCGCGGTGCTGATCCTGTTCACCGCGGCGGCGACGCTGATGTTCCACAACTTCTGGGCCGCCCCGGACGCCCAGGTGGTCGCGCAGACCGTCAATTTCCTGAAGAACCTGGGGCTGATCGGCGGCCTGCTGATGATCGCGGCGTTTGGCGCCGGTCCGTACGCACTCCAAGCCGGCAACCGCCGCTGATGCGTAGCGGCTCGCCCGCCCCGGCCAGGCCGCCCCTTACCCCAGCTCGACCTCCGCCTCGATCTCCAGCGGGGCGTTGAACGGCACGGCGGCGACGCCGATGGCCACACGGGCATGGTCGCCGATGTCCGGCCCGAACAGGTCCTGGATCAGTTGGGACGCCCCGTTCAGCACCTGCGGAAACTGGGTGAACCCGGGCGCGCCCTGGACCATGCCGAAGACCCGCAGCCACGCGGCGATGCGGTCGAGGTCCCCGATCTTGGCCTTGAGGCTCGCCAGGATGGCGATCAGCGACTGCCGCGCGGCCTCACGGCCCTGGTCCAGCGACAACTCCCCGCCGACCCGGCCGAACGGACCGGCCGGCGCGCCGTCGCGGTTGACCGGCACATGCCCGGAGATCAGCACGCGCTTGCCCCGGACCCGCACCAGGCTGGCGGGGATCGCGGTGCCCAAGGTCCACGGCGTGGGCAAGGTGATGCCCAGCTCGGCCAGACGGCGGTCGATGGTCGACATGACGGGTCTCCAGACGAAGCGGCGATGGCGCCGCCGGCCGGATCCTAGGCGGTTGACCGCGACGGATGTTTCGGAGACGACTGAACCATGCGTGCATCTCGGGATCGCGCCCAAGGCCCAGCCATGACCTACGAAGAGTACAACGCCTTCTGTGGCGCGCTGCCGGCGACGAGCTACGTGGTCCAATGGGGCGGCTCGCACGTCTGGAAGGTCGGCGGCAAGGTGTTCGCCATCGGCGGCTGGGGCGACGGCGAACCGGCCATCACCTTCAAGGTCTCCCGGATCGGCTACGAGCTGCTGAAGGACCAGCCGGGCCTGCGCCCCGCCCCCTATCTCGCCTCGCGCGGCCTGACCTGGATCCAGCACTACGCCCGGCCCGGCCTTTCGGACGACGCCTTGCGCGACCATCTCCGCGGGTCCCATGCGCTTGTCGCGCAGGGGCTGCCGACGCGGACACGGCTCGCGCTCGGCCTGGCGGCGCCGTAGCCGGGGCCTAACCCTCACGTCCTCAGCACGTGGTCCATGCCGCGTGCGATCGCGGTGTCGATCGTGCCGCCCTCGATGCCGATGGCGAAGCCGGCCTCGGCCGCGGCCACGCGCTCGGCCGGGGTGCCGTGGTGCTGGGGATCGGTGAAGTCGGTGTCGCCGAGCTGGCGGAAGGTGACGCCGGCCTCGTAGAGCGTGAGCTCGCGAAACTCGCGCTTGCGGGTGCCGAGATAGAAGCCGGACAGGAAGTCGGCATGCAGCTCGTTGCGCTTGACCGTGGCCTGGCCGGCCAGCAGGCGCTGGCGCAGCCCGCGGTGGATCTGGATGACGTGCGCGAATTCGTGGGCCAGCACCGCCAGCACCGACATGCCGCCGTCCTGGTGCTGCAGCAGGGTCCAGAACAAGGTCTTGCCGAACAGCACGGTGCCCCAGGTGCCCGGGATCCGCGTGTCGCCCGAGGCGAAGGCGTTCTGCGACTCGGCGTCGTCGTAGAAGCCGAAGCCCGGGCGCTCGCCATAGAGCTGCGACAGGCGGACCAGCGCCTTGCCCAGCTCCCGATCCAGCGTCGGATCGCCGGACGTCGGCAGGAAGCCCGCGCCATAGTCGACGCCGCCCTTGCCCAGCGCCGCCTCGATCCCGGCCAGGTCGCCGGCGGCGAGCGTGCAGCCGCCCTGCCCGAGCCTGGTACCCTCCGCCCGAGCCGGACGCCACGGCCACGCCCCGGCGCAGCAGGGCGCCAGGCACAGGGCGCCGAGGCCGGCGCCCAACCCAACGGCAAGCTGGCGCCGGCTCAGCCGCCGGCCGGCGGGATTGCGGTCCATGGCCTCACTCGTCGTCATCCGAACTGGCGCTGATCCACAGCAGCACGGCGCCGTCGTCGTCGGACTCGACCAGGACGTCGGCGTCATCGGTCACCGAGATCTGCTTGGAGCCGTCGCGGGTATCGGTGATGTCGGCGCCGTCGAAGCAGTCGCTGACGGTCCGGGCGACCCGGCGGATCATGCTCTGGGTCGACGAGGACGGCACCTGCCAGCCGCAGACATAGCTTTCCTCGTCGATGTTGTAGGCGCAGTAATCGGCCCCCGGCAGCGAGACCTTGACCTTGCGCAGGGTCTTGCCGTCGCGGGCGCCCAGGATCGGCTGGAACTTGTCGCCGACCATGCCCGCCACGCGCGCGATGGTCGGG
>CAZEFK010000049.1:0-36775 GCA_964511405.1 uncultured Comamonadaceae bacterium | reverse complement strand
ATAGATGTTGCCGGTGGCCGCCACGATGGCGAAGGCGGTGGTCGGCAGGAAGCCGCCGAACCAGCCGTTGCCGATGTGGTAGGGCAGCGACATCGACGTGTAGCGGATGCGCGTCGGGAACATCTCGACCAGCATCGCCGCGATCGGGCCGTAGACCATCGTCACGTACAGCATCAGGATGAACAGCACGACCGTGGTCATCACATAGTCGAGCTGGGCGGGATCGGCCTTGGCCGGATAGCGGGCGGCGGTCAGGGCGTCGCCCAGGGCCTTGTCGAAGGCCGCCTTCTTGGCCTTGGCATCGGCCGCGGCGCCGTCATAGGCGGCGATCACGGTCTGGCCGACCTTGATCTGCGCCGGTGCGCCGGCCGCCCCCCCCCTGGTTGTCATAGGGCACGCCCTTGGCCACCAGCGCCGCCTTGGCGATGTCACAGGGCGACGTGAAGGTCGACTTGCCGATCACGTTGAACTGGAACGAGCACTCGTCGGGATTGGCGACCACCGTCACCGGTGCCGCCGCCTCGGCCGCCTCCAGCGCCGGGTTGGCAAAGTGGGTCAGGCCGTGGAACAGCGGGAAATAGGTCACCACGGCCAGGAGACTGCCGGCCATGATGATCGGCTTGCGCCCGATGCGGTCGGAGAGCGCGCCGAACACGATGAAGAACGGCGTGCCGAGCGCCAGCGCCAGGGCAATCATGAAGTTCGCGGCCTGGGGATCGACCTTGAGGGTCTGGGTCAGGAAGAACAGGGCATAGAACTGCCCCGTGTACCAGACCACCGCCTGGCCGGCGGTCAGGCCGACCAGCGCCAGGATCACATATCTCAGGTTCGACCAGCGCGCGAAGCTGTCGGTCAGCGGCGCCCGCGAATGCGTGCCCTCGGCCTTGATCTTCTGGAACAGCGGGCTCTCGCTCAGCTTCAACCGGATCCAGACCGACACGCCGAGCAGCAGGATCGACACCAGGAACGGGATCCGCCAGCCCCAGGCGTTGAAGTCGGCCGGGCTCATCATGCCGCGGCAGGCCATGATCACCAGCAGCGACAGGAACAGGCCGACGGTGGCCGTGGTCTGGATCCACGAGGTCCAGCCGCCGCGCTTGCCGTGCGGGGCGTGCTCGGCCACGTAGGTCGCGGCACCGCCATACTCGCCGCCCAGCGCCAGGCCTTGGGCCAGGCGCAGCACGATCAGGATGATCGGCGACAGGATGCCCAGGGTGCCGTAGCCGGGCAGCAGGCCGACGACGAAGGTCGACAGGCCCATGATGGTGATCGTGACCAGGAAGGTGTATTTGCGCCCGACTAGGTCGCCCAGGCGCCCGAACACGATGGCGCCTAAGGGCCGGACGGCGAATCCGGCGGCGAAGGCCAGCAGCGCGAAGATGAAGCCGGCCGTCGGGTTCACGCCCGAGAAGAACACCCCGCTGATGGCCGCCGCGAGGCTGCCGTACAGGTAGAAGTCATACCATTCGAAGACCGTGCCAAGCGATGAGGCCAGGATGACGCGCCGCTCCGCGGCGGTCATCGGCGCGGCGCCGATCGGTGCGCTGGCCGCAATGTTTGCCATGAGCTCCCTCCCCTCTGGTGAACGGCGGTCGCCGACCGTCAGCGGGAAGACGCCAGGCTTGGCGCCGAGCATTTCCGCAGCCCGTCGCGCGCTCGCCGGAAGTCTCAGCGAGCGCCGTCACCCCTCTGAAATATCATAAGTTCAGGCCGGCCCGCGACGATTCTCGGCGGCCAGCACCGCCCGGGCCAACGCCAGGGTCAGCGGCCGGCCGGCGGCAAGCGCCGCGGCGTCGAGGCGGGCGACCAGATCGGCCGCGGCCTGGTGCGAGCGCTCCATCCGGCGCAGCAGGAACCCGATCACGGCCGGCGGCGGCCGCAGTTGGCGATCGTGGAACAGCTTGACCAGCAAGGCCCCGAGCAGGGCGTCGTCGGGCGGCTGCAGGCGGGCCACCGGCACCACCGCCAGCCGCGATGCCAGGTCTGGCAGCCGGACGGCCCAGCGCGCCGGCGGCTCACGCCCCGTCAGCAGCACCGACCGCCCCTGCTCGCGCCAGGCGTTGAGCGCGTGCAGCAGTTGCTCCTCGGGTCGCGGGCCGTCGGCGTCATCGATCAGGAAGGCCGGCGCGCGGGCGGCGAGGTCGAGGGGACGGACCTCCGCAAGTTCGGCCAGGGTCACCGTCGCGGCGGCCGACCGGCCCTGCCAGATCCGGCCCAGATGGCTCTTGCCGGCGCCCGCCGGCCCGGTGAGCGCCAGGACCGGCCAGCCCGGCCAGCGGTCGATCCAGGCGACCGCCTCGGCGTTGGCATCGGACACCAGGAAATCCTCCGCACCCAGCGCGCTGCGCGTGCCGAGGTCGAAGGCCAGCTGCACCGCCCGGCTCACGAGGGCGTGCGCTCGGGTGTCCGGGCGGCGACGGCCGAGCCGTCCTGGTAGAGCGGGCTGGCCAAGTAGCGGGCCAACGCGAAGCGGGTCAGCACGCCGAGGATCGAGGCCACGGGAATGGCCAGCAGCAGCCCGACGAAGCCGAACAGGGCACCGCCGGCCAGCAGCGCGAAGATCACCCACACCGGATGCAGGCCGATACGGTCGCCGACCAGAAGCGGCTGCAGGACATTGCCCTCGATCGCCTGGCCGACCAGGAACACGGCGGCGACTTCGATGACCCCGGTCCAATGGTCGTACTGCATCAGCGCGAAGCCGATGCTGAGCACGCCGCCGGTGAAGGAGCCGACATAGGGGATGAACGAGATCAGGCCGGAGAACACGCCGATCACCAGGCCGAAATCCAGACCGACGAGGCTGAGGCCGGTGGCGTAGTACAAGCCGAGCAGCAGACAGGCGAGCGCCTGGCCACGGGCGAAGTTCGACAGCGTGTGGTCGATCTCGCGCATTTGGCCACGAATCGCCTCGGCATTGGCGCGGGGCAGCCAGCTGTCGACGGATGCGACCATCTGGTCCCAATCGCGCAGCAAGTAGAACGCCACCACCGGCGTCACGAACAGCAGCGACAGCAGGTTGACCAGGGCAATGCCGCCCGACACCACGCCGCCCAGCAGCGACGCCACCCATTCGAAGGCCTTGCTCGCCTGGCTGCCGGCCGCGCCGGTGAAGCTGCGCACGTCCTCGGGCGGCACGCCGGCCTCGACCTGCAGCCGGGTGATCAGCCGGTCGAGGCGGTCGCGCAGGGTCGTGAACAGGTCGGGCAGGCGCGCGATCAGTTGGGCCACCTGGCTCTCGATCAGCGGCACCACCAGCAGCAGCAGCAGGCCGATGAAGACGATCACCAGCGTCAGCGCCAGCAGGGTCGCGAGCGTGCGCGGCACCCGCCGCCGCTCCATCCAGTCGACCAGCGGATCCAGGAAATAGGCGATGGCGGCGCCGGCGATGAACGGCAGCAGGATGTCGCTCAGCCGCCACAGGATGAGGCCGAGCACCAGCGCCAGCAGCAGCCAGAACGCCGCCCGGCGGTCGAGCATCGGGGGAAGGACCGGACCGCGCGTCACGGGGTTAGGGGGCTGCGCCCCGGCGCAGGATCCAACTGTCGCCGCTCTGTTCCAGGCTGAGGTCGCGTTGGGCCAGCAGCGTCTTGAGCTGGGCCGGGTCGCCGCGATAATCGAGGCCGAGTTGGGCCTCGTGCCGGTCCAGACTGTGCAGGATCACCGCCGGCACCGCCGCCAGGTTGGACAGGCCGCGGCGCACCGCCAGCCAATCCTCGAAGCTCTGCAGCGGCACCCGCACCTCCAGCCGGCCGCTGCCGGCACTGTCGGGCGGCACCGCCGCCTCGCTGCGCCACTGCTCCTCGATGGCGGCGGCCAGGCGGTCGGCCGCCGCCGCCAGGGTCGCGTCCGGGCCGCCGGCGATCGGCGGCTGCACCAGGTCGAGCGGCGGGCGGCCCTCGTTGACGAACTGTCCGGTGACGTGGATCGCCCCGCCCTGCGGCGTGGCCGTCGCCACCAGCACGCGCCCTGCGCCCTGCGACCGCGCCAGCGCCAACAGCCCTGCCGCGTCATCCGGACCGGGGGCCGGGGCCGGCGGCGTGGAGGCAGCGGCCGGCGCCGACGCCAGAAGATAGGACAGCGGCCCCGGCCGCGCGGGCCGCGCCGCCCAGGCGCGCCGCCAGGGCGTATCGTCGGTCCAGGCCGGCGCCGGACCGGTGCCGGGCACCCAGGCGGGCACCACCAGGATCGGCTGCGCCGCCATCTCGACGAACGCGATGTTGTTCTGCTGCAGCAGGCGCCGGAGCGCGCCGGGCGTGAAGCTGACCGCGACCGTCGCCGCATAGCGGCCCGGCGCGATCTTCTCCTGCTGCACCTCCAGCGACCGCACCACCTGCTGAACGTCCTGGTCGCCCGCGTGCAGCTTGGCCGCCTCGGCCGGGCCGGCCATGCGCTCGACGATCTGCCGCAGCGCCTTGCGCTGGGCATCGGCAAGCGCGGCATCGCGCTGCGCGGCCTCGACCGCGACATCCGTGACCGTGTAGGGATCGAGCGGCGGGGCCGCCATGCCGCGAGCGGCGGCAAACGCCAGCAGCACCGCTCCCAGGCCCAGGCGAACGACCCGGCGCAGCGCGAAAGCCATTGTCAACGTCCCCGGAGTTCTGAAGGATCGTCAGGGAAGGCTGTGCCCCGGCGATCCGCCCGGGCAGCTATAACGCAGGATCTGGAACCCTGTCACCATCCCGCCCCGCCCGCCGGCGGCTGGCCGTGCTGATCTCCGGGCGCGGCTCGAACCTCCAGGCGCTGCTCGACGCCGCCGCCGATCCCGCCTACCCGGCCGAGGTCACGCTGGTCCTGTCCAACCGGGCCGATGCCGCCGGCCTGGCCCGTGCCGCGGCCGCCGGCGTGCCGACCCAGGTGATCGAGCCCAAGCGCTTTTCCGATCGCGCTGCCTTCGATGCCGCGCTCGATGCGGCGCTGCGCGCCGCCGCGATCGAGTTCGTGTGCCTGGCCGGCTTCATGCGCCTGCTGACGCCGGGCTTCGTCGAGGCCTGGCGCGACCGCCTGGTCAACATCCATCCGTCGCTGTTGCCGGCGTTCAAGGGCCTGGACACCCATGCCCGGGTGCTCGAGTCGGGGGCCCGGGTCACCGGCTGCACCGTCCATTTCGTGCGGACCGAGATGGACGACGGACCGATCATCCTGCAGGCCGTGGTGCCGGTCGCCGACGGCGACGACCCCGAGCGCTTGGCCGACCGCGTGCTGGCGGCCGAGCACCGGGCCTATCCGCTCGCGGTCCGGCTGGTGGCCGAGGGGCGCGCCGTGGTCATCGGCAACCGGGTGCGACTGCAGGGCAGCCCGGGAGTCCTGTTGCCTGAGGCGACGAGCGGGTAGCCCGGTCCTCCGGCATAGGCTAAAAGGCCCCGTCGTTCATCGCCGAGGACCCCATGTCCATGGAACCCGCCAACCTGCGTCACCATCAGGATGTCTTCCGCGGCTTCATGCGGCTGGTCACCATCGGGATCGCCGGCACCGCCGTGCTGCTGGTCGCGATGGCGCTGTTCCTGCTGTAGCCCGAACCAGGCCCTCTGCCGCGGTGCGGCAGAGGGCCTGAACGAAAGACTGGACGGCTCAGCCGACCAGCTCGAGGCCGCTGAAGAAGTAGGCGATCTCGACGGCCGCGGTCTCCGGCGAGTCCGAGCCGTGGACCGAGTTGGCCTCGATCGACTCGGCGAAGTCCTTGCGGATGGTGCCGGCGGCGGCGTTGGCCGGGTTGGTCGCCCCCATGATCTCGCGGTTGCGGGCGATGGCGTCGTCGCCTTCCAGCACCTGCACCACGACCGGCCCGGACACCATGAACTGGACCAGGTCGTTGAAGAACGGCCGCGCCTTGTGCACGGCGTAGAACTGCTGCGCCTGGGCAATGCTGAGCTGCAGCCGCTTCTGCGCGACGATGCGCAGGCCGGCCTGCTCGAAGCGGGAATTGATCGCGCCGGTCAGGTTGCGGCGGGTGGCGTCGGGTTTGAGGATCGAGAGCGTCCGCTCGATGGCCATAGACTATCTCCGTAGGGGCGATCGGGGGACCGCCGAAGCGCGCGGGTTATAGCGGGGCCTCGCGCGACGCCGCAAGCTCCCAGCCGGTCGCCGTCTGGCGGAAGTATTTCAGGCTGTGGCCAGCGTCCAGGGCCTGCCGGTAGCGTTGGCGCGCCGCCGCCACCGCGGCCTCGTCGCGGCCGTCGAAGATCTCGATCACGCGCTGGTAGCGCTCGGGCCGCGCCACTTCCATGCCCTCCAGCAGCACCAGCGCCTCGGCGCCGTTGGGGTTCTCGTCGACATGGGTCAGCCAGATCGGCTGGTCGGCGGCATGGCCGTCGGCGGCCGAGCCATGCGCCAGGAAGCTGTCTTGGTCATAGCGCCACAGCGCGTCGTTCAGGCTCTCGACGCGCTCCGGCGTGGCGGCGACCACCACCGCCCTGAGGCCGAGGCCGCGCACCCGCTCCAAGAGGCGGGGGAGCACCGCCTCCAGGGACGAGCGGACCAGATGATAGAAGCTGACCTCCGCCATCCCCTCCCGCGGCGCCTCAGCCCTCGTAGTAGGCGCGCACCAGCTGGTCGATCAGCCGGACGCCGTAGCCGGTGGCGCCCTTGGGCGTGGTCGGCTGGTCCTTGCGGCCCCAGGCCATGCCGGCGATGTCGACGTGGGCCCACGGCACCTGGTTCGCGAAGCGCTGGATGAACTGGGCGCCGATGATGCTGCCGGCGGTGCCGTCGCCGATGTTCTTCATGTCGGCGATATCGGAATTGATCTGCTTGTCGTAGGCGTCGCCCATGGGCATGCGCCACACCGGCTCGCCGACCGCGGCGCCCGACGCGGTGATGCGCTGCGCCAGCTCGTCATTGTTGGCGAACAGCCCGGCCTGCTCATGCCCCAGCGCCGTGATGATCGCGCCGGTGAGCGTGGCGAAGTCGACCATCGCCGACGGCTTGAAGCGGTCCTGCGCGTACCACACCGCATCGGCCAGGACCAGCCGGCCCTCGGCGTCGGTGTTGAGCACCTCGATGGTCTGGCCCGACATCGAGGTCAGCACGTCACCCGGCTTGATCGCCGAGCCCGACGGCAGGTTCTCGACCAGACCGACCACGCCGACGGCGTTGACCCGGGCCTCGCGGCCGGCCAGCGCCATCATGCCGCCGATCACCGCGGCCGAGCCGGCCATGTCCCACTTCATCTCCTCCATCGACTTGGCCGGCTTCAGCGACAGGCCGCCGCTGTCGAAGGTGACGCCCTTGCCGATGAAGGCGATCGGGGCCGCGTCGGGGTTCTTGCCGCGCTTCCACTGCATCACCACCAGCCGCGGCTCGCGCTCCGAGCCCTGGGCCACGCCCAGGAGCGAGCCCATGCCCAGCTTGCGCATGTCCTTCAGGCCCAGGATCTCGACCGTGACGCCCAGCGACTCCAGCGCCTTGCACCGGTCGGCCAGGCTTTCGGGGTAGATCGTGGCCGCGGGCTCGGTCACCAGGTCGCGGGCGAAGGTCACGCCGGCTGCCACCTTCTCCAGCGGCGCAAACGCCTTCTTGGCGGCGCCGGGCCCGGCCAGCATGAACGCCAGCTTGTCCAGGACCGGCTTGTCTTCCTTCTTCTGGGTGGTGCGGTATTTGTCGAACCGGTAGGTCCGCAGCCGCGCGCCCAGCGCCAGGCGCGCAGCCAGGGCACCTTCGGCCACGGCGGTCCCCGGGTCGACCATGATCGCGGCCTGGGTGTCGGCCTGGCCGGACAGATAGGCGGCCACCCCGCCGCCCAGGCCCTCGGCCTTGGCCTCGGTCAGCTCGTCGGGCTTGCCCAGGCCGACCAGCAGCACGCGGCTGGCGGGCAGCCCGGCCGGCGCCACCACGTCGACCATCTCGCCCAGCTTGCCGGTCGCCCGCGACCCGGCCAGGGCGCGGGCCAAGGCGCCGTGCAGCCGCTCGTCCAGTTGACGGGCCGACGCCCCGAGCGCCCGCCCTTCGAAGCAGGTGACGACCAGCGCGCCGTCGCGTTCGAACTCCGGCTCGGTAAATGCGATCTTCATACTCGGGAATCCTGGCAGCCAGAAGCGGGCGAAGGCGCCCATCGCGTCGCCCTGCCCGTTTTAGCCGACCCCCGGCGGCACGCAAGCGAAAGCCGCCCGCCGGCATCCCGCCATGGACGCCGCACCGCCCGAGCATGGTATAAGCGCTGACAGTCCGCGCGGCCAGTCCGCGCGGAATGATCCCGTGCCCCATTCTCCTGGCCCCATCCCATGCCCCTGCTGTCGCGTTCGTCCCTGCCGGTCTGGCTGTTCCTGGCGATGGTCCTGTCCGTCGCCGTCGCCCGGCCGCCCCTGGCCCAAGCGCAGGAGCAGCGCATCGCCGCCGTGGTCAATGACGACGTCATCTCGCAGCTCGACGTCATCAACCGGGTCCGGCTGATCGTTCTGTCCAGCGGCCAGGCGCAGGTCCCGGACGACATTCTCCGCCGCCTGCAGCCGCAGGCGCTGCGCATGCTGGTCGACGAGCAGCTGGAGCAGCAGGAGGCGAAGGCCGACGGCGTGGCGGCGACCGAGGACGACATCGACAGCGCGATCAGCCGCATCGAGCAAGACAACAAGCTGCCGGCCGGCGGCGTCGACACGGTGCTGAGCCAGGCGGGTGTCCCGCGCGCCGCCCTGGTCGCCCAGGTCAGGGCCCGCATCGCCTGGGAGAAGGCCGTGCAGTTCAAGATGCGCGGCCAGCTGGCGATCAGCGAGGAGGAGATCGACCAGGAGCTGGCCGACATCCGCGCCCAGGTCGGCAAGCCGCAATATCTGCTGGGCGAGATCTTCCTGCCGGCGGACACGCCGGCCGCCGAGGCCGATGCCCGGGCCACCGCCGACCGGCTGGTCGAGCGGATGCGCGCCGGCGATCCGTTCCCGGCCCTCGCCCGCCAATATTCCCAGAGCGCCTCGGCCAGCGCGGGCGGCGACATCGGCTGGGTCCTGCCCGGGCAGCTCGACCCGGCCATCGACCGGGCGCTTGAGCATATGCAGCCCGGCCAGCTGGCCGGGCCGATCCGCACGCTGACCGGCATCCACCTGATCGTGCTGCGCGACCGCCGCGAGGTCGCGGGACCGGATTTGGCGCAGTCGACCGTGATGCTGCATCGGGCCGTGCTGCCGGTCGCCTCGGGCGCCACCAAGGAGGCGATCGACGCCCGCATGGCCCAGGCTCAGGAGATCGCCCAGGCCGCCACTGGCTGCCCGGCCTTCGACCAGCTGGCGCGCAAGGTTGACGGCGCCGAGGTGACCGACCTCGGCAAGTTCGCCCTGGCCGAGCTGGCGCCGGCGCTGCAGCAGGCGGCGGTCAGCCTGCCGGTGGGCAAGGCCCAGGCCCCTCACGTCGAGAACGGCGCCGTCAGCATGGTCATGGTCTGCGACCGTACCGAATCGGGCGCCAACCTGCCGAGCCGCACCGAGATCCGGCGCCAGCTGCTGGCCCAGCATTTCGATGCCGCGGCCCGCCGCATGCTGCGCGACCTGCGCCTCGCCGCCTTCATCGACATCCGGTCGAGCCAGAGTTGACCGCGCCGCCGGCGGCCGACGACCCGATCGCGGCCGCGGTCGCCGGGTTGCCGCCGCTGAAGGACGTCATCGCCCGCTTCGACCTGCGGGCCGACAAGCGGTTCGGCCAGCATTTCCTGCTCGACCTCAACCTGACGGCCCGCATCGCCCGCGCCGCCGGAGACCTCGGCCACGGCACCACGATCGAGGTCGGACCCGGCCCGGGCGGGCTGACCCGGGCGCTGCTGGCCCAGGGCGCGCGGGTGGTGGCGATCGAGAAGGATCCCCGCTGCCTTGCCGCCCTCGGCGATTTGGCGGCCGCTTCAGGCGACCGCCTGACCCTGGTCCAGGGCGACGCCCTGGCGCTCGATCCCGTGGCCCTGGCGCCGCCGCCGCGCCGGATCGTCGCCAACCTGCCCTACAATGTCGGCACCGCCCTGGTGGTCGGCTGGCTGCAGCGGATGCCCGACTTCGAGTCGCTGACCTTGATGTTCCAGAAGGAGGTCGGCGACCGTCTCGCCGCGCGGCCCGGCACCGACGCCTACGGCCGGCTGAGCGTGCTGGCGCAGACCGTCGCCGAGGTGGCGCCGCTGTTCGACATCGGCGCCCGCGCCTTCACGCCGCCGCCGAAGGTGGTGTCCACCGTCGTGCGGCTGACGCCGCGCCCGCATCCGGCCTCGGCCGACCTGTCGCGCCTGGCCGCCGTGACGGCCGCCGCCTTCGGCCAGCGCCGCAAAATGCTGCGCTCCAGCCTCAAGGCCCTGGGCGTGGACGTTCAGGCCGTGCTGGCCGAGGCCGGACTCGCGGATTCGGCCCGCGCCGAGACCGTGGACATCGACGGCTTCGCCCGGCTGACCGCCGCCGTCGCCCGCCGGCGACGGGACTAACCCGCCCGGATCAGGTCGCTGGCGAAGGCGTCCAGGCCGACCAGCCGGGTGCGGCGCTGCCGTTCGGCGGTCAGGATCGCGGCCACCTTGGCCACACTGGCGTCGATGTCCTCGTTGATGACGATATAGTCATATTCGACATAATGCCGCATTTCGTCGGCCGCCTTGGCCATCCGGCCCGCCACCACCTCGGGGCTGTCCTGGCCGCGCGATCGCAGCCGGCGATGCAGCTCGTCATAGGACGGCGGCAGGATGAACACCGAGACCAGGTCGGCGCGGGCGATGGCGGCGACCTGGCGCACGCCCTGCCACTCGATGTCGAACAGCACGTCCTGGCCGGCCTGGAGCGCCGCCTCCACCGCGGCGCGCGGGGTGCCGTAGAAATTGCCGAACACCGGCGCATGCTCCAGCAGCAGGCCGTCGGCCACCATCTGGTCGAACCGCGCGCGGTCGATGAAATGGTAGTCGCGCCCGTCGATCTCAGCCGGGCGCCGCGCCCGAGTGGTCACCGACACCGACATTGCCAGCTCGGGCTCACGCGCCAGCAGCGCGCGGCCGATGGTGGTCTTGCCGGCGCCCGACGGCGACGAGAGCGCAAGCATCAGGCCGCGCCGCCGCACCGGCGCAGCCGCGGCGACGGGCGTGGGATCGGTCATGGCACCTCACTCCAGATTCTGGATCTGCTCGCGGAACTGATCGATCGCCGACTTGAGCTCCAGCCCCAGCCGGGTGAGCTCGATGTCCCCCGACTTGGCGGTCAGGGTGTTGGCCTCGCGGTTGAACTCCTGCGCCAGGAAATCGAGCTTGCGCCCGCACGGCCCGCCTTCCGCGAGCAGCGCCCGCGCCGCTGCGACGTGGGCATCCAGGCGGTCCAGCTCTTCGCGCGGGTCGGCGCGGGCCGCCAGCAGCGCGATCTCCTGTTCCAGCCGGTCAACGGCGACGCTGCCGCCGACCAGCTCCGCCAGCTGGCGGCGCAACCGATCGGCCAGCGCCCGCGGCTGCAGCTCGGCCAACGCGCGCGCCGCCGCCGTCAGCTCGGCGATGCGCGCGACCAGGCCCGCGACGACGGCCGCCAGCCTGGCGCCCTCATCGCGGCGGGCGCGCTCGAGCCGTCGGCAGGCTTCCTCCAGGCTGGCCAGCATCGCCGCGTCGCGGGCGTCGGTGTCGACCTCGGGCGCGGCGCCGTCCTCGTCGACCAGCATGCCGCGGATCGCCAGCAGCGCCTCCAGCCGCGGCGGCGCCGGGTCGACGCGGCCAGCCAGCTCGAGGTGGAGCGCCAGCACCCGGTCGAGCAGGGCGCGGTCGAGGACCACGGCGCGGCCACCCGACCGGCGCTGCAGGTCGAGCTGCGCCGACACCGAGCCGCGCCGGCAATAGCGGGCCACCGCCTCGCGCACCTTGGGCTCGATCGATTCGCAGCCACCCGGCAGCCGGAGCCGCAGGTCGAGCCCCCGCCCGTTGACACTCCGCAGGTCCCAGGACCAAGTAACAGCATCGAGGCTGCCCTCGGCGTGGGCATATCCGGTCATGCTCACGACGGCGGCGGCGGACGTGCCAGGCGGGGCTTCGGTCATCGGCGGCGAGCTTAGCGAAGCCGACCGGGCCAAGCCACAGCTTCCCACGTCCGGGAGACCCGAGAGGAGCGTCCCTGCCCGATGAGCATCACCACTGCCGACCTGCCGATCGACGCCATCCGGGATTGGCTGGTCGACCAGGCCCTCAATGACGTCGACGCCCGCGATCTGGTGCGCGGCCTATGCCGTCAGCTGCGGGACGCCGGCATCCCGATCGACCGGGTGCGCATCGGCGGCCGCGTCCTGCATCCGCAGCTCGCCTGGGTGGCGCTGGTCTGGGAGCAGGACCGGCCGCTGGCGGTCGAGGGCCATTCCGGCACCGTGTTCCAAGGCAAGGCCTGGCTGGAAAGTCCATTCCGCTTCATGGCCGACGCCAATCTCGAGCAGGCGCGCTGGCACCTGACCGAGCTGTTCCCGAACTACCCGTTCCCGGTGCTGGGCGAACTGGCCGAGCAGGGTTACACCGACTATGTCGCCATGCGCTCCGGCTTCGCGCCGGACCGCGACGACCGCGGCTTCGGACTGTTGGCGGCGTTCGCGACCCGCCGGCCCGAGGGCTTCTCGTCCGCCGACCTGGCGGCGCTGGATGCCATCCGCCCCATGCTGACGGTCGCCTTCAAGGTGGTGTCGCAGCGCCAGCTCGCCGTCAACGTCCTGACCGCCTATCACGGCCAGGACGCCGGCACGCGCATCCTGGGCGGCCAAATCAGGCGCGGCGACGGCAAGCTGTTGCGCACGGCGATCTGGTACAGCGACCTGCGCGACTCGACGGCCCTCGCCGAGCAGCTGGAGATCGAACACTACCTGCGCGTGATCAACGCCTATTGCGACTGCACCGCCGGCGCCATCCTGGACCATGGCGGCGAGGTGGTCGAGATCGTCGGCGACGCCGTGCTGGGCATCTTCCCGGTGACCGAGGCGGGAGACGGCGACGCCGCCGCGCGGGCCATCGCGGCCGCCCGCGAGGCGCGCGCCCGATTGGCCGGGCTGCGCGCGGACTCGTGCTGCATCTTCGAGCGCGGCATCGGCTTCGGCGTCGCCTTGCATTTTGGCGAGCTGATCTACGGCAATGTCGGCACCGCCTCGCGCCTGTCCTTCGGCCTGCGCGGCATGGCGGTCAACGAAGCCGCGCGGATCGAGGCCCTGACCAAGATGGTCGGGCGGCCGGTGCTGGCCAGCGACCGCTTCGTGGCGCTCGCGGACGGCCCGTGGGAGCCGCTCGGCGCCTTCCCGCTGCGTGGCCGCAGCCTGCCCATGGCGGTGTCGGCGCTGCATGGCGCGGCCTGACGGCATGGCGCCGGACGCGGCCGGCACCGCGCTGGTCACGGGCGCCGGCCGCGGCATCGGCCGCGCCATCGCCATAGCCTTGGCGGGCGCCGGGTTCAGGGTCGTCGTCAACGACCTGCCCGGTTCCGACGACCTGCCCCGGACGGTCGCGGCGATCCGCGAGGCCGGCGGCGCCGCCGCGGCGCTGTACGCCGACGCCAGCGACCTCGACCGCCTGCCCGCCGCGGTCGAGGAGGCCTGGAACGCCTTCGGCGGCCTGGACTGCCTGGTCAACAATGCCGGCGTCTCGGTCGCCCGGCGCGGCGATCTGCTGGACGTGACGCCCGACAGCTTCGACCGGCTGGTCGCCATCAACCTGCGCGGGCCGTTTTTCCTGACCCAGGCGGTGGCGCGCCGGATGGTCCAGCAGCCCGCCGCCGGCTTCCGCAGCATCGTCACGATCTCGTCGATCAGCGTCGAGGTCGCCTCGCCCGACCGCGCCGAGTACTGCATCGCCAAGAGTGGCCTGGCGATGATGTCCCAGCTGTTCGCCCTGCGGCTGGCCGAGGCCGGCATCCACGCCTACGAAGTCCGCCCGGGGATCATTCGCACCGACATGACCGCCGTGGCACAGGCGCGCTACGACAACTTCTTCGCCGGCGGTGGCACGCCGATCGCCCGCTGGGGCGCACCCGAGGATGTCGGCCGGGCGGTCGCGATGCTCGCCTCGGGCGCGCTCCCCTACTCGACCGGCGAGGTCGTCCGGGTCGACGGCGGATTGGCGATCCGCCGGCTCTAATCCGGCGGCGCCAGCACCGCCGCCTTCGCCTTGAGGCCAGCGGCGACGAAGTCGGTAAGGGCGCGAATGCGGGCGGCGTGGACGATATCGGCGTGAACCGCGAGCCACACCTCGCGCACCGGGGGCGGCTGCGGGGTCGGCAGCCGCACGAGACCGGCCGGGTCGCCCAGATAGCGGGGCAGCGACGTCAAGCCCAGGCCCTGCTGGCAGGCCGCCCGCTGCGCGTAGCGGCTGTTGCTGCTCAGCACCAAGTCGGCCCGGTGGCTCAGCGAGTCGAACCAGACGACGTCGGGCAGTTCCCGCAGTTCGAGCTGCGGCAGGATCCGGTAATGGCCGCGGGCGCCGTCCGCGAAGTCCGGCATGCCCTGGCGGGCGAGATAGTCCGCGCTGGCGTAAACCCCGATCGCCATCTCGGCGACCTTGCGGACGCGCAGATCGTGCTGGTCGATCCGCGCCAGCCGCAGCGCCACGTCGGCCTCGCGCTTGGTCAGGCTCAGCGACCGCGCATCCGTGATCAGGTCGAGGACGATGCCGGGATAGCTGCGCCGGAAGTCGGCCAGGATCGGCATCAGCAGCTCGACCGCCAGGGTCTCGACGGCCGTGATCCGCACCGTGCCCTCTGGGCGGACGTCGCGCCCGGCGATGGTGCGCTCGATCTGCAGCGCCTGCTCCTCGATGCGCTCGGCATTGGCCAGCACCGCCTCGCCCAGGTCGGTGAGCCGGAAACCGCCGGGCGTGCGCTGGAGCAGGCGGGCGCCCATCCGCTCCTCCAAGGCCTCCAGCCGCCGTCCCATGGTCGATTGGGTCAGGCGCAGCGCGCGGCCGGCCGCCGTCAGGCTGCCGTGATGCGCAATCGCCAGGAAGATGCGCAGGTCGTCCCAGTTCATCCATGCAGATGTACCAGGAGCTCGTGATCAAGCCATGCGGATTCGCATGTCGCTTTCGCAGGAATCGCCACTGGGACCGGCAGGATGGCCGACCACATGGTAGCGCAACCGATCACACCCACATGGAGACCCCGATGATCGACACGCGTCTTGCGCCCTATGGCGCTTTGGTTCTGCGGCTCGCCCTGGGCGGGCTGTTCCTCGCCCATGCCGGACTGAAGATCTTCGTGTTCACGCCGGCCGGCACGGCGCAGTTCTTCGAGAGCCTGGGCCTGCCCGGCGCCCTCGCCTACCTGACCATGGCTGCCGAGGTGGCGGGCGCTGCGGCGCTGATCCTCGGGATCTACACGCGCTGGGCGGCCCTGGCGCTGGTGCCGATCCTGCTGGGCGCCATCGCCACGGTGCATGGCGCCAACGGCTTCTGGTTCACGGCCAAGGGCGGCGGCTGGGAGTTTCCGGCGTTCTGGATCGTGGCCTTGCTGACCCAGGCCAGCCTCGGCGACGGCGCCTTCGCGCTGCGCGCAACCAAATCAGCCGCCACCCGGCCGGCCATCGCCTGATCGTCGAGGCGCTGGCGACGGGGCTCCTCACCTGCTTGGATCGTCGTCGGCGTCACCGACGACGATCCCACCATGCCGCGTCCTGCCAGCCGCTTCCGCTCGATCCTCATTACCGGCGCCTCCAGCGGCATCGGCCGCGCGCTGGCGATCGAATTCGCCGCACCCGGCGTGAGCCTGGCGCTGGTCGGGCGCGACCCGGCCCGCCTCGCCGGCACCGCCGATGCGGTCGCCGCCGCCGGCGCCGCGGCGGTGACCGCGCTGGTCGACGTCACCGATCGCCAGGCCCTGCGCGATCGGCTGTGCGCCTGGGATGCCGACCTCGCCTTCGATCTGGTCATCGCCAATGCCGGGATCGCGGCCGGCGGCGCCGACGAAACCGAGGACGTGGTGCGCGCGATCACGGCGGTGAACGTAACAGGCACCATCAACACCCTGGCGCCGCTGTTGCCGGCCCTGGTGGCGCGACGCCGCGGCCACGTCGCCCTGATGGCGTCGCTGGCCGGCTTCCGCGGCTTGCCGGGGGCGGCGGCCTACTGCGCCTCGAAGGCCTGGATGCGGGTCTATGGCGACGGCCTGCGCCTCGACCTGGCGCCGCAGGGCGTCGGCGTGTCGGTGATCTGCCCCGGCTTCGTGCGCACGCCGATGAGCGATCGCGCGCCGCGGCGGCCGTTTCTGATGGCGCCCGGCCCCGCCGCCCGGCTGGTGCGCCGAGGCCTGGAGGCCAACCGGCCGCGCATTGCCTTTCCCTGGCCGATGGCCGCGGCGGTATGGCTCCTGGCGGCGCTGCCGGCGCGCCTGGGCGACCGGCTGCTGGGCCGCTAGGCCGCCGCTGCCGGGTGCCGCGGGCCTGCCGGGTCGGCCCCGGCCGGCGCCTCGCCCCAACGACGGGCCGGCATCACGGCGTGCCCGAGCTGCGCGCGGTCGATGCGCATCCCGTCCAGGTTGGTCGCCAGGACCCGCGGCGGCCCCTCGCCCTCCGCCCCGAGCGGCAGGTCGGACAGGTCGGCATCCATGAGATTGGCCCCGGTCAGATCGGCGCCGGCCAGATTGGCCCCGCGCAGATTGGCGCGCCGGAGATCGGCCTGGCGCAGGTCGGCGCCGGCCAAATGGGCCGCCAGCAGCTGGGTGCGCAGCAGCACGGCGCGCGACAGGTTGGTGCCGGTGAGGATCGCGCAGCTCAGATTGAGCCGGGACAGGTTCATGCCGCTGAGGTTCTGTCCGGCGAAATTGCCGCAGGCCCCCTCCTTGCCGTCGAAGTTGAGCCAGCGCAGATGGCGCATCAGGTCGGCTTGGAACTCGGCCGGCCCGCTCTCCAGGCTCAGCCGGATCGCGCCCGTCATGTTGGTCTGGTCCATGCGCGAGCGGGTGATGCGGGCGCCGATCAGGTTGGCGTGCGACAGGTCGGCATTGCTGAGGTCGGCGTCGTCCAGCGTGGCGCCGACCAGCGTCGCCCCCTTCATCTTGGCCCCGGTCAGCTTGGCGCCCTCGAGATTGCAGAACGACAGGTCGGCGCCGACCAGGTCGGCGTCGGACAGGTCGATCGACGAGGCTGTGACGCCCGCCATGACCGCGCGCTGCAGGTTGGCGCCGGTCAGCTTGGCGTTGTCGAGCCGGGCGCCGGCCAGGTTGGTGGGCGTGCGCGGCGCGCCGGCGCGGTCGACCAGCTTGGCCGGACGGAAATCAGCGCTGGTCAGATCGCAGCCGAAGAAATTTGTCCGCCGCAGCGAGGCGCCGCGCAGATCGGCCCGATGCAGCACGGACTCCGACATCTGGGCGCGGTCGAGATTGGCGCCGAACAGGTCGGCCATGCTGAGATCATTGCCGGTCAGGACCGCATCCTGCAGGTCGGCGCCGGACAGGATGATCTCACGCAGGTTGGCGTTGCGCAGTCTGAGGCCGGGCAGCGACGCGAAGCGCAAATCCGCCCGCTTGCCGCCGGCCATTCGACGGGCGTACCGGGCATGAGCGGCGATCACCGCCCGAAGATCGAGAGGTTCGGCCATCGACTCCTTTTACCCGACGATCGCCGGGACTTCACATTCAATCTGGCCGGACTTTTAATCAATCCCCTGCGGCACCACCTCGCGATATAGTCGAGCGCAAGCAATTCGGATTAAGCGGATCAAGTCGCGGCGCGTTGGCGCCGCGCCTGTTCCTACGGATTATTGTTGATCCAAAACGATCGGTGTGCGCCAACCCGCAGATCCTGCCACGCCCGCCGCGAGAAGCGCCGAACAGGCGATCGCCAGAGCCAGGATCGCTGCCGTCGCGATCGCCGGAGCCTGGGGGCGCGCCATCCGTTGTGCCTTGCTGCGCATCGTCCACCGCCTTTGCCGACGTTTCGATGGATCGATGGTCGCGCGTGAGTCCTTGCCAATTGATTTACCGCCCTGCCAGGCTCGGCGCACAGCGAAGGGGAGGACAGGAATGTTGGCGGTCGTCTGCGAAGAGCCGGGGGTGCTGCGCAACGAACAGCGGCCGATGCCGGAGGCCGGGCCGGGCGAGGTGCTGCTGCGGGTGCGCCGGGTCGGGGTCTGCGGCACCGACCTGCATATCTTCGGCGGCCGGCAGCCCTATCTCCGCTATCCGCGGGTGATGGGCCACGAATTCTCGGCCGAGGTGGTGTCGGCCGAGGCCGGGACCGGCTTGGTCCCCGGCGACGCCGTCTATGTCATGCCCTACCTCTCCTGCGGCCGCTGCATCGCCTGCCGCAAGGGCAAGACCAATTGCTGCGTCGCCATCCAGGTGCTGGGCGTGCATCGCGACGGCGCCTTCACCGAATATCTGTCGGTGCCGGCCGGCTTCGTGCGCAAGGTCGACGGCGTCGGCCTCGATGAGGCGGCGATGGTCGAGTTCCTGGCGATCGGCGCCCATGCCGCGCGCCGGGCCGCGGTCGCAAGCGGCGAGCGCGTGCTGGTGACCGGCGCCGGGCCGATCGGCATCGCCGCCGCCCTGTTCAGCCGCCTGCGCGGCGCCGCAGTGACCGTGCTCGACTCGCGGACCGATCGCCTGGACGTCTGCCGCCAGGCGCTCGGCGTCCAGGCGACCGTGACGGTCGGCCCCGGCGACGCGGCGGAGCTGTCGCGCCTGACCGACGGCGAGTTCTTCGACGTGGTCTTCGACGCCACCGGCAATGCCGAGGCGATGGAGCGCGGCCTTAACTTCGTGGCCCATGGCGGCCGCTACGGCCTGATATCCATCGTCCAGGCGACGCTGCGCTTCTCCGATCCGGAGTTCCACAAACGCGAAACCACGCTGCTCGCCTGCCGCAATGCGACGATAGAGGATTTCGAGACGGTGCTGGCCGCGATGCGGGCCGGCCAGGTGCCGACCCGGGCACTGGCCACGCACCGACTGGCGCTGTCCGAGGTGGCGGACCGGTTTACCGATCTGCTGAACCCGGCCGCCGGCGTGATCAAAGCGATCGTCGAGTGCTGAGGGCGCGCGCGCTAAGCGACGGATCGGGCGATCGCCGCGGCGGCCGGCGCCTCGACCAGGAAGCAGGCGGCGGCGTGGCCGCTGTCCGCCACCGGCCGCAGCGCCGGCTGCTCGGCGGGGCAGCGGGCAAAGGCCGACGGGCAGCGCGGATGGAAGGGGCAGCCGCTGGGCACCGCAAGCGGGCTCGGCAGCTCGCCGCGCACGGCCTCGACGGTCGAGCGGGCGCCCGGCCGCAGGCGGGGCTCGGCCGCCAGCAGGCCGCGGGTGTAGGGATGGCGCGGGTCGCCGAAGATCGCCTCGGTCGGCCCGATCTCGACGATCTCGCCCAGATACATGACCGCGACGCGGTGCGACAGGTGGCGCACCAGCCTGAGATCGTGGGCGATGAACAGGATGGTCAGCTTGAGGCGCTGCTGCAGCTCCAGCAGCAAGTTGACGATCTGCGCCTGGATCGAGACGTCGAGCGCCGAGACCAGCTCGTCGGCGACCAGGCAGTCGGGCTCGACCGCCAGCGCCCGGGCGATGCCGATGCGCTGGCGCTGGCCGCCCGAGAACTCGCGGGGATAGCGGTCGCCGGCGTCGGCCGGCATGCGGACGAGGTCCAGGAGTTCGCGGATCCGCTCGGCCACGCCGGCGCCTCGGCGCAGGCGGTGGACGCGGAGCGCCTCGCCCAGGGTCTGGGCGACGGTCATGCGCGGGTCGAGGGAGCTGTACGGGTCCTGGAACACCATCTGGACCCGCCGGTTGTAGCGCCGGAGATCGGGCCCGGCGAGCGACCGGATATCCATGCCGTCATAGTCGATGCGGCCGGCGTCGGCCTCGTAGAGCCGCACCAGGCAGCGCGCCAACGTCGACTTCCCGCACCCCGACTCGCCCACGATTCCCAGCGTTTCGCCGCGGCCGACGCTGAAGCTCACGTCGTGGAGGGCGCGCAGGACGCGGGGCCGCTCGCCGCGCAGCCGGGCCGCCAGCGGAAACGGCAGATGGAACCGCTTGCTCAGCCCGCGAACGTCAAGCAAGGGGGTGTCGGTCATGCGGCAAGGTCCGGGGCTGGCAGGCGGTCATGATGGATGCAGGCGCTGGCCTGCCCCGGCGCCAGCTCCCGCAGCGGCGGCCGGGCCGCACGGCAGGCGTCCGAGGCGAACGCGCAGCGGGGGGCGAAGGCGCAGCCGGCGGGCAACGCCGTGATCGCGGGCGGCGCGCCGGGGATCGAGGCCAGCGGCTGGCGCTCGCGCCCGCTCGGGACCGAGTTCAGCAGCCCCAGGCTGTAGGCGTGGCGGGGCCGGGTGAACAGCGCGGCGGCCGCGGCGGTCTCGACGATGCGGCCGGCATACATGACCGCGACGCGGTCGCAGGTCTCGGCCACCACGCCCAGGTCGTGGGTCACCAGGATGATGGCCATGCCGAGGTCGCGCCGCAGGCGCAGCAGCAGCTTCAGGATCTGGTCCTGGATGGTGACGTCGAGTGCGGTGGTCGGCTCGTCGGCCAGCAGCAGCTTGGGCTCCGACGCCAGGGCGATCGCGATCATCGCCCGCTGGCGCATCCCGCCCGAGAACTGGTGCGGATAGTCGCCAACCCGCGTGCCGGCGGCCGGGATCCCGACCAAATCAAGCAGCTCGACCGCGCGCGCCCGCCGCGCCGCCGCCGACAGGCTGGTATGCTCGGCCAGCGCTTCGGTGATCTGCAGCCCGACCGGCAGCACCGGATTGAGCGCCGTCATCGGCTCCTGGAAGATCATGCCGATCTGGCCGCCGCGCACCTGGCGCAGGGCCGCCTCGTCCAGGTCCAGCAGGTTGCGGCCGCCCCACAGCACCTGGCCGCCGATCCGGCCGGGCGGCTTGACCAGGCGCAGCAGGGCCTTGAGCGTGGCGCTCTTGCCGGAGCCTGATTCGCCGACCAGCCCCATCACTTCGCCCGCCGCGACGTCGAAGCCGATCCCGTCGACCGCGACGGCGTCGCCGAAGCGCACCGTCAGGCCGCGCACCGACAGCAGCTGGGTCATCGCCGCCCCCGGAGCCACGCCGCGATGCCGTCGCCGGTCAGGCTGAAGGCGAGCCCGGCCAGCACGATGGCGATGCCCGGGCACACCGACATCCACCAGGCCGTGCTCATGTAGTTCTTGCCGTCGGCGATCAGGGTGCCCCATTCCGCGGTCGGCGGCTGGGCGCCGAGGCCCAGATAGCCGAGGCTGGAGCCGAGCAGGATGACCAGCGCCATGTCCGTGATCCAGTAGGTCAGCACCGGGCCGATGGCATTGGGCAGCAGGTGCCGCAGGATGATCCGCCCGGCGCCGTAGCCCATCACCCGGCCGGCCATGGCGTAGTCCTGCTGCTTCTGCACCAGCATCTCGGCGCGCAGCAGGCGGGCGTAGTACACCCATCCGACCGACGTCACCGCCAGGTACATGTTGATCAGCCCCGGGCCCAGGATGGCGACGATGCCGATCACCAGGATCAGGAACGGCACGGTCACGACGACGTCGACCAGCCGCCCGAACACGGCGTCGAGCAGGCCGCCATAATAGCCCACCACGGCGCCGACCAAGATCCCGATCGCCAGCGGCCCGATCGTGCCGAAGGCCGCGATCTGCAAGTCGATGCGGGCGGCCCAGACGGTTCGCGACAACAGGTCCCGCCCGAAATTGTCGGTGCCGAACCAGTGGGCCTGAGACGGCGCGGCCAGCAGGCCGGTGAAGTCGAAAGCCAAGGGGTCATAGGGTGCCACCGCGCCGGGCACCGCCGCGCACAGCAGGAACAGCGCCAGCAGCATGCCCCCGGCCAGCAGCGACGCCGGCGGCCGGCCCAGCCGGCGCCGGGCCGGCGCGACGGCATCAGCCGGGACGGCGGTCATCGGCCGACCCTCGGGTCGAGCGCCGCCTGGGCCAGGTCGGCCGCCACGAACACCAGCGACACCAGCACCGCCACGACCAGGATCAGGCCCTGCAGCACCGGATAGTCGCGGCCATAGACGCTGTCGATCATCAGCCGCCCGATCCCCGGGATGGCGAACACTGTTTCGGTGATCACCGCGCCGCCGGCCAGCGATCCGACATGCAGCCCGAGCAGGGTCACGGTCGAGGTCAGGGCGTTGCGCAGCACGTGGCGGCCCAGCAGCACCCGGGCCTTGAGCCCCTTGGCGCGGGCGAAGTCGACATAGTCCGACTCGAGCACCGCGATGATAGCGCCGCGCAGGTTGCGCATCAGCACCGCCGACAGGCTGAGCGCCAGGGTCAGGGCCGGCAGGAACAGGTGGTAGAGCCGGTCGCCGAAGCTGTCGCCATAGCCGCCCACCGGCAGCAGCCGCCATTGCGCGGCGAAGACGGTCAGCAGCACCAGGCCCAGATAGAACACCGGCGTCGACAGCCCGACCTGGAAGATGACGCGGATCGCGTGGTCGGCCGCGCGCTCGCGCCGCAAGGCGGCCCAGAACGCCAGCGGCAGCGCCAGCAGCAGTGCCAGGACCACCGCGAACAGACTGAGGAACAGCGTGACCGGCAGGCGGTCCGCGATCAGCTGGCTGA
Organism: uncultured Comamonadaceae bacterium; assembly: GCA_964511405.1. GTDB lineage: Bacteria > Pseudomonadota > Alphaproteobacteria > Elsterales > Elsteraceae > CAZEFK01. The sequence goes on along the minus strand of CAZEFK010000049.1, from coordinate 14,350 downwards.
CCGGCACCTTCAGCACCAGGGACGTGCCGAGGTCGCCGGTCACGAACTGGCTAACGAAGCCGACGAACTGTTCGGGGATCGAGCGGTCGAGCCCCATCTGGGCGGTCAGGCGCCGGACTGCCTCGTCGGTGGCGCGGTCGCCCAGCATGGCGCTGACCGGATCGCCGGGCAGCAGCCGCACCAGGACGAACACGCCGACCATGATCAGCAGGAACGTCGGGATGATCTGCAACAGGCGCTGCAGGACATAGCTGGAGCGCGACATGGGTCCTTTGCCGAGAGCGGATGCGGTCGAGATACGCGGCTGAGGGACCGGCGGTCAGCCGATCCCTCGCTTCTCCCGGGCCTCTACTTCTCCAGATAGGTCTCGATGAAGATGTTGTTGCCCAGCGGGATCTGCACGAAGCCTTTGACCTTCTTGGCCAATGCCACCGGATACGGGGTCTCGTACAGGAAGCCGATCGGCGCCTGGTCCATATAGATCTGCTGGATCTGCTTGTATTCGTCGGCGCGCTTGGCGCCATCGGTCTCGACTTGGCTCTGCTTGAACAGCTCCTGCACCTTGGGATCGTCGAAGCCGCCGTGCAGCGAGTGGATGTTGTCGTAATAGACGAAGTAGCTGGCGATCTCGCTCGGGTCGGCGATGTCGTCGGTCCAGGCCGAATTGCGGATCTGGAAGTCCTCGGCGCGGTACTTGGCGGTGAGCGTCGCGTTGTCGAGCTGTTCGATCTTGAGCTTGACGCCGAGCTGCCCCCAGAACTGCTGGACGATGGTGCTGATGCCGATCTGGTCGGCGTTGCCGGCCAGGGCCAGGATGGTCAGGTCGAAGCCCTTGTCGAAGCCGGCATCCTTCAGCAGCGCCTTGGCCTTGTTCAGGTCATGGGGATAGGCCGGGCCTGAGCCGGAGAACAGCGGGGTCACCGACGACATGAAGGATTGCATCGGCTTGCCCAGGTTGCGGGTCACCGCCTGGATGATGGCGGTCTTGTCGATGGCGTAGTTCAGCGCCTGCCGGACCTTCTGGTTGGACAGCGGGTTGGCGGTGCCGTCCTTGAGCTTGTCGCGGATGTTGAAGGTCAGGTACTGCACCCGGGTCGACGGATACAGCATCATGTCGAGCTTGGGATCGGCCTGCAGCTCGGCGACTCGGGCATAGGGGATGAATTCGGCGCCGTCGACCTCGCCCGACTTCAGCTTCAGGATGCGGGTCGCGTCGTCGGGAATGGTCTCGAACCGGATCTCGTCCAGGTAGGGCAGCGGCTTGCCGTCCTCGGCCTTCCGCCAATAATTGGGATTGGGCTTGAGGATCATGTGGTCGTTGCGCGTCCACTCGGTCATCATGAACGGCCCAGCGCCGATCGGCTTTTCGCTGAAGCCCTTCGACTTGTCCGCGTCGGTGTCGCCCGGCTGGCCCATGAAATACTTCTCGGGCAGGATCGCGGTGTTGAAGGTGGCGAGCACCGGGATCACCGTCGGGTCCGGCTGCTTCAGATGCAGGACGACGCTGGTGCCGGCGACCTCGACCGCGTCGACCGAGGCCAGCAGGCTGTTCCACGGCCCATTCTTGGGGTTGCGCGCGCGGTCGAGCGACCATTTGACGTCCGACGCCAGCACCGGCGAACCGTCGGAGAACTTGATGCCGTCCCGCAGCGGCAGGGTCACCGTCTTGCCGTCGGGCGACACCTGGTAGCCGGTCGCAAGGTCGGGGACGACGCCCTTGCCGTCGCTGGTCGGCGCCAGCAGCGTGTCGTACAGGTTGGTCATGACCCAGATGTCGACATTGGCGTCGGTCAGCACCGGGTCCAGCTGCAGCGAGTCCGCATAGCGCGCATAGACCAGCCGGCCGCCGCGGGTGGCCGCATCGGCCTGCCCCGCCGCCAGGAGCGCAGCCACCGCCGCGCCCGCCAGAGCCAACCTTGACAGTCGCATGATTTCTCTCCCCTGCCCGCAATCGGTCCGTCCGGTCTGGACACCGTTGCAGTGCGCAATTATCAGACCACGTCATATTGGCGGCGGCAGGGCGGAAAATCCAGGACCCGCCAGCCTGGTACCGCCCATCGGCTGGGCAGCCGTGCCCGGCGCAGAGGCAGACCGGCAAAGGAGCGGCCCATGCGGATCTCGGACATGAACTGGATGCAGGTCGAAGCCTACCTCAAGGGCGACGACCGTTGTGTGCTGCCGATCGGCTCGACCGAGCAGCATGCCTATCTCAGCCTGTCGGTCGACTGCATCCTGTCCGAGAAGGTGTCGGCGGATGCCGCCGAGCCGCTGGGCGTGCCGGTGTTCCCGGTGCTGAGCTACGGGCTGACGCCTTATTTTCGCGCCTATCCGGGCAGCGTGACGCTCAAGATGGACACCTTCCTGGCGGTCGTGCGCGACATCCTGGACAGCCTCTACCACCAGGGCTTCCGGCGGATCCTGCTGGTCAACGGCCACGGCGGCAACGCGCCCGCCCAGCAGGCGGCCGGCGAATGGGCCGCCGATAAGCCGGGCGCCCGCGTCAAGTTCCACAACTGGTACAACGCGCCCAAGGTCTGGGCCAAGGTCAAGGCGATCGACCCGGTGGCCAGCCACGCCTCGTGGATGGAGAACTTCCCCTGGACGCGCCTGGCCAACGTCGCCATGCCCGACGGCGCCAAGCCCATGGTCGACCTGGGCCGCCTGCGCCTGCTGACGCCCGAGGAGCTGCGCGACTATCTGGGCGACGGCAATTTCGGCGGCCGCTACCAGCGGCCGGACGACGAGCTGCTGGCGCTGTGGCGGGTCGGCGTCGAGGAGACCCGCGAGCAGTTGCAGGGCCCCTGGGCATGAGCGACCCGATCCTGATCTGGGGCGCCGGCGCCATCGGCGGCACCCTGGGCGCCGCCCTGATCCGCAGCGGCGAGCCTGTGTTGTTCGTCGACACCGCCGCCGACCATGTCGCGGCGATCAACAGCCATGGCCTGCGCATCGAGGGACCGGTCGACCGCTATGCCGTCGCGGCCCGCGCCTGCCTGCCGGGCGCGGTCGAGGGCCGCTATCGCCGCACCATCCTGGCGGTCAAGGCCCACCACACCAAGCCGGCGATCGCCCAGCTGGCACCACACCTAGACAGCGACGGCTGGGTGCTGTCGGCCCAGAACGGCCTGAACGAGATGGACATCGCCGAAGTCGTGGGCGAGCCGCGGACGATCGGCTGCTTCGTCAATTTCGGCGCCGACTATCTGGAGCCCGGCGTCATCCATTATGGCGGCCGCGGCGCCGTGGTGGTCGGCGAGCTGGACGGCGCCCCGACCCCGCGCCTGGCCGCGATCCACGCCCTGCTGCAGCGCTTCGAGCCCAACGCCATCCAGACCCCGAACATCTGGGGCTACCTATGGGGCAAGCTCGGCTACGGCGCGCTGCTGTTCGCCACGGCCCTGACCGACGCCTCGATCTGCGAGGCGCTGGCGGCCAAGCCCTACCACCGGCTCTACCGCGCCATCGCGGGCGAGGCCATGGCCGTCGCCCAGGCCCGCGGCGTGGCACCGGAAGGCTTCAACGGCTTCGATCCCGCCGCCTTCATGCCGGGCGCCGACCCGGCCGCGGCCGCGCGCTCGCTGGCTGACATGGTCGCCTTCAACGCCAAGTCGGCCAAGACCCACTCCGGCATCTGGCGCGACCTCGCCGTGCGCAAGCGCCGGACCGAAGTCGACGCCCAGCTCGGCCCCATCGTCCTGCTCGGCCGCCTGGCCGGGGTCAAGACGCCGGTGGTCGCGCGGCTGATCCAGCTGATCCACGAGATCGAGGACGGGCGGCGCCCGCAGGGGTGGGAGACGTTGGACGCGCTGGCCGAGGTGGGCGCCTGAGCGATCATGACGCGTCCCCCGGCTCGTCCGGGAAGAACGCGGCCGCAATCGCCGCAACGAAGCAGATCGGCCGGCGTCAAAATCGAATGCCTTCCCGCGCAATCGTTCTCAGCAGAGCAGGGTTACCGAATCGCTCGGGGTCATTCCATTGGTCGGCCCAGACCGGCATGGCGTGATGTTGATGCCGGTGTCGAGCAACACCTCATAGGCCAAGTCTGCCATGGCGAGGGTGACCGGCAGGGCGGCCTGATGGTCGCCGGGGAGCAGGACGGCCAAATCGGCATCGCTGCCCGGCCGGTGGGTTCCGCGGGCACGACTGCCGAACAGGATGGCGCCAACCACGTTCTGCCTGGCGCCGAGGCGACCAAGGAACTGTCGCACCGCCTCTTCGGTCCGAGCATCGATGGCGCCTGGCATGCCGACCCGTCTTTCAATCCGCCGTAGCGGCGTCGCCAACCGCCCGGGCATCGCCTTCCTGAATGATATTGGAATTTCGCTCGGCATAGTCCACCAGGACAGTGCGCTCGCGTAGAACGAGGAGACTTGGCAACCCATGGCGACAGGAACCACGCTCGCCGCCGCGCTGGCTCGCTTCCCCCGTCTGGGTCTGGCGCATCTGCCGACGCCGCTCGAGCCGCTGAGCCGGCTCTCCGGGTTTCTGGGCGGCCCGCGCCTGTGGGTCAAGCGGGAGGACGCAACCGGGCTCGGCTTTGGCGGCAACAAGCTGCGCAAGCTCGACTATGTCCTGCCCCAGGCGCTTGCCGCGAAGGCCGACACGCTGGTTTCAGGTGGCGTCGTGCAATCGAACAGCCAGCGCCAAGTCGCCGCCGTGGCCGCCAAACTCGGACTCGAATGTCACTTGGCCGTCTATCATGGGCGCCTCGCGCCGCCGACCGAGGACTATCACCGGTCCGGCAACGCGCTGCTCAACCGCCTCTTCGGCGCGCAGCTGCACGACGTGCCCTGGACAGGGGATCGCAACGCGGCGATCGCCGACCTGGTCGATCGGCTGAAAGCCCAAGGAAAACGGCCCTTCTTCGTGCCCTATGGCGTGTCCGATGCGCTCGGCGCGGTGGCGTATGCGTCGACCGTCCAGGAAATCGCCGCGCAGGCCCAGGCGGCCGGCTTCCGTCCCGCAGCCATCGTCCATTCCTCGGGCAGCGGCAGCACGCAGGCCGGCCTCGTCGCCGGTGCCGCGCTGGCGCTCGACGGCACCCGGATCGTCGGCATCGACATCGATGCCGAACCCGAGCGCGTGCGCGCCGACGTGGTGGCCTATGCCAAGGCCGCGGCCGATCTTCTGGGTGCGCCCCTGTCCGATGCCGATGTCGAGGTGGTCGCCGGCCATGCCGGCCCTGCCTACGGCGTTCCGCATCCCGCGACGATCGAGGCGATCCGGCTCGCCGGGGCGCTCGAGGCGCTGGTCCTGGACCCGGTCTATTCCGGCAAGGGCCTGGCGGGGCTCATTGCGCTGGTCCGCGCCGGCCGCTGGCGCACCGACCAGGACGTCGTATTCATCCACACCGGCGGCGCCCCGGCCTTGTTCGCCTACGAAAAAGCCCTCGGCATCTGATCGACGACGGCAAACACCGATGCTGCCGCCCGCTGCAAGAGGTCCAGCTGCAAGGCCTGCAGCGCCGGCTCGGCAAACAGTTTCAGCTCAGCGACGATATCCATGCCACCATGGCGCAGCGTGATCCGGCGGTTGACCACATGGCCCTCGGTCGAGGTGGCGTGAAGCAGCCAGACCGGCTGCCCGTTCACCATCGGCGTGCCGTCCGCGACCGTCACCTGTGCCAGCAGCGCGCCATGGCAGTTCCACGCCACGGCAGGCAGGATCCGCAGACCGCCGGCGCGGTGGGCGGCGATGTTGAAGGCAGTCTGATCCAGGCATAGCTGCGGCGGGATCGCTTCGGCCACGGCCTCCCACTCGGCCAGCAGGTCCGGCCGGCACAGCAGCATGCCGACATTGAGGTAGGCGCGGCCGTCATCGAGGCCATAGGCCTGGAAGGTCGGGCGGAACAGGTCCGCCGGCACATGTCGCGGGCTCACCTGGTCGGCGAAGGCGCCGAAGGTGCCGATGCCGTCGGGACAGGCCGCCACGCGGTCGCCGGACGCCGCCATCGCATCGGCCAGATCGCGCAACGCCGCGGCCGCGCCGGGCGCCAACAGCGTGTCGGCGTCCAGCCAGGCCACCCAGTCGAACGGCCCCCGCGGCGCCAGGAACCGGCCCAGCGCCGTCTTGTAATAGAATACGTGCTGGCGCTCGGCCGGCCAGCCGTCCTGCACCCGCTCCAAGAGCCGGCCGCGGCGGCGCAGCCAGTCGGCCTGCGCGGGCTCCAGCCCGTAGTCGCAGACCAGCACCGGCAAGCCCTCGCCCGCCGACTCGAGCAGGATCAGGGCCTGCCAGAACATCCGGGCGTCGCACCCGGTCACCACCGCCATCCGCATGCGCCGGGAGAGTGGCGGCATGCTCGCCGGAAATCCATCCCGCCCTTGCCAAGCCGGCGCCGGTCACCCAGGATGACAGCGCTATCATCGATATTCTGCCCGAGGCCCTCCCGTGGACTGGTCCCGCGACTATGCCGGCAAGACCATCGTGGTCACCGGCGCCTGCGGCGTGTTCGGACGCCGCATTGCCCAAGCCTTCGCCGGCATCGGCGCCCGCCTGTGCCTGTCCGACCGCGACGCCGGCGCCCTCGCCGAGCAGGCCGCGGCGCTGAACCTGGCGGCCTCGGGCGGCCTCACCCACCCGACCGAGCTGACCGACGCGGCCTCGATCGCCGACCTGGTCGCGACCGTGCGCTCGGCCTGGGGCGCGCCCGACATCGTGGTCAACAATGCCGGCGTCTATCCCAGCGGCTGGCTGCTGGACATCGACGCCGCCGAGTGGGACCGGATCATGGACATCAATGTCCGCGCCCCCTTCCTGGTCGCCCAGGGCTTCGCCCGCGCCATGATCGATGCGAAGCGGCCCGGCACCATCGTCAACATCTCGTCGGGTGCGGCCCACAAGATGCGGACGACCGTGGTGCCCTACTGCGTCTCGAAGACCGCACTCGACCGGCTGACCAAGGGCCTGGCGCTGGAGCTGGCGCGCTTCGGCATCCGGGTCAACGCCATCGAGCCCGGCTTCGCCGCCGGCAGCACCGCCAGCCCGCTCACCGACGAGCATGTCAGCTTCGTGACCGCGGGCATCCCGCTCGGCCGGCCGTCGGGCCCGGACGACCTGCCGAACGCCATCCTGTTCCTGTGCTCGCCCCAGGCCGGCTACATCACCGGCGCCACCCTGGCGGTCGACGGCGGCAACCAGATCGGCAGCCAGCAGGTGACCCAGGCCAAGAAGCAGCCGCTATGACCGGCTATCAGTGGCCGGAAGGCAAGCGCTGCGCGGTCGTGTTCTCGGCCGACGTCGACGCCGAGAGCCCGTTCCTGTGGGCCCACCGCAACCAAGCCGTGCGCAGCCTGTCCGAGCTGGAGCAGCGGCGCTTCGGGCCGCGTCAGGGCCTGGACCGCATCCTGGATCTCGCCCGCGCCCATGGCGTGCGCGGCAGCTTCTTCGTGCCCGGCCTGGTCGCCGAGACCTATCCCGACATCCTGCCCAAGCTGGTCGAGGCCGGTCACGAGATCGCGCTGCACGGCTACTACCATGAGCGGGTCGAGGAGATCGACGACGCGACCGCCGCCCGCTGGATCGACAAGGCGCTCGACATCTTCCGCCGCCAGGTCGGGGTGGTGCCCGCCGGCTATCGCTCGCCGGCCTGGGAGATGACTCCTGGGGTCCTGAAGGCGCTCAAGGACCGCGGCCTCGGCTATGACAGCTCGCTCATGGGGTTCGACCACCCCTACTCGCTGGACGGCCTGACCGAAGTGCCGGTGCAGTGGCTGGTCGACGACGCCGTCTATTTCCGCTTCACCGGCGGCGGCCGCGACCGCCAGGCGCCGGTCAACCCGCTGCAGGTGCTGGAGAGCTGGCTGCTGGAGTGGCAGGCGGCGCGCGAGTTCGGTGGCCTGTTCATGATCACGGTGCACCCGTGGATCTCGGGCCGCGGCCAGCGCATCCTGATGCTGCGCCGGCTGTTCGAGGCGATCGGCCGCGACCCCGCGATCTGGTGGGCGACCGCCGCCGAGGTCGCGGACTGGCACCGCCGCTCACCCAACGCCGCCCGCTTCGATATGCCCGCCAAGCTGCAGGAGCTGCATCTATGAAAGCGCTGGTTCTGTGTACGGCCCTGATGCTCGGCGCCGCCTCGCCGGCGCTGGCGGCCAAGGACCTGCTGGTGATCGACCTGCCGGCCGATGCCGCGACGCTCGACCCGCATGTCCAGTGGGACACCGACAGCTATTCGGTCTATCGCAACATCTTCGACAACCTGCTGACGCGCGACACCGCGGGCAAGATCGTGGGCCAGGTCGCAACCAGCTGGACCTACAAGTCCGACACCCAGATCGAATTCAAGCTGCGCCCGGACATCAAGTTCCACGATGGCAGCAAGCTCACCGCCGACGACGTGGTGTTCAGCATCAAGCGGATCACCGACCGCGCCTTCAACAGCCCGCAGCTCAATCAGTTCGACAGCATCACCGACGCCGTCGCCACCGACCCGGTCACGGTGCTGGTGACCACGGCACGGCCCTATCCGGTGCTGCTGGCCCAGCTGGTCAAGCTGTCGATCGTGCCCAAGGCGATCGTCCAGGCGATGGGCAACGACAAGTTCAACCAGGCGCCGGTCGGCAGCGGCCCCTACCGGCTGGTGGCCTGGACCAAGGGCGTCAAGACGGCGCTCGCCGCCAATCCCGACTACTGGGGCGGCAAGCCGCCCTTCCCGTCCGTGGAGTTCCACGCCGTCCCGGACGGCGCCACCCGCGTCGCCGACCTCAAGTCGGGCGGCGCCGACCTCATCCGCGGCGTCGACCCCGACCAGGCCAACAGCCTGAAGTCGGCGCCGGGCGTCCAGGTGCTGTCGGTGCCGACCGAGCGCATCGGCTACATGTTCATCAACACCCAGTGGGGCCCGACCACCGACCTGCGCGTGCGCCAGGCGATCGCCTACGGCCTCGACCGCAAGCTGATGATCGACGCGCTCCTGGGCGGCTACGGCCGGCCGGTCAACATCGTCCTGACGCCGGCCAATTTCGGCTATGTCGACGACCTCAAGGGCTATCCCTACGACCCCGACAAGGCCCGCGCCCTGGTCAAGGCCGCTGGCGCCGACGGCAAGACCCTGATCTTCACCACCTCGCCGGTCTACGACCAGCGCGTGGTCCAGGCGATCCAGCAGATGCTGGGCGACATCGGCCTGCAGGTCGAGATCAGCACCTCGGACCAGGCGACCTACCTCAAGCGCCGCCAGGGCAAGCCCGAGGACGCCGGCAGCATCTCGATCGGCAACTGGTCCTGCGCCTGCCAGGACGCCGATGGCGTGATCTACCCGCTGTTCCAGAGCAAGAGCAGCTGGTCCAAATACGCCAACCCCGAGTACGACCAGGTGGTCGAGCAGGCGCGCTCGGTGATCGATCCCAAGGCCCGGCTGGCCGCCTATCACCGCGCCTTCGAGATCCTGGAACGCGACGTCCCGGGCATCGGCCTGTATCAGAACGTGGCGATCTACGGCGCGCGCAAGCAGCTCAAATGGACCCCGACGCCGAACGAGGCGATGTTCGTGAAGGACATGTCATGGCAAGACTGACCATTGCGGCCGCCGCTATCACGTTGCTGGCGGCAGCGCCCGCCTGGGCCGACGCCACTCTGTTCGTGGTCGACCTGCCCAACGAGCCGGCCTCGCTCGACCCCCACGTCCAGTGGGACCCGGACAGCTATGCGGTCTACCGCAACGTCTTCGACAACCTGGTCACCCGCGACACCGCGGGCCGTATCGTGCCCCAGGTCGCCACCCAGTGGTCGCAGGTCTCGGACACCGCGGTGACGTTCGAGATCCGCGACGGCATCAAGTTCCACGACGGCTCGCCGCTGACCCCCGACGACGTCGCGTTCAGCGTCCAGCGCATCATCGACCCGGCCTTCAAGAGCCCGCAGCTCAGCCAGTTCGACGCCATCGCCAAGGCCGAGGTGACCGGCCCGCACCAGGTGACGATCACCACCAAGCGCCCCTATCCGGTGCTGCTGGCCCAGCTGACCAAGCTGTCGATCGTGCCCAAGGCCTATGTCCAGTCCCTGCCGGCCGACCAGTTCAACCTCAAGCCCATGGGCAGCGGCCCTTACCGCTTCGTCGCCTGGACCAAGGGCGTCAAGGTCGAGCTGGCGGCCAATCCCGGCTACTGGCGCGGCCCGCCGCCGTTCCCGAAGGTCGAGATGCATCCGGTGACCGACGAGGCGACGCGCATCGCCGACGTGCGCACCGGCAAGGCCGACATCACCCGCATCCTGTCGACCGACAACGCCAACGCGCTGAAGGCTGATGCGGCGCTGAAGGTGCTGTGGGCGCCGACCGAGCGCGCGACCATGCTGGCGCTCAACAGCCTGGTCGGCCCGACCAAGGACCGGCGGGTGCGCGAGGCGATCGCCCACGCCATCGACCGCAACCTGATCATCGAGGCGCTGCTGAAGGGCTACGGCAAGGCGATCGACGCGCCGATGACTCCGGCGGACTTCGGCTATCCCGACAGCGGCCTGGCCGCGTGGGACTACGACCCCGCCAAGTCCAAGGCGCTGCTCGCCCAAGCCGGCCTCTCGTCCGTGACCGTCAGCTTCCCGACTTCGCCGGTGTTCGACCAGCGTGTGGTCCAGGCGGTCCAGCAGATGCTGGGCGACGTCGGCATTACCGCCAAGATCGAGACCACCGACCTGCCGACCTACCTGGTGCGCCGCCAAGGCAAGCCCGAGGACGCCGGCGACATCTCGTTCTTCCGCTGGTCCTGCGGCTGCCAGGACGCCGACGGCGTGCTGTTCCCGCTGTTCCACAGCTCCAGCCAGTGGGCCAAGTACAAGGACCCGAAGGTCGACCAGGCCCTGGAGACGGCGCGCTCCAGCCTCGACCAGGGCGCGCGGCTCAAGGCCTATGTCGAGGCGCTCAGCCTGATCCACGATGACGTGGCGGTGGTTCCGCTCTACCAGGATGTCGTGATGTTCGTGGCCAAGAAGGCGGTGCAGTGGCAGCCCACGGCCAACGAAGCCTTCTTCCTGTTCGACATGGCCTGGAAGCCGTAAGAGCCTGGGATGGCCGCCTATCTCCTGTCCCGCATCGGCCAGGCCTTGCTGTCAGTGGCGGGTGTCTCGACCCTGGTGTTCGTGATCATGCACCTGTCGGGCGACCCGACGGTGCTGCTGGTGCCCGAGAGCACGACCGCCGAGCAGATGGCGCAGTTCCGGCACGCCCTGGGCTTCGATCGGCCGATCCTGGCGCAGTATGCCGACTACCTGGTCCATCTCGCCCGCTTCGACCTGGGGCAGTCCTATGTTCAGCGCATCGACGTCGTCGATATCGTCGCCGCGCGCCTGCCCTACACCTTGATGCTGGCCACGGGCGCCCTCGGCGTCGCGATCGGGGTCGGGCTGCCGATCGGCATCCTGACCGGGCTGCGCCGCGGCTCGCGGCTGGAGCGCGTGCTGATGCCGCTGGTGCTGGCCGGCCAGAGCATGCCGACCTTCTGGAGCGGCATCCTGATGATCCTGCTGTTCGCGGTCACCCTGGGCTGGCTGCCGTCCTCGGGCGTCGACCAGCCGGGCTCGCTGATCATGCCCGCGATCGCGCTCGGCGCGCTGTCCATGGCGACCTTCGCCCGCATCACCCGCACCGGCGTCATCGACGAGCTGTCGAAGGATTATGTCCGCGCCGCCCGCGCCAAGGGCCTGTCGGGCGCCCGGGTGGTGCTGCGGCATGTGCTGATGAACGCGTCGATCCCGATCGTCACGATCGCGGCGATCGAGATCGCCAACCTGCTGGCCGGCTCGGTCATCGTCGAGACCGTGTTCGCCTGGCCGGGCCTCGGGCAGCTCGCCGTGCAATCGATCCTCGGGCGCGATTTCCTGGTGGTCCAGGCCTTGGTCCTGCTCGGCTCGTTCACCTATATCGGCCTCAACCTGGCGGCCGACATCCTGTACGGCGTGATCGATCCCCGGATCGCGCTCGACCGGCGCCGCGCATGACCGCCGCCGTCGACGCCCCACCGGCGCCCCGCCCTCCGGCCGTCCGCTGGCGGTGGCCGTCGCTGCCGCTGCTGGCGCTGATCCTGATCGTGCTGGTGGCGGCACTGGCGCCGGTGCTCGCGCCCCAGGACCCGGCGCGCCAGGCCCTGCTGGCCCGGCTCAAGCCGCCGCTGACCACGATCCGCGGCGTCACCTACTGGCTCGGCACCGACGAGGTCGGCCGCGACCTGCTGAGCCGGGTGATCTTCGGCGCCCGGATATCGCTGACGGTGGCCGGGCTGTCGGTGGTGGTATCGGGCACCCTCGGCACCGCGCTGGGCCTGATCGCCGGCTATGTCCGGGGGCTGGTCGACCCCGTGATCATGCGGCTGGTCGACATCGTGCTGTCGGTGCCGCCGCTCCTGCTGGCGATCATCACGGTGGCGGTGGTCGGGCCGAACATCGACACGCTGGTCCTGGTGCTGGGCCTGACCCGCTGGCCGCGCTACACCCGCGTCGCCTACGCCCAGACCCTGACCGTCGCGACCCTGCCCTACATCATGGCCGCCAAGCTGGCCGGAGCCTCGCCCGGGCGGATCCTGCTCCGCCATATCCTGCCCAACATCCTGGGGCCGATGACGGTCGTCGCGACCCTGGAGTTCGGCCTGATGGTGCTGTTCGAGGCCGGGCTGTCGTTCCTGGGGCTGGGCGTGCAGCCGCCGACGCCGAGCTGGGGCGCGATCCTCAATGTCGGCCGCAACTATATCGACTCGGCGTGGTGGATCGGCACCTTCCCCGGCCTGTGCCTGTTCGCCGTGGTCCTGACCATCAACCTGCTCGGCGATCGCCTGCGCGACCGCTTCGACCCACGGCTGTCACCATGACCGACGCGCTCAGCGCCCGCTTCGCCCATTTCGCCGCCGAGACCGCGGGCACCTCGCCGCTCTACGCCGCGCTCAGCGCCGGGGTGGCAGGCGATCCCGCGGTGCTGGCGGTCGCCGCCGCGGCGCGGCCGGGCCAGCCGCCGCCCAACCTGCTGTTCGCCGCCGTCCAGCACCTGCTGCGCCCGGACGAGCCGCTGGCCGCCTGGTATCCGAGCCGGACCGCCGTGCCCCGCGCCGACGACCCGTGGCCGGCCTTCCGCGCCTTCGTGCTGGAGCATGCCGACGCGATCCGGCCGCTGCTCGCGACCCGCACCGTCGCGACCAACGAGGTCTCGCGCAGCCTGGTGCTGTTCCCGGCCTTCTGCGCCGTGCTTCGGCGCGCCGCACCCGCCACCGTGCATTTCGTGGAGTTCGGCGCCAGCGCCGGCCTCAACCTGCTGTGGCCGCGCATGGCCTTCGACTATGGCGACCTGGCCGCGGCGCCGCCCGATCCCGGCCTGGACCTGACGGGAGACCTGCGCGGGCCCGGCCGGCCCGACCTGACGCTCGACCGCGGGCGGATCGGGCGCGTCATCGGGCTGGAGCTCGATCCCACCGACCTCGCCGACGACGACGCCCGCGGCTGGCTGGAAGCCCTGATCTGGCCCGAGCATCACGAGCGCCGCCGACGCTTCGCGGCCGCCGCCGACCTAGCCCGCGCCGAGCCGCCGGACCTGCGCCGGGGCGACGCCCTGGCGCTGCTGCAGCGGCTCCACGCCGAGCTGCCGCCCGGCGACGCCCTGTGCCTGTTCCACTCCTTCGCGCTCTATCAGGTTCCGGCGGCCGGCCAGACGCAGCTTGCCGCGGGGCTGGCCGACATGGCCCGCGAACGCCCGGTCTTCCGCATCGGCTTCGAAGGCCCGATCGCCGACCAAGCGACCGTGGAGCTGGCCGACTACAGCCGGGATCCGACGCCGGTCCGCCTGGCCGTCGCCAATTCCCACGGCGCCTGGCTGGCCTGGGACGCATGAGCGCCGTTCCCGCCCTGGAGGTCCGCGACCTCGCGGTCACCATCGCCGGCCAGCCGTTGATCGACGGCGTCGGCTTCGCCCTGGCACCGGGCGAGGTCCTGACCCTGGTCGGCGAGAGCGGTTGCGGCAAGTCCCTGACCGCCTTCGCCCTGGCCGGCCTGCTGCCGGCGGCCGCGCGGGTGGCCGGGGGCCAGGTGCGGCTGGGCGGCCGCGACCTGCTGGGCCTGCCCGAGTCGGCACTACGGCAGGTGCGCGGCCGCGACATCGCGCTGATCTTCCAGGAGCCGATCGGCTGCCTGGATCCGTTGATGACGATCGGCGCCCAACTGATCGAGGCGCTGCGCGCCCACCGCCCCCTCGACCGCCGTGCGGCCCGCGCCGAGGCGGTGCGGCTGCTGGACCTCGTGCGCATTCCCGAGCCCGAGCGCCGGCTCGCCAACTACCCGCACGAGCTGTCGGGCGGCATGTGCCAGCGGGTGATGATCGCAACGGCCCTGGTCGGCCGCCCGGCGGTCCTGATCGCCGACGAGCCGACCACCGCGC
>CAZEFK010000048.1:26237-37799 GCA_964511405.1 uncultured Comamonadaceae bacterium | reverse complement strand
ACGGACTGCGTCGCCATGGCCCAAGCCCTGGGCCGGGCGCGCCGCTGGCGGACCGCCGCCGAAGCGGCCGGCCGCGCCGGCCTCCTGGGCTGGCCGGGCGCCGCCGCCTTCCAGGCGCGCGCGCTGTTCTTCGCCGGCGCCTTCGCGGAAGCCCTGCCGCTGTTCGACCAAGCGGTGGCCATCGCACCCGACGACGGCCGGCTGCACAGCGACCGCGGCTGCGCGCTGCAGCAGCTCGGCCGCTGGGACGAGGCCGAAGCGGCGCTGCGCCGCGGGCTGGAGCTGGAGCCGGGCCACGCCGGCAACCGCAACAATCTGGGCCTTGCCTACCGGCAGCAGGGCCGGCTGGACGAGGCCCTGGCCTGCTTCGAGCGCGCCGTCGCGCTCGACGCCGACTATGCCGCGGGCCACTTCAACCGCTCGCTGATCTGGCTGGCCCGGGGTGAGTTCGCGCGCGGTTGGGAGGGTTATGAGTGGCGGTGGCGGCTGCCCCAGTGGGCCGGCCACCCGATCCAGGCCTGGCCGCGCTGGACCGGCGCGCCTGTACCGGACAAGACCGTGCTGCTGCTGGCCGAGCAGGGGTTCGGCGACACCCTGCAGTTCGCGCGCTACGCCCCGATGGTGGCGCCGTTGGTGCGAGAGGCCGTGCTGGCCGTTCAGAAGCCGCTGGTCCGGCTGCTGCAGGCCCAGCCGGGCCTCGGCCGCGTGGTCGCCGACGACGCGGCCGGCATTTCGTTCGAGCTGTGCTGCCCGCTCCTGAGCCTGCCGCGGGTCTTCGGCACCGAGCTGGCGACGATTCCGGCGGACAATCCCTATCTGCGCAGCGATCCGGGGCTGGCGGCAAGCTGGCGCGAGCGCCTGGACGGCGCCCTCGGGCCGCGCGGGGCGCGGCTGCGGGTCGGTCTCGCCTGGGCCGGCCGGCCCGAGCGTGCCAGCGCCGAGACCCTGGACATGAACGCCGAGCGCTCGGTGCCGCTCACGGCGCTGGCATCGCTGCTGGCGGTCCCGGACATCGACTTCGTTTCGCTCCAGACCGGGACGCCGGCGGCCGAGGCGCGCGACCAGCCGCGCATCCTCGACCTTACCGAAAGCCTCACCGACTTCGCCGAAACCGCGGCGCTGATCGACGGGTTGGACCTGGTGATCGCGGTCGACACCGCCGTGGTCCACCTGGCCGGCGCCCTGGGCAAACCGGTGTGGGTGATGTCGCGCTTCGACGGCTGCTGGCGCTGGCTGCGCGACCGCGACGACAGCCCGTGGTACCCGACGCTGCGCCTGTTCCGGCAACGCCGTCCGGGCGACTGGACCGGCGTGGTCGACGCGGTGACGGCCGCGCTCAGGGAAAATTCCGCGACCAGACGGTGAGTAGCTTGGGCTGCGCCGTGACCCCCGCGGCCACCGCCGACAGCTTCGGGCAATGAGCGGCGAACCAGGCGGCCCGCGGCCGCCAGTGGACCATGGCGCCGACATAGAGGTCGAGCGCCGACATCCGCCGGCCCAGGACCCAGGGATCGGGGGCGATGGCGTCCTCGACCTGCCGCCACAAGGACTGGCGATAGTCCAGGACGCGGCGCGTGAACTCGGCCTGGCCCTCGGCGTCGGCGACCCAGCGCGCCGGGTTGTCGGCGAAGGTGAACGTCGGATAGATCGAGCAGGCGATGAAGGCCAGCCAGCGCAGGAACGCCGGCCGCTCGGGCGCGTCCGCGGGCGGCGCCAGCCCGGCTTCGGGCGCCCGGTCGGCGAAGTGCAGGATCATGGCCGCGCTCTCGGTCATGATCCAGCCGTCGGGCAGGATCAGCGCCGGCAGCTGGACGAGCGGGTTGACGGCGCGCAGGCGGGCCCGCTCGGCGTCGCCGCGCGCCGGGTCGTAAATCGCGAAATCCTCGACCCGGTAGGGCAGGCCGGTGAGCTCCAGCGCCGCCTCGACCACGGCCGAACCGGTCCCGGCATTGCCGCACAGCGTGTACATTGGTCGCTCCCCCTGCGCGCCCATGGCCTCTGGGCGGGGACGATACGACCATCTACTGATCACAGACGCAACCCGCCGAGCGGACCAAAACGACCGCAGCCTTGCCGGCCCCATGCTGACCAACGCCCCGAACCGGACCTATCCGTACACGACCCTGGTCTATGTGACGTCGCATTTCGGGAGCGCCGGCTGGTTCAGCGGCTCGGGCGTGATGATCGACGCCAACGACGTCCTGACCGCCGCCCATCTGGTCTACGGCGCCGACACCGGCGCCGCCGACGAGGTCGACGTCACCGTGGCCCAGCAGGGCACCGACCAGCCCTACGGGCCGTCGATGCGCGCCGGACGCTTCGAATACAACACCATCAGCGACCATGGCGGCGTCGAGGACGCGACCAGCGGCCAGAACGACCTGGCAGTGATCGGGCTGTCGAAACCGGTCGGCAGCCAGTCCGGGACCATGGCGCTGCAGCCCGATTTCACCGGCGGCACCGTCAACGTGACCGGCTATCCGGCCAGCAGCGGTGTCGGGGTCGAGGTGACCCAGACCGGCACGGTGACGCCCGACCCGCTGTTCGCCACGCTGAACTATGGCACGGTCACCGCCAGCCCCGGCGCCAGCGGCGGGCCGGTGTGGACGCAAGGCACCACCGGTGGGGCCTCGGTGGTCGGCGTGGTGGCGACCACGGCCTTCGCCGCTCGCCTGACCGCCGCCTCGGTCGCGCAGATCCAGAGTTGGGAGCTGAAGAACAAGGACCTGATCGGCCAAGGCGCGCCCGACGCCACCGGCTTCGACCGCAGCTACTACCTGGCGAACAATCCCGACATCGCCGCCGCCGGGGTCGATCCGGCCGCGCACTATGCCGCCTTCGGCTGGCGCGAGGGCCGCAATCCCGACAGCCTGTTCAACACGCAGTACTATCTGGCGAACAATCCCGACGTCCGGGCGGCCGGCATCGATCCGTTGATGCACTATGCCGCCTTCGGCTGGCGCGAGGGCCGCGAACCCTCGGCCGCCTTCGATGCCGTGAAATACCTGGCCGACAATCCCGACGTGAAGGCCGCCGGGATCAACCCGGTGGTCCACTATCTGTCGTTCGGACTGCGCGAGCAGCGGCAGGTCTGAACCGAGCGCCTGATCGCAGCGATCTGCTAGATTAGCGCCGCGGGGTCGCAGCTTGTCACCGGCAAGCCGCGGCTCAATAGTCATGGCGCGAGCCGATGCGGCGGCAGACTTGGCGAGGCGGGGCGCATGGCAGGGCACGGCATCGAGTTGGCGTACGGTCGCGGAGCCCTTCCCCTCACCCTGCCCGCGGGGGCCGAACCCACGGTCATCCGCAAGGCCGTCCTGTCGAAGCTGCCCGACGGGGCGGCGGCGATCCGCCAGGCCTTCGACCACCCGGTCGGCTCCGCGCCCTTGTGCGATCTGGTGCATGGGCGCCGCAGCGCCTGCATCCTGATCTGCGACATCACCCGGCCGGTGCCGAACCGGTTGTTCCTGCGGCCCATGGTCGAGACCATGGTCCAGGGCGGCATCCCGCTCGACCGGATCACCATCCTGGTGGCCACCGGCCTGCATCGCCCGAACCTCGGGGACGAGCTGGCGGAAGTGGTGGGTGACCCCTGGGTGATGGACAACGTCCGGGTGGTCAACCACTACGCCCGCGACACCCACGACCATGTCGACCTGGGCGCGACCCGGACGCGCGGCACGCCGGTCAGCCTCAACCGGATCCTGATGGACGCCGATCTGCGGATCGCCACTGGCCTCGTCGAGCCGCATTTCATGGCCGGCTGGTCGGGCGGCCGCAAGGTGGTGGCGCCCGGCGTCGCCGGCCATGCGACCATCCGCACGTTCCATTCGGCGCGCTTCATGGAAGATCCGCTGGCGGTCCAGTGCAACCTGGTCGGCAACCCGCTGCACGAAGAGCAGCTCGAGATCGTCCGCATGGTCGGCGAGATCTATGCGCTCAACACGGTGATCGACGAAGACCGGGACCTGGTTCACGCGACCTTCGGCGAGATCATCGCCAGCCATCTGGCCGCCGTCGCTTTCATCCAGGACGCGACGCGCATCAAGGTTGGCCGGCGGTTCAAGACGGTCGTCACCTCCTCGGCCGGCTACCCGCTCGACAAGACCTACTACCAGACGGTCAAGGGCATGGTGACGCCGATCGACATCCTGGAGCCGGGTGGCACGCTGATCATCGCCTCGCGCTGCTCCGAAGGCTTCGGCTCGCCCGAGTTCCGCGAAGCGCAGACCCGGCTGGTGGAGCTCGGCGCCGAGCGCTTCCTCGCGACTCTGACGGCCAAGTCGCTGGCCGAAGTCGACGAATGGCAGACCGAGATGCAGCTGAAGCCCATGCGCGTCGGCCGGATCCAGCTCTACACTGAAGGGCTTGATGCCGAAGAACGGCGCATCACCGGCGTGGAGATCGTGGACTCGGTCGATGCCGCCATTGCCGCCAGCGTCGCCCGCTCTGGCGACCCCGCCGTCGCGATCATCCCGGAAGGGCCTTATGTCGTGCCGGTCCATCAAGGCGCCTGACGCCCCATGACCGGATCTGACGTGACGGGCGTTCATCTCGACGCTGTCGGCGGCATTGCGGGGGACATGTTCGTCGCCGCCCTGCTGGACGCTTTCTCCAGCCTGCAGAGCCGGGTGCTGGCGGATAGCCGGGCCGTCTTGCCGGACGGCTGCGAGGGGCAGCTGAGCGAGACCAGAAACGGCGGCCTGCGCGGCCTGCGGTTCGGATTGGTCGGGGCGCCGCCTCACGATGATCATCATCACGGCTCCGGTGGCTTCCTCGACATGGTCGCGCGGATCCGGGCGGCGCGCCTGAGCGACGGCACGGCCGGGCGGGCTGAAGCCATCCTGACCCTGATCGCCGAAGTCGAGGCGGCGATCCATCAAGTGCCGGTCGAGGCCGTGCATTTCCACGAGATCGCCGACTGGGACTCGTTGCTCGACGTGGTGGCCGCCGGCAGCATCGCAGCCGCGCTGCCGAGTGCCGAGTGGACCGTCTCGCCCTTGCCGCGCGGCGGCGGCATGGTGCGGACCCAGCATGGGCTGCTCCCCGTCCCTGCCCCGGCGACCGCCGCGCTGCTGACCGGTTTCGCGTGGCACGACGACGGCGTCGGCGGCGAGCGGGTCACGCCGACGGGAGCCGCGATCCTGCGCCATCTGGTCGGGCGGGACGGCGGCCCGCGCCCCGGCCGGCTTGCCTCGGTCGGCACGGGTGCCGGGACCCGGACCCTGCCGGGGATCCCGAACGTGCTGCGGGCGCTGGTGTTCGAAAGCGCGGTTGGCGTCCCGGCCCGAGAAGCGATCACGGAGCTCGCCTTCGAGATCGACGACATGACCGGCGAGGAGATCGCCGTCGCCGCCGACCGGCTGCGCGCCGTCGACGGCGTGGTCGATCTGACCATCGCGCAGGTCCAGGGCAAGAAAGGCCGCGTGATGCAGTCGTTCCGGCTGCTGGTTCGCCCCGATCGCGCCGATGCCGTCGCCGACCGCTGCTTTCTCGAGACCTCGACCATCGGCCTTCGGCTGGCCGACGTGCGGCGCCTCGTGCTGCCGCGCCGGCTGGCGACGGCCAGGCCCGACGGCGTCCCCGTCGGCATCAAGACGGTCCAGCGCGCTGGCGGCGCCAGCACCAAGGCCGAAAGCGACGACCTGTCCGGCGACTCCCTGGACGCGCGCCGGCGCCTGAAATGGCGCGCGGAAGAGGAATCCCGATCATGAGCGCCGCGCTCGCCACGCGGCTGGCCGGCCACCGGCGGCTGGCGATCGCCGTGAGCGGCGGGGTCGACAGCATGACGCTCGCCGCCTTCGCCCATCGGCTGCAGGCGGATGGGGTCATGGACGCGGTCGAGATGATCCATGCCGTGTCGCCGGCCGTCCCGCCGGCGGCGACCGAGCGCGTGCGCGCCCGCGCGGCGCGCGACGGCTGGCGCTTGACCGTGACCGGCGCCGGCGAGTTCGAGGATCCGCGCTATCGGGACAATCCCGTCGACCGCTGCTACTTCTGCAAGAGCAATCTGTACGACCGCATCCGCGCGCTGACGCCCGATGCCATCGCCTCGGGCGCCAATCTCGACGACCTGGGCGACTACCGCCCGGGGCTGACCGCGGCATCGGAGCGGAGCGTGGTTCATCCCTATGTCGAAGCGGGCATGGACAAGGCGGCGGTACGCGCGCTCGCCCGGCAGCTGGCGTTGGACGACGTCGCCGAGCTGCCGGCTCAGCCTTGCCTCGCCAGCCGGGTCGAGACCGGCATCCCCATCGACCCGGCCGACCTTGCCTTCATCGACCTGGTCGAAACCCGCCTGGCCGCTGCGGCACCGGCAGGAACGGTGCTGCGCTGCCGGGTCACCCGCGCGGGCATCACGATCGAAATCGCCGGCGACGAGACGGACCAGGCCGCGCTCGCCGAGGCCGCCCAAGCTCTGTGCCGGGATCATGGCCGCCGCTTGGTCGGCATCGGGCCCTATCGGCGCGGTGCCATGTTCGTGCATCGCTGACCTTGGACCCCATCGAATTCCAGATCGACTGGGACCGCGAACGCCGGACCGGCGTCCCCGAGGCGGTTTTCTGCCAAGGCAAGACGGCGGCCCAGATCGACGCCATCGTCGCCGCGGCCGGTGATCGTCGCCTGCTGCTGACGCGCCTATCCGCGGCCACCCATGACGCGCTGGCGCCCGGCACGCGGGCTGCCCTCGACCATGACCCGGCATCGGCGACCGCGATCCTGGGCCCAGCCCTGCCACTGGCAGCGAGCGGCATCGGCATCGTCGCAGCCGGCACCTCGGATCTGCCCGTCGCGCGCGAGGCGGCGCGGACGCTGGCCTTCGCGGGCCATGGGACCGAGATCGTCGCCGACGTCGGCGTGGCGGGCCTGTGGCGCCTGCTGGCACGGATCGACGAACTGTGCCGCTTCCAGGTGCTGATCGCTGTCGCGGGCATGGAGGGCGCGCTGTTCAGCGTACTGGCCGGCCTGGTCGAGGCGCCGGTCGTGGCCGTGCCGACGTCGGTCGGCTACGGCGTCTCGGCAGGCGGCCGGGCCGCGCTCCACTCGGCGCTCGCGAGCTGCGCGCCGGGCCTGGTGGTGGTGAATATCGACAACGGCTTTGGCGCCGCTGCAGCGGCGCTGAAGATCCTGCGCGCCGTCGGCCGGGCGCAAAGACCTTGAATTGAAGAATTCAAAATTCCGGCAACATGGTGGCGTTTGTCGGTTGTTGGCGGTGACTTGGCCGAATCGGGGCGCGGCTCGTCGCCGGCCTCTACTCGTCGTCGTCCTCGTCGTCACTCTGCCCGCGAACGACCTTCGGCGCGCCCGAGGCCCCGGCCTTGATGCGCCCGGCCTGGACCGAGGGCGCTTCGGGCGCCACCGGGGCCGGAGTCTCGGCCGTCTGGGGCTTGGGCAACTCGACCCGCTTCAGGAGGTCGAGCGCCCGCCCGATCGCCCCAGCCGCCGGATTGCCGGCCGGTGGCGAAGCGGCGGGGCTGGGGGCAGGGCCGGGCGTCGGCTTCGGCGTGGCCAAGGCGGCCAGCCGGTTGCGGGCCAAGGGCGCGAAGTCGCCATCGGGGAATTTCTGCAGATAGGCCTGGAAGTCGGCCGCATCCGTGCTGGCTTCGATGCTCTGCCAGAAGATCGCTTCGCGATCCGTGCGGCCTGGGGATGGCGCCGATCGGTTGGGGCCGGGGTCGGCGGCCGAGGTCGCCTGCGGGCCGGCCGACGGCGACCGGGCGTTGGGCAGGATGAAGATGAAGTCGCCGCGGTCCAGGTTCGGATCCTGCAGCTTGCCATATTGCGGCGTCTGGGTGCGCTTGCTGTACCCGGTGACTTTCTCTTCCAGGTACATGCCGAGCTGCGAGCCGGTGAAGTAGCCGTCCTTGCCCAGATCGGCCTGCCCGGTGATCGCCCGGACGAATTCGCGCCGGAAGATGCTGAAGTCGGGCACCGGCTGGTCGGCCGCCCCCGAGGTGATGAACTGGCGCACCGGGTAGGCGCTCTTCTCCTGCACGAACTCGGGAATCGCCCGGGTCGGGTGGAACACCGAACCCGAGAAGCAGCTGTCGAACACGAACATCGCATGCTTGGCTTCGATCTGGCGGGCATAGACCTCGACGGTCTGCATGCTGATCGCCCCGGCCATGAAGCCCGAGCGGTCCTTGTTCGGGTCGGGCGCATCGCGCGGGACGATGTAGCCCATGTCCTCGCCATAGGCGGTCTTCAGCGTGTGGCCATGGCCGGCATAGTAGATCAGCAGCCGGTTCTCGGCCTTGCCGCCCCAGCGCGCGATGAAACTGGTGATCGCCCGGTCGATCCCGGCGCGATCGGGATCGGCCACCACTTCGGTTGCGAAGCCGACCGAGGTCAGGGCGGTCCCGACCGCGGCGATGTCGTCCGGCACGCCCCGCAGCTTCGGCCAGCCGTTGGTGTAGTCGCTGACCCCGACCAGCAGGGCATGGCTTTCGGCGTAGAGCGCGATCTGCTTGCCGTCGGTGATGACCAGCTGCGCCGTTTCGACGGCTACGGCCCGCCCCGCCGGCGCCGCCGCCAGGGCGGCGGCTGCGCAGAGCCCCGCGATCCACCGCGCCATCCGCCTCATCCGATCTGTCCCCCGCCGTCCCTCGGCCGTTATACGCGGGATCGCGTATCGTCGGCGAGGGCGCGCAGCAGCCAGTCGTGGAAGGCCCGCATGCCGGCCGTCGGCGGCCGGGATTTCAGCCAAGTCAGCCAGTACGAGCCGGCCGCGACCTCGATCCGGAAGGGCTGTGCCAGGCGTCCGGCGGCCAGCTCGCGCCGGAACAGGGCAACCGGCAGCAGCGCCACACCTGCGCCCTGCGCCGCCGCCTCGGCCATGGTGACGGAGCTGTCGAACACCGGCCCGCGGATGGTCGGGCAGGACGCCCCGGCCATGGCGAACCACAGCGGCCATTCCTCGGCGCGGTAGGACCGCAGCAGCGTCTCACCGGCGAGGTCCGCCGGCCGGCGCAGTCGGGCCGCGACCGCCGGCGCACACACCGCCGACAGCGGCGCCGACAGCAGGTGCACGGCCGCGGTGCCGTGCCACGATCCGTCGCCGAAGCGCAGCGCCAAGTCCAGCCCCTCGCCCGCGATGTCGACGCGGTTGTTGTTGGTGCGCAGGCGCAGGTCGATCAGCGGGTGACCGGCGCGGAAGCCGTCCAGCCGCTCCAGCAGCCAGCCGGTGGCGAAGGTGCCGACGCAGCCGAGCGTCACCACCTCGCGCAGCTGGCCCCGCTCGAACCGGTCGAGGATGCCGCCGATGCGGGCGAAGGCGTCGGACAGCACCGGCAGCAGCGCCAGGCCCTCGTCGGTGAGCGCCAGGCCCCGCGGCAAGCGCCGGAACAGCACGGTGCCCAGCAGATCCTCCAGGCCGCGGACATGCTGGCTGACCGCGGCCTGGGTCACGCGCAGCTCCAGCCCGGCCTGGGTGAAGCTCAGATGCCGGGCCGACGCCTCGAAGGCACGCAGGGCGTTCAGCGGCAGATGGCTGCGGGTCATGGCGAACCCAAAAGTTTTCCTTATGCCTTCGTCGAGAATTGACCGTTTGTCGCGCCCCTGTCCATCGCCGATGGTCGGCCCGCAACGGAGGTTGGACGATGGTTACGAGACGGCAATTTGCGATCGGCGCGGGCCTCGGGCTGGTGGGCGGCGCCCTGGGACGGATCCCCGGCGGTATGGCGGCGGAGGCCTGGCCGGGCCTCGGGCGCGAGCTGGCACGCCTGGAGATTCACGTCGACGGGCGGCTAGGGGTCAGCATCCTGGATACCGAGACCGGCCAGCGCGCCGGCCACCGCGGCACCGAGCGCTTCCCGATGTGCAGCACCTTCAAGGCCTTGGCGGCGGCCGCCATCCTGGCCCGCGTCGATGCCGGGCAGGAGGATCTGGGCCGGCGCGTGCCCATCGAAGCAAAAGATATCCTGGCCTATGCGCCGGCGGCCAAGGCCCATGTCGGCGGCGACATGACCCTGGCCGAGCTCTGCGAGGCCGCCGTCACGCTCAGCGACAACACGGCCGCCAACCTGATCCTGGCGGCCCTGGGCGGCCCCGCCGGTGTCACCGCCTTCGCCCGCCGCCTGGGCGATCCCGTGACCCGGCTGGACCGCACCGAGCCCACGCTGAACGAGGCGGCACCCGGCGACCCGCGCGACACCACCACGCCCGATGCCATGGCCGCCGACCTGCAGGCGCTGGTGCTGGGCGACCGCCTGTCGCCGGCCTCGCGCGAGCGGCTGACCGGCTGGCTGATCGCCAACAAGACCGGCGATGCCAAGCTGCGCGCCGGCGTGCCCAAGGACTGGCGGGTCGGCGACAAGACCGGCAACGGCCGCCGCGGCAGCAACAACGACATCGCCGTGCTGTGGCCGCCGGGCCGCAAACCGCTGGTGGTCACCGTCTACATCACCCAGACCAAGGCCTCGACCGAGGCCAGCAGCGCCGTGACGGCGGCGGTGGCGCGGGCCGTGGCGGCGGCGGTAACCGCGTGACCGTCCGACCCGTATGAGCTTGACGGCAGCGGGCAATCGCAACAGGACTGGCCAACCACCGCCGTGGCGACGTGAGCGAAGGGAGACATCCCATGACCCAGACGACGTGGCGCGCCGATCCGCTGGCCTGGGGCCACGGGCCTCGGCTGTTCGAGGCCTTCCTGGAGCCGACCTGCCCCTATTCGGTGAAGGCGTTCGGCAAGCTCGACGCGCTGCTGGCCGAGGCCGGCGCCGACCGCATCACGGTCAAGATCCGGCTCCACTCGCAGCCCTGGCACATGTATTCCGGCGTCATCGTCCGCTGCATCCTGGCCGCCTCGACCCTCGACGGCGGCAAGGAAACCGCCAAGCGCGTGATGGCCGCCGTGGCCGCGCACCGCGAGGCGTTCGAGTTCGAACGGCACTGCCGCGGCCCCAACCTGGACACTACGCCCACCGGCATCATCCGGCGGATCGAAGACTATAGCGGCGTCGCGCTGGCCGACGCCTTCGCCATTCCCGACCTCGACCGCGAGGTCAAGTGGCACTGCAAGTATTCGCGCCAGAACGGCATCCATGTCTCGCCGACCTTCATGATCGACGGGCTGGTCCAGGCCGACATGAGCAGCGGCGACGCGGTGGCGGACTGGGTCAAGCGCTTGGTCGGGTGACCGGGCGCGGGCGGCGGCCCCTACTCCGCCGCCGCCCGCAGCCGGAGCTGCCGCAGACACCGGTCCAGCCACAGCGCCGACAGCTTCTCCTGGGTCCCGTTCTGGCGCAGGCGGTCGTTGAGGTTCTGCCAGTCGACGCGGTCCAAGGGCTGGTCCTGGTTGAAGCAGCTGAACACCACGGTCTCGCGGCCGGTCGCCGGGTCGACGTGGCGCTGCAGGCACTGGGCGCAGATCTCCTTCATCATGCACTGCATGGGCGAGTTGATGGAGCCGATGGCCACGTGGCCGGGCTTGAGCAGGGGCTTGAGGATCTCGTAGCGGGCCTGCTTGACCGCGTTCATCATGCGGTCCGAGCCGATGGCGATGATGCGGTCCACGGTGCGCAGGTCGAAGGGCTGCTTGCCCAGCTGGCCCCCGGCGTAGGC
>CAZEFK010000048.1:0-26227 GCA_964511405.1 uncultured Comamonadaceae bacterium | reverse complement strand
GGTCGGAGCCGATCGCGACCACGCGCTGGCAGGCCGACAGCGGCAGCGGCACCCGCCCCAGCCGGCCCTCGGCATAGGCGACCATGGCCTGCACGATATTGCCGACGACGCTCAGGTCCTGCGGCCGGCCGGGCACAAAGCCGGGCGCCTCGTCCGAGCACCACACCACGACATCGGCGGCAGCCTCGATCTGGTCGACCTTGTAGCGGTCGGCCAGCGTCTTGTAGCCGGCGAAATAGATGACGCGGCTGCCGGCTGCCCGCAGCGCCTGGCCGATCGAGAACAGCACGGCGTTGCCCAGGCCGCCGCCGGCCAGCAGCACGGTCTCGCCGCCGGGCGTCTCGGTCGGGGTGCCGGTCGGGCCCATCAGCACCACCGGCTCGCCGGGCTGCAGCCAGGTGCAGAGATCGGACGAGCCGCCCATCTCCAGCACGATCGTCGACACCAGCCCGCGCTCCGGGTCGGTCCAGGCGCCGGTCAGCGCCAGCCCTTCCATGGCCAGCACCGTGTCGGCGGTGCGCGCGGCGTGCGCCTCGTAGTTCTGCAGGCGATAGAACTGGCCGGGCCGGAACGCCGCCGCCGCCAAGGGCGCGCGCAGCACGACCTCGACGATGGTCGGCGTCAACCGCTCGACATGGTGCACGGTCACGCGCAGACCGTCGTCCAGCCGGGCCACCAGGTCGTCGGCGGCCACGGCGGTCGGCGGGCGCTGGCGCAGCACCCGGTCGATCACCGGATAGCCCTGCTTGGCGCCGCCCATGGCCTTGACGACGTTGCCGGCGAAGGACGGGTGCAGGTCGCCGAACACGCTCATGGCGCGGCCGTCGGGCCGCCGCTCGACCAGCACATGGACGGCGTCGGGCTTGGCCGTCCGCTCCGGGCTGACCGGCTGCCCCTGCTCGTCCAGCGCCTGGAAATACTTGCCGTCCAGGGTCACATGGCCGGGGTCCTCGCGTCCCAGCACCGTGTTGGGCTGGGTCCCGGCGGCGACCAGGACGGCGCGCGCCGGCAGGGTCGTGGTGACCGCCGCGCCGTCGGGGCCGGGGCGGCTGATCGTGAGCCCGCTGGCGGC
Organism: uncultured Comamonadaceae bacterium; assembly: GCA_964511405.1. GTDB lineage: Bacteria > Pseudomonadota > Alphaproteobacteria > Elsterales > Elsteraceae > CAZEFK01. Next base: position 25,155 of record CAZEFK010000048.1, on the reverse strand, counting down.
GCCGTAGGCGTCGACCTCGACCGCGACCGGCGTCGCCTGCTCGACGAACCAGATCCCCTCCTCCATCGCCTTGATCACTTCCTCGTGATTGAGGGTGTAGCTGGGGGCGTCGATCAGGCGGCGGCGATAGGCGATGGTCGAGCCGCCCCAGCGGCGCAGCAGGCCAACGACGTCGGCCGGCCGGCCCTCGGCGGCGGCCGCGGTGCGCTCGGCGCGGATGGCCCGGGCGTGGGCCAGGAACTCGTCGGCGATCTCCGCCTCCTCCGCCGACCAGCGCGCCCGCACCGCGGCCTCGCCCAGCTCCGCCGCGAGCAGCTCGTAGCGGGTGAGGACCTTCTCGACCTGGACCGGGTAGTAGGCCAGCGCCTCGGTGGCGGTGTCGATGGCGGTCAGGCCGCCGCCCACCACCACCACCGGCAGGCGGATCTGCAGGTTGGCCAGGCTGTCGGCCTTGGCCGCCCCGGTCAGCTGCAGGGCCATCAGGAAGTCCGAGGCCTGCCGGACCCCACGCGCAAGGCCGTTGGGCATCGACAGCACAGTCGGCCGGCCGGCGCCGGCGCACAGCGCGACGTGGTCGAAGCCCAGCGCGAAGGCGCGGTCGACGGTGAGCGCGCCGCCGAAGCGCACGCCGCCATGCAGGGCGAGCTCGCGCCGCCGCTCCAGCAGCAGCCGCACCAGCTTCAGGAAGTTCTTGTCCCAGCGCACGGTGATCCCGTACTCGGCGACACCGCCGAAACCGGCCAAAACGCGTTCGTCCAGCCGCTCGAACAGCTCAGCGGCATCGCGCACCGGCGCGAACCCCGTCCGGCGCCCCGACAGCCCGGTGCCTGACAGCTCGGCCGGCAACGGCTCGATTTTGAGGCCGTCGATGGCAACCACCCGGTGCCCGTCATTCATCAGGTGATGGGCGAGCGTGTAGCCGGCCGGTCCCAGCCCCACCACCAGCACCTTGTAGCCGCTGTCCGGCTTGGGCAGCGGCCGCCGGATGTCCAGCGGGTTCCAGCGGGTCAGCAGGCTGTAGACCTCGAAGCCGTAGGGCAGGCCCAGGACGTCCTTGAGGATCCGCGTCTCGGCCTGCGGGATGTCGACCGGCTCCTGCTTCTGATAGATGCAGGCCTTCATGCAGTCGTTGCAGATGCGGTGGCCGGTGGCCGCGCACATCGGGTTGTCGACGCAGACGACGGCCAGGGCGGCGACCGGATGCGCCTGGGCCTTGAGCTGGTGCATCTCCGAGATCTTCTCGTCGAGCGGGCAGCCGGCCAGGGTCACGCCGAAGACGCTCTTGCGGAAGTCTCCGGACTTCTCGCGCAAGCCCTTCGAGCAGCTGTCCTTGCCCTGATGATGGCACCAAATGCAGTAATTGGCCTGATCGAGCGCGCCGACGAGGTCGGTGCCGGGGTCGGTCAGGCCGAAGCCCTCGCGCCGGCGCAGATCGGCCGCGGGCAGCGCCATGCGCAGCACGCCATGCGCAGCCTCGGTCTCGACCGGCACCAGGTGGTGCGGGTCGAGCTTGTGCGGCTGCTTGAACAGGACGCCCGGCCGGTGCTTGGCCCGGCCCTCGGGCGCATGGAGCGCCCAGGCGGCGTAGCGCGCCGCCAGGTCCAGATCCTCGGCGTGGCCGGTCTCGTCGGCCAGCCAGGCCGCGACGTGGCGGGCGTAAGTCAGCTCGTCGGCGAACGGCTCGCCGAAGCGGTCGGCCAGGGCCGCCGCCAGCGCGGAGCCGTCGAGCCCGGCCGCGGCCTCGGGCGTCACGGCCTTGGCGGCGCGACGCTGCACGAACAGGCGCTTGACTTCGAACAGCGGCGCCAGGGCGTCCTGGCGGGCGCGCAGGGCGCCGAGTTCGGCCCCGATGCCGAACAGCCGCCCCAGGAAGTCCTCCAGATGCGGGCCCAGGTCCAGGATCAGCTGGCTCTCGTCCTTGGCCGCCATCGCCTCGGGCGTGGCGCGCGCCGCCATCAGGCGGTTGTGCAGGGCCATGTCGGCCTCGGCCAGCCAGGCGACGAAGCGGCCGTCGAGCCGGACCAGCCCGTCGCGCCGATAGAGATCCTCGAACTCCGCGCCGAACCCCAGCTGCATCGGCCCACCGCCCGCGTCGTCGGATAGAGCAGGCGGTTATAGGCCGTCCGGGCGCGTTCCGCAGCCCGCTTGCATTAGGCGTCGGTCACCACCGGGACGATGTCCTCGGGGTTGAGCGCGCCGTTGTCGATCAGCCGCCGAATCAGCCGTGGCGTGACGGTGCCACCGGCCGGCACCAGCACCAGCCCGTGGGATCCGACCAGGTCGGCGGCCAGCGGCATCTCGGCCTGGATCGCCACGGCCGCGATGCCCGGCTGCGGCGCCGCCGGCGGGGCGTCGGCCGGGGCCGCCGACGCGGCGGGCCGGTTCCACTCGGTGTCGATCGCCTCGTAATAGGCGCGCGGCCGCGCCGGGCCGCGTTGCTGGATGACGCGCGCCAGCTCGCGGCAGAGATCGGCGGCCGCGACCGGCAGGCCGAACATGAACCCCGCCCCCAGCGATTCGCCCAGCCGCTCCATCCGCCGGTCGACCACCGCGTGGTACAGCGCGGCCGGAATGCTGGGCAGGCCGGGGGTCCGGCCCATGCGCACCGACTTGACCAGCGCATAGCCGTTGATGTGCGGCAGCTCGACGGCGCTGACCAGAAGGTCCAGCAGGCCCTTGCTGACCTCCAGCAGCTCGATGGCGTCGCGGGCGTGGCGGGCCTCGTAGACGGTCGCCACCCCGCCATGGTCGCGCAGGATCTTGATGATCATCTGGCGGGCATGGGCGGCGGGGTCGACGACCAGCACGGTCCGACCGGCAAGGGGCAGCTTGCCGATCATGCGCCCGGATGGTCCCGGCACCAGCGGTAGAGCTCGTCGAGGACGGCACAGCCGTCGGCCAGCATCTTGGCGTCGTCGTGGGTGGTCGCGGCCAGCCCTTCGACCAGGGCCTGCAGCGCCGCGGACTGCGGCGCCAGGTCCGGCTGCTCCAGGTCGGCGCCGCGGACGATGCGCGCCAGCTTGGCCAGCACCGGGTCGACGATCGCGAAGCCGGTCACGAAGCTGTCGAAGCTGCAGCCGCCGCCATGGTGCGAGAACGGCACGCCGGGCACGTCGAAGGGAACGGCGTCCAAGGCTGCCGCGCGCGGCAGCACGGCCTCGGCGGGCGCATAGTGAAACTCGGCGCGCGGGTCGACGAAGCGGCGCACCAGCCAGGGGCAGGCAACCCGATCGATGCGCGGATGGCGATGGGTGATCCAGCGCGACGGCGGCGCGCCCGGCTCGGCATAGCGGTGGCGGCCGACCCGCGGGCCGCCGATGCGCCGCCAGGCCGCCATGCCGCCGGCCAAGTCCATGGCGCGGTGCCCGAGCGCCGACAGCCGCGCCGCGATATGCGCCGCGACCGGCTCGTCCGAGGCGCCATAGACCACCGCCGCGGTCCGCGCCGGCAGCGCCGGCCCCCAGTCGGTCACGCGCACCGGATCGCGCCGGCAGGCGCCGGCGATCAGGCAGTCGTCGGCCGCATGGGGCCGGACATCGACGATCAGCGGCGCGTCGGCGGTGATGACCAGCCGGCGCAGCTGCTCGGCGGACAGCTCGGGCGAGGACGGATAGGTTGGCCGGTTCGCAGGCATGATGCCGATCCCATGCCACTGGCAGCACCCCGCCGCAAGCCAGGGCCGGCGCGGCAGACGTCATCCAGCATCCGCCAACTCGGCCAGCGCGTCCATGTCCAGTTGCCGCTTCAGGGCGCGCCGGCCGCGCACCAGTAGCGACTGCAGGGCGCCGACCGACACCGCCATGCGCGCCGCGGCCTCGGCGTTCGACCGCTCCTCGAAATAGCACAGATGCACGGCTTGCCGCTGGGTGGCCGGCAGCGCGGCCACGGCGTCGGCGACCATGCGGGCGCGTTGCCGGCGCTGGATCAGGCCGGGCGCCACCGGCGCCGTGTCGGCCATGTCCGCGACGCCGTCCAGCGGCAGCGGTGCCGGGCGCCGGCCGCGGTCGATGCACAGATTGACCACCACGCGGTAGAGCCAGGTCGAGAACCGGGCCCCGTCGGCCCGCCATTGGCGGGCGTAGAGCCAAACCCGCAGGAACGCGTCCTGGGCGATGTCATCGGCATCGCCGGGGCCCTGCCCGTGGCGGCGAGCGATGCCGACCATGCGCGCCCGGTAGCGCTGGAACAGCAGCTCGAAGGCGCGATGGTCGCCGCCGGCGACGCGCTGCACAAGAATGGCATCGGGGATGGCATCGGCGGCGAGGGACGCGGCCATCTCAGGCCAGCGCCCATGCGGTGGCCGCGAGCATGACCCCGACGGCCAGCACCACCCAGGTGATCGGATCGGCCATGCTGGACCCTCGGACGCCGTGAGCGACGGCGCCACGATCGGGGGCGTTCTTTGCCGGCTGATGTCCTGGGTACCTAGAATTGTTTCCGTCTGTGTCGCCGGTCGGGACCGCAACAGTCGGTTACAAAACTCCGCTACCGCCGACGGCGGGCGCCGCGGGATAGTCGGAGCGGCAATGACCGCCGCCACACCGCACCTTCTGATCGTCGACGACGACGCCGAGATCTGCGCCCTGCTGTCGCGCTTCCTGGTCAAGCACGGCTACCGGGTGACCACGGCGCGCGACGGCCCGGCCATGTTCCGGGCGCTGGAGGCGGCGCGCATCAACCTGGTGATCCTGGACCTGATGCTGCCCGGCGAGGATGGCCTCAGCCTGTGCCGGCGCCTGCGCGCCGACGGGCCGATGCCGATCGTCATGCTGACCGCCATGGGCGAGGACACCGACCGCATCGTCGGCCTGGAGATGGGCGCCGACGACTATCTGGGCAAGCCGTTCAACCCGCGCGAGCTCTTGGCCCGCGTCCGCGCCGTGCTCCGTCGGACCGGCGCCGCCGCCCCCGAACCGCCGGTCCAGGGGCGCATCCTGACCTTCGCCGGCTGGCGCCTGGACGTCAGCCGGCGCCAGCTGTTCTCGCCGTCGGCGGCGCTGGTCGACCTGCGCGCCGGCGAATTCGACCTGCTGCTGGCCTTCGCCGAGCGGCCGCAGCGCGTGCTGACCCGCGACCAGCTGCTGGACCTCAGCCGTGGCCGCGCCGCCGCCAGCTTCGACCGCAGCATCGACGTCCAGGTCAGCCGTCTCAGGCGCAAGCTGGAAGACGATCCGCGCCAGCCGGCGCTGATCAAGACCGTGCGCAGCGGCGGCTACGTGTTCGCGACGCCGGTCGCCGTCAGCGGCGGCGCGCCGTGACCGGGCACCGGACCCAGCGCCGGCGCGACAGCATCGCCGTCCGCATCGCCATGACCGTGGTGCTGGTGCTGGTCATCGCGCAGCTCGGCAGCGTCGGCATGTTCTATCTGGAAGGCATGCCGGCGCGCGCACCGTTCGACCAGGTCCTGGACGAGATCGCCGACACCGCCCGCACGGTCGCCGACGCGCCCGCATCGGACCAGGCGCGCCTGGCCGCGGCCGCCGGCGGCCGGTCCTTCCAGGCCGTGCTGGAGCCGGCGCCGACGATGGGCCCGGCCGACGAGCACGGCCCGCGCTTTCGGTTCATCCGACGACGGCTAGCGACGGCGCTGGGCGATCCGGCGTGGCCGGTGGTGATCGCCACGCATGGACCGGCCGAGGGGTGGTCGTGGCTGCGCGATGCCTTGCTCGGGCCAGGCCCGCTGCACCTCCAGGTGGCCTTGCATGACGGGCGTTGGCTGCACGTCACCCTGGCCGATCCGGTGCCGCGCATCCCGCTGCTGCGCTTCGCCCTGCGGCTGGGCCTGTTCACCCTGCTGGTGGCCGGCCTGTCGGTGCTGGCGGCGCGCCGCTTGGCTGCGCCGATCCTGGACTTCGCCGAGGCCGCCGACCGGCTGGGCGTCGACACCGACGCCCCGCCGCTGGCCGAGCGCGGTCCCCGCGAACTGCGCCTGGCGATCCAGGCGTTCAACCGCATGCAGCACCGGCTGGTGCGCTTCCTGGACGACCGCACCAAGATGATCGCGGCGATGTCCCATGACCTGCGCACGCCGCTGACCCGGCTGCGGCTGCGCGCCGAGTTCGTCGACGATCCCGAGCAGCAGCGCAAGATGCTGGCCGACCTCGACGAGATGAGCGCCATGATCGAATCGACCCTGGCCTTCGCCCGCGACGACACCAAGCGCGAGCCGCGGACGCTGGTCGATCTCGGCCGCCTGGCCCAGAGCGTGTGCGACGACGCCGCCGACGCGGGCGCCGCCGTGACCTTCGCCGGCAGCGGCGGCGTCGACATCCGCTGCCGGCCTGCGGCGGTCAAGCGCGCGCTCGCCAACCTGGTCGACAACGCGGTGAAATATGGCGGCACCGCGCGGGTCACGGTCCATGCCGAGCCCGGGCGCGCGGTGGTCGCGGTCGAGGACGACGGCCCAGGCATCCCCGACGACCAGCAGGAGCGGGTGTTCCAGCCCTTCTACCGTATCGAGGGCTCGCGCAACCGCGACACCGGCGGCGTCGGCCTGGGCCTCGCCGTCGCGCGCACGGTCGCCCGCGGCCATGGCGGCGACATCAGCCTCAGCAACCGCCCGGGCGGCGGGCTGACGGCGCGGCTGGAGCTGCCGATATAGGAATTCGAGTGATGGCCCGCCCGGATACCCGGGCGGGCCTCCCTACGACCGGATGAAGTCGGCGATCACCGCGGGCGCCGCGGTGTCGAAGCCGACGACATCAAGCATGCCGGCATCCGTCGGGTCCGCAATCGAGAACCCGTTGGACACCAGCCCGACCACCACGAGCCTGGCCGGGATTCCGGTCCGCTCGCGGTACCGGCGCAGCGCCTGGACCGGGTGGATCGCCCCGGCCCAGGTCTCGCTGTCGGTGTAGACCACGAAGGCGTCCACCGACAGGCCGTGCCTGAGCGCGTGCAGCATCGGCAGCGCGCAATCGGTGCGGCCGAACGGCAGCCCCGACCGCACCCACCGCCTGGTCCAGCCGCATCGCCGGCGTGACCGGCAGCGGCGTCAGGTCGTCGCCGGCGGTGAAGCCGACGATGTGATGCCGCGGCTCGGTCGCGGCGGTGACCAAGGCCATCGCCGCCGACGCCTCGCGCGGCGTCAGCGCCGAACCGGCCACCCGCCCCGATGCCATCGAGCCCGAGACGTCGAGCGCCAGCAGCACCCGGCGACCGCTCGGCTCGACCGCATCGAACGCGGCGTAGAACGCGGCATCGAGCGCATCGACCACGGCCGACACCGGCGACCAGACGAGCCCGCCCTTGTCCCCATGCCCGGAGGCGTAGGTGCGCAGGGCCAGCAGCAGGGCCAGCGGGTGCACCCGAGCGCGCCGGAGCCGCTCGCGGTCGCCGAGCGCCGCCACGACCGCGGCAACGTCGTCGGACAACGGCTTGAGCACGCCCACCGCCGACAGCTTGCCGAGATTGCGGACCAGCGCCGTCGCCGGCATGCGCGCCAGCAGCGCCCGCCACACCTCGGCGTCGTTGAGCCACTCGGTCGGCACCGCCTCGCGCGGCAGGTCGTGCGCCCGCACCAGCGCCGCCACCTCGGCCGCGGATCCGGCGCGCCGCAGCGCCTCGAACCCGCGCACCAGGGCCGGCAGCGCGTCGCCGGCAGCCCGTCCGCACGCCCAGTCGAACAGCGCCCGGCGCGGCGGCTCGTCGGTCAGCGGGTGGGCCAGCCGCAGCAGGTCGCGGTGGGTCCAGCCGTTGCGCTGCTGGTACTTGACCAGCTGCAGGGCGAGCTGCTCGACGGGCCGGCTCAGGTACCAGCCGGCGACGCCGCGCCGCAAGGCCCGACCCCAGCCGCGGCTGGCCTGCACCGCCTCGGCGAACTGGAACAGGTGCGTCCCGGTGCGGGCGACCGCCGGCAAGGCGGCGAGCGCCGCCCGGCGCGTCCCCTCGTCCCCGGCCGCAGCGGCCAGCGCGAGCGCGAACAGTGCCGGATCGTTCTTCGGCGCCCGGCCTGCCGTGCTGACCTCGACGATGCGCGCGACCGACCGCGCGCCGTCCGCCTGGATACAGCGGAGAACGGCCGCGGCGTTGGCGCGGGTGAGCGCCCGCTCCCCGGCATAATAGCTGCCACCCTCCGAGCCCAGGACCAGGAAGCGGTCGAGCCGCGTCCAGTCGTCGACCGGAAAGGCCTGCCCGCCCGCCGCGTTGGCGACGGTGCCCGGGATCGGCTCGGACTGCGGCGTCTGCCGCAGCGAAACATGCTGTGCGTAGTTGGTCATCACACGCCCTCCGACTTGCGGCTGCGGGCGTGTGTTGGCGAGGGCTTGCTTACGGCGTCAGCGACACCGCACGGGAGTCGAACCCGCCAGCACCAGGTAACCCTCGGCCGCCGGCCCGCAGCCGGCGCTATGTGCTGGTTCTGGGTTCAAAGTCCGGTTTGCTCCGTTTCCGTGCGACGCGGATCTGGTCGAACATAGTGTCAGGTGACGCGGTCGTGTTTGACGCAAAGGTGTTTGTGGATGCTCTACCATTGAGCTACGGCGCCGAAGGCACCGGCGGGAATCGAACCCGCAACCCTCCCCGTGGCAAGGTAACCTTCGCGATCCGGCCCGCGCCGAACCCGAGGCGGCGGACAATGCTCCTGTGCCCGCGGGTTGTCAACGACAACGATCCATGCAGCCGACATCTGCTTGGCCATCCCGAATGCGACCAAACCGTGTATCGAACGGCACCCTGGGAGTGGCGCGGACATGGTGGCTCGGACGGACTCTGCTCTACCGACTGAGCTACGGCGCTCGCGCACCGGCGGGAGTCGAACCCGCGACCCGATAACCATCCGATATCGGCCCGCGCCGATTTCGCAGTCTGCTGGCGATAGAGCGCGGACATGGTGGCTCGAAAGGAGGCTGCTCTACCAACTGAGCTACGGCACCGAGGCGCCGGCGGGACTCGAACCCGCGACAGGTAACCTTCCGATATCGGCCCGCGCCGAACCTGGTCCCGGGCGTGGGAATGCCGCTGCGACAGCCAAGGTAACGCAACAGCACCGGCCCGGAGCCGCGGACAATGCGCGCGCCATTGACACATGTCAACCGCCAGCCCCCTCACGACGGGAACTTCTCCAGGACCGCCGCCACCTGGGCCGGGGTCAGCGGCCGAGTCCGGTGGCCGTGCAGCAGCAGGTGCAGGCGCGCGGTCTCCTCCAGCTCCTCGACGGCGTAGACGGCGGCGTCGAGGTCGCGGCCGGCGACCACCGGGCCGTGATTGGCCAGCAGCACCGCATGGTGGCGGTTGGCGAGCCGGCGCACCGCCTCGGCTAGGTCGCGGTCGCCGGGCAGATAGAACGGCACCAGCGGCAGCCGGCCCACCCGCATCACGTAATAGGCCGTGATCGGCGGCAGCACGTCGGCCGGGTCGACGTCGGCCAGGCACGACACCGCGACCGCATAGGTCGAGTGCAGGTGCACCACCGCCCCGGCCTTCGGCCGCTCGTCATACATCGCCCCATGCAGGAAGGATTCCTTGGTCGGCGGGTCGCCCGACAGCAGCCGGCCGTCGCGGTCCAGCCGCGACAGCCGCGCCGGGTCCAGCCGGCCCAGGCAGGCGTTGGTCGGGGTCATCAGCCAGCCGTCGTCCAGCCGGACGCTGAGGTTGCCGCTGGAGCCCGGGGTCAGGCCGCGGTCGAACAGCGATCGGCCATGCTCGGCCAGGCGGTCGCGCGCCGCGGTCTCGGCGCTGAGGATCCCGGTCATGGCGCCTGCTCCAGGGCGCGCGCAAAGAAGTCGGGCCCGCCGAAATTGCCGGATTTCAGCGCCAGCGCGATCACCGGCCGGCCGCCGGCGGTCACCGTCCAGGGGACACCCGGCGCGATCTCCGGGCCGATGCGCAAGGCGGCGACCTTCAGCGCCTGGACCACGGCGCCTGATGTCTCGCCGCCCGCCACCACCAGCCGCCGCGCCCCGCGTTCGACCAAGGCCACAGCCATCCGCGCGAAGGCCGACTCCAGCAGGTCGCTGGCGCGCTCGCGGCCCAGCCAGCGCTGGCTTGCGGCCACGCTGGCCGGGTCGGCGGTGGAATAGACCAGCACCGGCCCGCGTGCCATGCGCTCGGCCACCCAGGCGATCGCCGCGTCGAGCTCTCCCGGCTCGCGCTCCAGCACCATGGGATCGAGCTGGCGCGACGGTCCGACCGTGCGGAAGGCCGCCACCTGGCCCTGGGTCGCCTGCGAGCAGCTGCCGGCCAGCACCACCGCGGGGCCGGGATCGGCGGCCGGCAAGGTCGCCTTGGGCGCGAAGGGCGGCAGCCAGCCGCGCCGGCGATAGGCCGCCGGCAGCCCGATCGCCAACCCCGAGCCGCCGGTGACCAGCTTGAGGTCGGCCACCGCCTCGCCCAGCACGGACAGGTCGGGGTCGGCGATAACGTCGAGCACGGCATAGCGGTGGCCGGCCTTGGCCAGCTCGTCGAGCTTCCGGCGCACCGCCTGCGCCCCTTCGGCCACCACCGGCTGCGGCACCAGCCCGACGCTGCCGGCCGACTGACGCGCCATCACCCGCACCAGGTCGGGGTCGGTCATGGGGGTCAGCGGGTGGTCGCGCATCGGCGACTCCGACAAAAGCCGGTCGCCGACGAACAGGTGGCCGCGATAGATGGTCCGCCCGGCGCCGGGGAAGGCCGGGCACACCACCGTCGCCGGCGCCTCCAGGGCCGCCAGCAGGGCGTCGGCCACCGGCCCGATATTGCCGCGGTCGGTCGAGTCGAAGGTCGAGCAGTACTTGAAATAGACCTGCCGCACGCCGGCTTGGGCCAGCCACGCCAACGCCGCCAGCGATTGCTCGACGGCGAGCGCGGCGTCGATGGTCCGGGTCTTGAGCGCCACCACCACGGCGTCGACCCCGGCCGGCGGCGCCTCCGGCACGCCATTGGTCAAGAGCGTCCGCATGCCCTGGCGGGTCAGCGCGTTCGCCAGGTCGGTGGCACCGGTAAAGTCGTCGGCGATCGCGCCCAGCACGATCGCAGTCTCGGTCTCGCCTGGCACGGCCCTCTCCCCATTGCGGCTGGGACGGCCGGGTTGCCCCTGCCGCCGAATGCCCGTAAAGCAAGCTAGCCTCGCCGCCGACCTTCGCCAAGGATCGCCCCGCATGCCGCGCTTCGCCGCCAATCTGACCTGGCTCTTCCTCGAGCACGACTTCTTCGACCGTTTCCAGGCCGCCGCCGACTCCGGGTTCAAGGCGGTCGAGATGATGTTCCCCTACGACTACACGCCCGACGCCATCGCCCAGCGGTTGTCCGCGGCGAAGCTGGAGCTGGTGCTGTTCAACTTCGCCGGCGGCAACTGGGCGGCCGGCGAGCGCGGCATCGGCGCCCTGCCGGGGCGCGAGGAAGAGTTTTCCGCCAGCCTGGCCAAGGCCCTGGAATATGCCCAGGCGCTGGGCTGCCCGCGCCTGCACGCCATGACCGGCCTGGCCATGGGCGAGGCCGCCGACGAGACCGCCCGCGCCAACCTCGCCCGCGCCTGCGAAGCCGCCGCGGCCGCCAGCGTCACCATCATGATCGAGCCGATCAACCACCGCGACATTCCCGGCTACTACCTCAACCGGCTGGAGCAGGCGCGGCGCCTGATCGAGGCGGTCGGCGCCGACAACCTCAAGATCCAGTTCGACGCCTACCATACCCAGATCACCGAGGGCGACCTGTCGGCCCGCTTCAATCACTATGTCGAGCATATCGGGCATGTGCAGATCGCCGGCAATCCCGGCCGCAACGAGCCCGACCGCGGCGAGATCCACTATCCTTATCTGTTCAGCGTCATCGACCAGCTGAACTATCCGGGCTGGATCGGCTGCGAGTACAAGCCGCTGGCCGGCACCAAGGCGGGCCTGGGCTGGGCGCGGAGCTACGGCATCGGGTGATCGGGGCCGGACGGGATCTCCTCCCACGCCCAGCCCCGGCGCTCGCAGTGGCGCCGGGCCTGCTCGAGAGTCCGCCCCCGATAGCTGCGGATGATCGGCGCCGCGGCCACGACCCGGCCGTCCTCGGCAACGAGGCCTGCGACGAAGCGGGGCGCGCTGATCCGCACCACACGGATCACGGCAGCGGCCCCAGCGCCGCCAACGCGGCCTGGTGGTGGCGGACCGCGGCATCGTCGAAGCAGCAGAACAGGACCCGGTCGAGCGCCGCGCGCTCGGGCGCGGCCGCGACAGTGGTCACGGCGATATGCGCGGCCGCCGCCGGCGGATATTTGTAGACGCCGGTGCTGATCGCGGGAAACGCAATGCTGCGGGCCCCGGCTTGGCGCGCCAGGCCGAGGCAAGCGCGATAGCAGGCCGCGAGCAGCTCCGCCTCGCCCTCGCCACCGCCCTGCCACACCGGCCCGACCGTATGGGCGACCCAGCGTGCCGGCAGCCGGAAGCCCGGCGTCAGCTTGGCCTCGCCGGTAGCGCAGCCGCCGAGCGGGACGCAGGCCGCCAGCAGCTCGGGCCCGGCGGCCCGATGGATGGCGCCGTCGACCCCGCCGCCGCCGAGCAGCGTGCCGTTGGCGGCGTTGACGATCATGTCGACGGCCAGGGTCGTGATATCGGCGCGGACGATCTCAAGGGTCATGCGGAGTTCCTCCTGCCCGGCGACGACTCGACCTGGACATTACCCGGCGGCAGCCACGGCCCGCCGCGCACGGTGCCAGTACCGCAGCAGCGTTGCAGTCAGGACGATGCCGAGCGCGTGGGTCAGGATCTGGATCACCACCCCCAGCACCATGGCCCGAGTGTCGGCCGGCGACAGTGGGAGATCGAGGATCTGGATCATACCCTGGACGCTCCCGACGATTGCATCCAGTTGCACCACGATCAACAGGCAAGCAGCGATGCGCGAGGATCGCAGCGCCAGCCAGGCCAGCAGCGCCGCCGTCAGGACCGGATTGAACAGATCTTCGAAAGGCGCGCGGCCAAGCATTAGCACGCGCCCGAGCAGGAGCATCGCAACGTGGCCGCCTTGAAGCGACAGGGCACGGAACAGCGCCGGGTCTGCCGCGACCGCCGTCCGCCTCAGTAACGCCGCGACGGCGAGCACCGCCAGCACCAGCAATACAGTGCCGAGGCCGAGCTGTGCACCACCGACGGCAGCCACAACGACCAGACCGGCGACCACGGCGTGCCGAAGCTTGGAGCCTGCTACCATCCCGCCCTGCGCCGCAGTCTCTCGACACCGAAGCTTGGGCGGCGCCCCGGCCCGCGTAAAGCCCCCGTGCAGGCGTGACGGCGGCGCCGGGCGATTGACATCGGGATCCGGTTCCGCCATCTCCGCCCGGGTGATCGACGACGCGCCGGCGCAGTCCCCCATCGCGACCGCTGCACAAGTGACGGCCGATGCCAAGGCCTTGTGGCGGGACGGCCGGCACGGCGAGGCCGCCCGGCTGTTCGCTCAGGCGGCGGCGCTGGCGCCGACGGCCGCGGCGCACTGCAACCTGGCGAACGCCCTGGCGGCGCTCGGCCAGGACGGCCCGGCAGCGCTGCACTACCGGGCCGCGCTCGATCTCGCCCCGGACAACGCGCAGGTTCACGCCAACCATGGCCGCGCCCTGCTGCGCCAGGGCCGCGGCGCCGAGGCAGCGCGGGCGCTGGCCGAGGCCGACCGGCTGGCGCCCGGCGCGCCCGCCGTGCACAACGACCTGGCAGTGGCCCACCTGCTGATGAACCAGCCGGCGCCGGCGATCGCCTGGTGCGACGCCGTGCTGGCGGTCGATCCCGGCCACGCCAACGCGCGCTACAACCGCGGCCTGGCACGCCTCAAGGCCGGCGATTTCGGCGGCTGGGCCGACCACGAGGCGCGCTGGGGCACCACGGTCCTGGCGCCGACGGCGCGCGCCTGGCCGGTGCCGCTATGGACCGGCGAGCCGATCGCCGGCCGGACCGTGCTGCTCCATGCCGAGCAGGGGTTCGGCGACACGCTGCAGTTCTGCCGCTACGCCAGCCTGGTCGCAGCCCGGGGCGCGCGCGTGCTGATGGAAGTGCCGGGGCCGCTGGTCACCCTGCTCGGCAGCCTGACCGGGCCGGCGGCGGTGATAGCCTCAGGCGCGCCACTGCGCGACCCGGGCGCACCGCTGCCGGCCTTCGACCTGCACTGTCCGCTGATGAGCCTGCCCTGGGCCTGCGGGACAACCCTCGACACCATCCCGGCGCCGGTGCCCTATCTCGCCCCCGACCCGCAGCGCGCTGCGGCCTGGGCCGAACGCCTGGCGCCGCTGCCCCGGCCGCGGGTCGGGCTGGTGTGGGCCGGCGCCGGCCGGCCTCACGATCCCCTGGCAGCGGCGACCGACCGTCGCCGCTCGCTGCCCCCGGAGGCGCTGGGGCCGCTCCTGGATGTCCCCGGCATCGCCTGGGCATCGCTGCAGAAGGATGCGACACCCGCAGACCCGCGGATCCTGGACCTGTCGCGCGACCTGACCGACTTCGCCGAGACCGCGGCGGTGATCGCCAACCTGGACCGGGTGATCGGCGTCGACACCGCCGTGATCCACCTGGCCGGGGCCATGGGCAAGCCGGTCTGGGTGCTGTCGCGCTACGACGCCTGCTGGCGCTGGATGCTCGACCGCGACGACAGCCCCTGGTACCCGACCTTGCGCCTGTTCCGGCAGCCGGCGCCGGGCGACTGGGCGCCGGCCATCATCGCCGCTGCGGCGGCGCTGCGGCATGGTTGACCTCGCGGCGCTGCGGCGCCGCTTGGCCGAGGTCCTGGACGGCCGCGGCAGCATCCCCGAGGTGGTCGCGGCCTGCCGCGCCGCCGAGGCCGCGGCCCCGGGCGACGCCGCCGTGCAGCGGCTGCTGGTGGTAGCGCTGCTGGCCCAGGCCGGCCGGCGCTCGACGTTGCCGCTGGACGAGCCGGGCCTGAATTTCGCCACCGAGGCCGCCAGCATCGCCGAGGTCCTGCTGCTGCTGGGCCAGTTCGACGAGGGTTGGCGTCGCTACGAGCGCCGGGTCGAGATCCCGTCCTACGGCCCCGAGCGCCTGGCCCTGCCGCTGGACAGCATCATCGCCGACGGCGTCAGGCGCTGGCGGGGCGAGCCGGGCGGCCGCGCGGTGCTGGCGATCGGCGAGGGCGGCTTCGGCGACATCCTGCACTTCGCCCGCTACGTGCCGCGGCTTGCCGAACACTGGGCCGAGACCATCCTGATGGTCCCGACCGCGATCGCCGCCCTGCTCCGGGCTCAGCCCGCCCTGGCCAGCGTCCGGGTCGTCACCGCGCATCAGGCCATGGCCAAGCCCGATGCCTTCGTGCCGCTGATGAGCCTGCCCCACCGGCTCGGGCTGCCCGAGCCCACGGCCGTGTCGCAGCCCTGGCTCACCGCCGGCAGCTTCCCGGCGCCGCGCCTGGCCGGGCTGCCGCCCGGCGGCATCGGGCTGGCCTGGCGCAGCAGCCGGCGGCTGCCCGGCCGGGAACTGCCGCTCGACCGGCTGGCCGCCGCGGTGGCCGGCCGCTCGGCGGTGGCGCTGCAGCCCGACCTTCGCCCGGACGAGGCGGCCATCCTCGACGCCGCCGGGATCCGGTGCATCCCCGGCCTGGACGACAACGGGCCCCACGCCTTCCTGGACAGCGCCGCGCTGATCGCTCGCCTGGACCTGGTGATCACCTGCGACACCAGCATCGCCCACCTGGCCGGATCCATGGGCCGGCCGACCTGGGTGCTGTTGCCCTGGAACAGCGAATGGCGTTGGCTGCTCGGACGCAGCGACAGCCCGTGGTATCCGAGCCTGCGCCTGTTCCGGCAGCCGCGGCCGGGCGACTGGGCGCCGGTCCTGGAGCAAGTCGCGGCGGCGCTCGGCAACGGAGGACGGACGTGAGGATCGTGATCACCGGCGGCGATGGGCTGGCGCGCGGCGCCGTCCAGGCGCTGCTCGCGCGCCCGGACGTCCGCGAGGTGCACCTGGTCGACCCGGCGCCCATCGCGGACCTTGCCGATGCGCGCATCCACCGCCACCGGGTCGACGCCCTGGCCCTCGGCGGACTGGTGCGGCTGCTGCCCGGCACCGATGCCATCCTGCATCTGGCGGAGATCCCGCCCGTGGTCGCGGACGCCGATTTCGATCGCGGCCTCGCCGCCAATCTGGACGGCACGCGCGCCGTCCTGGAGGCCGCCCGGGCCGCGGGCACCCGGCCGCGGCTGGTGTTCGCCAGCACGCTCGCCGCCGCGCGCCCGGAGACCGCGTTCGCGACCGCCAAGGCCATGGGCGAGCTGCTGGTCGCCGAATACAGCCGCCGCGGCTATGTCGACGGCCGCGCGATCCGGCTGCCGACGATCCTGGTGCGGCCAGAACCCTATGACCCCGTGTCGGATTTCGCCGGCGCGCTCATCCGCGACGCGCTGGCCGGGCGCCCGGCAGTCTGCCCGGTCGACGCCGATGCCGAGCTCTGCGTGCTGTCGCTCCAGCGCGCCGTGGACGGCCTGCTGCACGCCCTGGACCTGGCGGCCTGGGGCGACCCGACAGCCGTCGCATCGCCAGGGTTGACGATGCGCGTCGGCGACCTGGTGGCCGCCCTCGCCGGGCCGGTCGAGCTGCGCCCGGATCGCCGGGTCGAGGCGGCGGTGCGCCGCCTGCCGGCCCGCGTCGACGCGGCGCCCGCTCGTGCCCTCGGCTTCCCGTCCGACCCCGATGCCGCCGCCATCTTGCGACAATACACGGATGGCCGTTAGCATTAGAAACAGTCCGGCTCGCGCGCGCCGGATCGCACATCGCAACTGCAGTCGACTCGCCGATGCGATATGCAATCGCGGACCTCAATCGATCAGGTCGTTTTCGAATTTTGAACAAAACACACGGCGACCGGCCGTCTGTTATTCTTACACGACCGCTCGAGTGCTCGCCGTTATCACAGGAATACCGCAGACGGCAAAGTTTTTGCAGGTCGCCGCGGAGTCCAGGACGGAGAGAGCTCATGCGCGCCATGTTCTTCGGCATAGCCGCCGCGGTCGCCGCCATCCTGCCGGCCGCGGCAAGCCCCGTTACCATCAGCTTCGACGGAACGTTCGACTATCTCGGGGTCACCCACATCGTCGTCGCCACCGAGACATTCGATCAACCCCACTTTGTCGGATTGCCCAGCCCCAAGGACCCCTATCAACGGGTCCTGGTGCAGTGGATAGCGAGCTACGAAGGGACCATCGACGGCGTTCCCCTGGTGCCTGCTGAGGAACCCTTCGAACCCACAGTGATCATCACGCCGGATATCCCAGCGGTGGGCATTGTCTATCTCAGGACCGAGTCATTCGTGACGCCGCGCCGACCCAATGACGATAGCCTGCTGCTTCGGTTCCGGTTCACGAGTACCAGTTATCAGAAGGCTCTCTTTCCCGACGAGACGGCGTCCGAGTGGGCTCAGATACGTGGTTCGGAGATCTTCCAATTGCCGGACGGCCCCTGCGAGTCGCTTCTTATCGAGCCGAGCTTCGTCTGCGCGGACAGCGGCTTCCATCTTGCGCATTTCAACGGTGAGGCGGTTGCCTCCGGGCCAACCCCGACGGAGGTGCCGGAGCCAAGCACTCTGGCCCTGGCCTTGAGCTTCATCGGTGCCGGCGCGATCCGGCGCAAGCGGTGCGATTGGCCTGCTGTCCTGCGGAGCTGACGGTCGGTTCCGGCGCGCCAGCGCCAAGTGCCGCTCAAGAAAACCTCGGACCGGCGTGCTGGCACCCCTCCACCCGACCTCCTCCCACAAGGGGAGGAGGAGTATTCAGAAAGACAAGGCCCCCTCCTCCCCTTGTGGGAGGAGGCTGGGTGGAGGGGGACTCCCGACGATTCCTTCCCATGCACATCCCGCTCTAGCGGCCGCCCAGCGTCTCCACCGCTTCGACCACGGCGCCCAGGATATGGTACGGCGTGGTCGACGGCAGGTAGTCGACCACCGCGGTGCCGTCGCGCGCGACCCATTCGCGCCAGCTGCCATCCGGCAGCAGGCGATGGTCGAGCAGATCGTCGACCAGCGCCCGGAACGGCGCCCACGCCGCGTCATCGCCGGTGCGGACGCGCCAGGCGAGCGCGCGCACGGCTTCGGTGAGCGGCCAGATCCGCTTGGTGTCCTTGAGCACGCGGCCGGTCCGGTCGACCTCGTCGACCACGCCGCCCTGCCCGGCATCCAGGCCGTGCCGCAGGCCCCAGGCGAGCAGGGCATCGGCCGCCGGCGCCACGGCGGCATCGCCGGTCACGCGGATGGCCTGGTGCAGCAGCCAGTACCATTCGAACTGGTGGCCCGGCTCGACGATATGGCCGGTGTCCGGCGCCGGGGCGCCGGCGGCGTCGAAATACTCCCCCAGGGTCCCGGTCGCGGCGTCGAACAGGCAGGTCCGGAACAGCGCCAGCAGGGCGGCCGCATCAGCCCGCCAGACCGGGTCCCCAGTGGCGTCGGCCAGCGCCAGCACCGCCTCCAACATATGCATGTTGGGGTTCTGGCGCAGCGCCCGGTCCTCGACCCGCCAGTCCGCCGCGGCCCGGGTCGCGAACCCGCCAATCTCGAGGGCCAGATGCCGGACCATCAGGTCGCGGGTCTCGCGCGCCAGCATGGCCGCGCCCGGCAGGCCGAGATGGCGGTGCGCCGCGGCCAGCGCGAACAGCACGAAGGCGTGGCCGTAGCAGTCCTTGGTCCGGTCGGCCGGCCGGCCGTCCGCGCCCACGGTATAGACCCAGCCGCCATGGTCGGGGTCGCGGAACGCCGACAGCAGGTAGTCGTAGAGCTGCCGGGCATGGGCCCGATCCTCGGCGCGCCCGATCAGCGTTGTCGCGAGGGCAAAGCAATGGAGCTGCCGGCAATGGGCGTGCAGCCGCCCGGGCAGCGCCGCCTGCGGCGCGAAGCGTGCGTCCAGGCGCTCATGGACGCGGCCCTGCGCCGCATCCCAGCCATGGCGGCGCCAGGCCGGCAGCATCGCGTCAAAGGCGAAGGCCCATAGCCGCCGGGCGCGCAGAGCGTCATGGGGGTCGCGGGCCACGGCTCAGCCGTCCTCGCGCAGCAAGCGGCGCAGGCCGTCGGCAAAGCGCTCGGGGTGCCGTTCGGCCAGCCGGCGCAGATGCTGCACCACGGTGCTGCGCGCCGTGCCGCCGGGCACCATCGGCACCGGGTTCGCCGGCCCGCCGCCGCGCGGCGCCGGTGCGGGCTGCGCCGGGGGCTGTCCCGCCGGCTTCATCAGTCGGGGATGCGCGCGACGCGCAGGATGTTGGTGGCGCCGGCGCGGCCGAACGGCACGCCCGCGGTGATCACGATCAGGTCGCGCGGGTTGGCCATCGCCTCGCTCTCGGCGGCGCGGCAGGCGATGTCGACCATCTCGTCGAAGCTGGTGCAGTCCGGCGTGATCATGCCGTGGACACCCCAGGTCAGCATCATCCGGCGCGCGGTCTCCGGAATCGCGGTCAGGCCCAGGATCGGCACCGGCGGCCGCTCGCGCGCGACCCGCAGCGCGGTGCGGCCGGAATTGCTGTAGGTGACGATACAGGTGGCGCGGATCGTGTCAGCGGTCTGGGCCGCCGCCGCCGCGATCGCATCCGAAGTGGTGGCCTCGTGCGTCACCGTCTCGGCCATCATCAGCGGCCGGTACAGGTCGTCGGCCTCGGTGCGGGTGATGATCCGATGCATGATGGTCACCGCCTCGACCGGATAGCTGCCGCTGGCGGTTTCGGCGGACAGCATCACGGCGTCGGCGCCATCATACACCGCGGTGGCCACGTCCGAAGCCTCGGCGCGGGTGGGGGTCGGCGACTGGATCATGGATTCCAGCATCTGGGTCGCCACCACCACCGGTTTGCCGGCGCGCCGGCACGCCCGCACGATCCGCCGCTGCAAGGGCGGCACATCCTCGGCCGGCAGCTCGACGCCCAAGTCGCCGCGCGCCACCATCAGGGCGTCGGCCAGGTCGACCAGCTCGTCCAGGCAGGTTATCGCCGACGGCTTCTCCACCTTGACCAGGATGCCGGCGTTGCGGTCGATCAGCTTGCGCGCCTGAGCCACGTCGTCCGGCCGCTGCACGAAGGACAGCGCGACATAGTCGACGCCCAGGCCGAGCATGAAGTTGAGGTCGCGCAGGTCCTTCTCGGTCAGCGCCGCCAGCGGCAGGATCGCCTGGGGCACGTTCACGCCCTTGCGGTTGCTGAGCTTGCCGCCGACCACCACTTCGGTGTCCGCCCAGTCCTTGCCGTGGGCGACCACCCGCACCCGAAGCTTGCCGTCGTCGATCAGCAGGTCCTGGCCTTCGGTGACGGCGGCGAAGATCTCGGGATGCGGCAAGCAAACCCGCTCGGCCGAGCCCGGCGCCGAATTGAGATCGAGGCGGAAGCGCGCGCCCGGCACCAGGGTCACGGCCCCCTCGGCCAAGGTCCCGACGCGCAGCTTCGGGCCCTGCAGGTCGGCCATGATGCCGATCGGCCGGTTACGCTTGCGCTCGAGCGCGCGGATGGCGGCGTGGCGCCGGGCGTGGTCGGCGTGGTCGCCGTGGCTCATGTTGAGCCGGAACACGTCGGTGCCAGCCTCGAACAGCGCCTCGATCACCTCGGGCTCGGTGCTGGACGGGCCCAGCGTGGCCACGATCCGGGTCGAACATTCGCGGCGCATGCCTACCCCACAATCAAGATGGCGCGGAAATCGTTGACATTGGTGAGCGTCGGACCGGTGACCACCAGGTCGCCGAGCCCGGCGAACA
This sequence comes from uncultured Comamonadaceae bacterium, assembly GCA_964511405.1. GTDB lineage: Bacteria > Pseudomonadota > Alphaproteobacteria > Elsterales > Elsteraceae > CAZEFK01. The sequence continues at coordinate 4,547 of CAZEFK010000048.1, read as the reverse complement.
GCCCATAGGCATCGTTGTCGGCCAGCCGCGCCGCGGCATCCAGGCCGAGCGCCCGGGCCCGGGCCAGGCTGTCGGGCGCCCACAGGGCGCCGGCATTGTCCTCGGAGCCATCGATGCCGTCGGTGTCGCAGGCGATGGCGTGGATCGCCGGATGCTCGCCCAGCGCCAGGCCCAGCCCCAGCAGGAATTCGGCGTTCCGGCCGCCGCGGCCGGCGCCGCGCACCGTGACCGTGGTCTCGCCGCCCGACAGCAGGACCGCCGGCGCGGCGGCCGGCAGGCCATGCTCGGCGATGCTGAGGGCGATGCCGGCGAAGGCCCGTCCGACCTCGCGCGCCTCGCCCTCGATGGCGTCGCCCAGGATCACCGGCGTGATGCCGGCCGCCCGCGCCGCGGCCGCGGCCGCCTCCAGGCTCCCGAGCGGGCGCGCAATGAGCGTGTATGAGGCGCCAGCCAGGCGCGGATCATCCGGCTTCGGGGTCTCGCCGGCGGGATCGGCCAAGTGCCGCGCGATCGCCGGCGGCGGCGTGATGCCGTAGCGGTCCAGCACGGCGCGCGCATCGGCCAGCGTGGTCGGGTCGCCGACCGTCGGCCCCGACGCGATCGTCGCCGGGTCGTCGCCAGGCACATCCGAGATCGCCAGGGTCACGACCCGGGCGGGCCAGGCCGCTGCCGCCAGCCGCCCGCCCTTGATCGCCGAAAGGTGCCGGCGCACGGCGTTCATCTCGCCGATCGTGGCGCCCGAACGCAGCAGGGCCGAGGTCAGCGCGCGCTTGTCGGCCAGGTCGATTCCCGGCGCCGGCAGCGCCAGCAGCGCCGAGCCGCCGCCCGAGATCAGGCAGAGCACCAAGTCACCGGCAGTCAGGCCGCCGACCCTGCCCAGGATCTCGCGCGCGGCCGCCGTGCCGGCCTGGTCGGGCACCGGATGCGCCGCCTCCACCACCCGGATGCGCCGCGTCGGCACGGCGTGGCCGTAGCGCGTCACCACCAAGCCGTCGAGCGGCCCCGCCCACTGCGCCTCGACCGCCGCGGCCATGGCCGCAGCGGCCTTGCCAGCGCCGACCACGACGGTGCGGCCGGCGGGCGGCGGCGGCAGATGGCCGGGCAGCACGGCCGCCGGCAGCGCGGCCTTGAGCGCGGCGTCGAACAGCCCCAGCAGCCGGTCGCGAGGGGTGGGTGCGGTCGTGGCCATCATCCGTCCCTTGGAATCTGGCCCCCGCTTCGAGGCGCCGGTCGTCGTGTCGCAAGCCGGATAGACCAAACGGCGCGCGAGCGCAACCGCCGGACGACCGCCAGGCGACCGAATATCGGATGATCAGGCTGCCAATCCGCCCCGCTCGACGATGAAGCCGGCGATCTCGGCCACACCCTGGCCAGCCTTGAGGTTGGTGAACAGGAACGGCCGGTCGCCGCGCATGCGCCGGGCGTCGCGGTCCATCACCTCGAGGCTGGCGCCGACCAAGGGCGCCAGATCGATCTTGTTGATGACCAGGAGGTCAGACCGGGTGATGCCGGGGCCGCCCTTGCGCGGGATCTTGTCGCCCGCCGAGACGTCGATGACGTAGATCGTAAGGTCGGCGAGCTCGGGGCTGAAGGTCGCCGCCAGGTTGTCGCCGCCGCTTTCGATGAACAGGATCTCCAGGTCGGGGAAGCGGCGGACCATGCGGTCGACGGCGGCCAGGTTGAGCGAGGCGTCCTCGCGGATCGCCGTATGCGGGCAACCGCCGGTCTCGACCCCCTCGATGCGCTCCGGGGCCAGGGCGCCGGAGCGGGTCAGGAACTCTGCATCCTCGCGCGTGTAGATGTCATTGGTGATCACGGCGACCCGGCGGCGGTCGCGCAGATGCTTGCACAGGCGGTCGACCAGGGCGGTCTTGCCGGAGCCGACCGGACCGCCGATACCGACGCGCAGCGGGCCGTGGTCGAGGGTTGAGACAGGATTGGACGTCACGTGCGGAACAGCCTCGTATGTTGGGTCTCGTGGGCCATGGAGGCGAGATCGACGGCGAGCGCGGCGCCGCCCAGGGCATCGAGCCCGGCCGGGGCCGCCGCCGCGGCGGCCACCGCCGGTGCCAGCCGCGCGATCGCGCGCACGCCGTCGGTCTGGCCCAGCGGAATCAGCCGGATCCCGGCGGAGACCAGGTTGGCCGCCACCGCCTGCAGGAACGCGGGCAGCGCCAGCTCGAGGGCGAGGCCGCGGCAGGCGACCCCGACTGCCACAGGATAGGCGACGCTGCGGCCGGCGGCAGCATCGGCCAGCGCATCCAGGTCGGGCGCCGGCCAGGCCGCGCGCACCGTGCGCAGGAAGGCGTCGCCCTGGGTCGCACTCTCATGGGCGAGCTCGGCGGTGCCGCGCCACGTGGCGCCCAGGGTCACCAGCCGGCCGAGGTCGGCGCTGCCGCGGTGGGCCGCCGCGAACAGCGCCGCATCCACGGCACCGGCGCCGAACTCGATGACGCCTTCGATCCATTGCACCAGGCTGTCCAGCCCGCGGACCACCCCGTCCGCCACCGCCGCCTCCAACCCATGGCTGAAGCTGAACCCGCCGACCGGGAACGCCGGCGACAGCCAGGCCAACAGCCGGTACAGGCCCGGCTCAGCCGTGGGGATCATGGTCGTGGTCGAGCGCGTGGTCGTGGTCGTGGCCATGCGTCCCCTCGTAGGCGCCGGCTTCGGGGTCGAACGGGCAGTCGAGCGGCTGCACGAAGGCGCCGAGCCCGACCACCATGTCGGCGATCACGTGGTCGGCGCGGATCAGCAGCCCGTCGGCCAGGATCTGCAGCGGCAGATGCCGGTTGCCCAGGTGCCACGCGACCCGGGCCAGCAGTGGCGGGTCGGGGCAATAGATCTTGAGGCAGGGTTCGGCTGCCGACCGCACCATGATGTAGCTGCCGTTCTCCAGCTGCAGGCCATCGCCGTCGGCCAGGCGCGCCGGACGTTTCAGGTCCAGCAGGAACGGCTCGCCCTGGTCGGTCGTGAGGCGCATCCGGCGGCGATGGCGGTCGGCATGGGCCAAGGTCGCGGTGCCGACCACGGCGGCCAGCGGCCAGGTGCCGCGGATGCTGACCCCGATCGCGCGCCGCATCTTCGCCTCGCCACCCACCGCGTCGCCCCCACCGTCACGAAGCTCATTCCACCACTGGTCGAGCTCCTGCCAAAGCGGGAAAATGGCGACCAGACGGTAAAGGCCTGTCAGGGAGGAAAGGCGCATGTCCGGGCATCACGACGTCGGCGGGCAGGATTTCGGCCCGATCGACCGCAGCGAGCATGACCTGGCGTTCTGGGAACAGCAGGTCGACGCGGTCAGCACCGTGCTGCGCCAGCGCGGGCTGCTGAGGGTCGACGAGCTCCGGCGCGCGATCGAGGCGCTGCCGGCCGAGGACTATCGCCGGATGACCTATTACGAGAAATGGAGCGCCGCGATGGCGGCGATCCTGGTCGAGAAGGGATTCGTCACCCGCGCCGAGCTCGACCGCCGGCTGGCCGAGCGGGCGCAACCATGACCGAGGTCGCCGAGCTACCGGTCGGCCGGCGCGTGCGCGTGCTCGACCGGCCGGTCCGCGGCCACTGCCGGACCCCGGACTATGTCCGCGGACACCGCGGCGTGATCGCCCATTCGGTCGGCCGCTACCCCAACCCGGAGCAACTGGCCCACGGCGGCGACGGCCTGCCGCCGGTCCCGCTCTACCGGGTCCGCTTCGATCAGGCCGAGCTGTGGCCCGGCTACGCCGGCCGCCCGGGCGACAGCATCGAGGTCGAGATCTACCATCATTGGCTGGCAGCGGAGTAAGGCCGATGTCCACGGATCCCCACCATGGCCCCCACCATGCCCACGATCATGATCACGCGCCGATCGTCGAGACCGAGCCGCGCGGCGCCGGCCCGGCGCTGGGCGCCGTGCTGGCCGACCTGCTGATCGAGCGGGGTCTGACCACGCGCGACGAGCTGCGCGCCATCATCGAGCGGCTAGAAGGCCGCAGCGCCGCGACGGCCGCCCCGATCGTCGCCCGCGCTTGGACCGATCCCGAGTTCAAGGCCCGGCTGCTCGCCAGCCCCAAATCGGCCGTGGCCGAATGCGGGGTCGACATGCCGGCGACCGAGCTGTTCGTCGTCGAGAACACGCCTCAATTGCACAACGTGGTGGTCTGCACGCTGTGCTCGTGCTACCCGCGCAACCTGCTGGGCGTCCCGCCGGCCTGGTACAAGAGCCTGGCCTATCGCAGCCGCACCGTGCGCGAGCCGCGCCGCGTGCTGGCCGAGTTCGGGCTGGAGCTGCCGGATGATGTCGAGGTCCGGGTTCACGACAGCACCGCCGACCTGCGCTACATGGTGCTGCCCGAGCGGCCGGCCGGCACCGATGGCTGGAGCGCCGAACGCCTGGCGACGCTGGTGACCCGGGACAGCCTGATCGGCACGGCCCGCGTGCGGCCCTGAGTCGAAACGAACGCCCGCCGAACCAACGCGCCGCCGACACGAACGCGCCGCCGGCAAGGCCGGCGGCGCGTCGCAACTGCCCCCTCCATTTGACGGGGCCGCGGGCGGTAATGCCG
>CAZEFK010000047.1:0-38311 GCA_964511405.1 uncultured Comamonadaceae bacterium | reverse complement strand
CCCGCAGGCCCGCGGGCAGGCCCCACAGCAGCGCCGGCCCGGGGCGGCCCAGCACCAGCAGGGGGGCGGCGACCGCCATCAGCAGCTCATGCTCGGCCATGTGCGCCCAGAACAGCGCCTGCGCCCAGTCGTGCAGCGGCGGCAGCAGGGCGATGGCCACGGTCGCGAGCCCGCCCGCGGCGGCCAACGCCGGCGCCAGGCGCCGCGGCCGTCCGGGGCGGCGGCGCACCCAGAGGCGCCGGAGGCCGGTCCCATACAGGGCGGCGACCAGCAGCAGCACGGCTGCGACGGGCACTTCACCCTCCAGATCGGTCAGTGCAGGCATGGGTCCAGCATCAGCTTGGCGGCGACGTCGAAGGCGGTGACCAGGCCGAACATCAGGCACAGCAGCAGCCCGGCCAGGCCGAGGAACCGGTGGCGGCGGTCCCCTTCGCTGCGCCAGGCCCGCCAGGCCAGCACGCTGCCGGCGGCGACCAGCAGCAGGCACAGCAGGCTGATCCCGTGCAGCGGCGCGTGGCGGCCGCTGGCGCAGGACCACGGCACCAGGGCATAGCTGACGAACTGGTCGACCATCCAGGCCAGCAGCCCCGCCGCAAGGCCGGGCCAGACCGCAGGCGCCGGGGAGCGGGCCGCGCCGGTCGTCACGGCAGCCGCGGCGCCCAATAGACCACGGCATAGATCGGCAGCCAGGTCAGGACCACGAAATACCAGTAGAAGGCGTTCTCGCTGACGTCGACGAAGCGCCGGCCGCGACCCTGGGCGGTGAACATCAGGGCGGCGAGCACGGCCGTGTCGGCGACGTCGGTCAGGATGTGGGTGGTGTGCAGGAAGATCAGCGCCCAGACGATCGAGCCGTAGGCGTCGAAGTCCCAGCGCACATGCAGCGTTGTGTATTCCAGCCCGCGCAGGATGTTGAACAGGACGCCGAAGCCCAGGCAGACGCCGAGCCACAGCCGGACCGGCCCGATCGCCTCGCGCTCGGCGGCGCGCTTGACCAGGGCGTTGGGCACGCAGCTCGCCAGCAGCACCGCCGTGTTCAGCGTACCCCACAGCAGGCCCGGCGGCGGGCTCGACGGCGGCCAGGTCGCGGCCTGGCTGCGCAGGTAAAAATAGGCGACCAGCGCCAGCGCGAAGGCGGTGCCCTCGATCAGGCAGAAGCCCAGGGTGCCCCACCACAGGATGCTGCGGGTGCCGAACCCGTAGGTCGGCAGCCCCGAGACGTCGAGGGCGGCGACGGGCGTGGGCTTCACGCATTTCCCTCCGGGGCATCGGCGCGCGATTTCGGCCAGAACCAGGCGGTCATGGTCACCGCCATCGGCACCGCGCCGATCGGGATCGCCCAGGGCGTGACGATCGAGCCGATGAAGAAGGCCGTCGTGGCGAGCGCCGTCAGGAACGGCCAGACCGACGGATCCGGGGAGGGGTAGCGGTGGTCGGGCCGGGCGTCGACCAGATGGGTCACCAGCACTTCCCGGACGTCGGCGCGCAGGCCGGTCGCGACCCGGTGCGGGCCGGGATCCCACAGCGGATAGCCGCTGGCGACCACCGGCGGATCGGCGAAGTTGTAGGGCGGGGGCGGCGAGGCCGCGGCCCATTCCAGGGTGCCGCCGCCCCACGGGTCGGCCGGCGCCGGCGGGCCTCGGCGCAGGGTCCACAGGACGTTGCCCAGGGTCACCGCCAGGCTGGCCGCGATCACGGCGGCGCCGAGGCTGGCCGCCAGGTTGAGCCCGTCCCAGCCCATGCCGGCCGGATAGGTGTAGACCCGCCGGGGCATGCCCTCCAGGCCCAACAGGTGCATCGGGAAGAAGGTCAGGTTGAAGCCGGCGAGCAGCAGCCAGAACGCCCAGCGGCCGGCGGCCTCGCTGGGCATCCGGCCGCACAGCTTCGGCAGCCAGTAGTGCAGCCCGCCGAGCAGCGGGAACACGAAGCCGCCGATCAACACATAGTGCAGGTGGGCGACCACGAAATAGGTGTCGTGGACCTGGGTGTCGATCGGCACCGAAGCGACCATCACGCCGGTCAGGCCGCCCAGCATGAAGACCAGGATGAAGCCCAGGCAGTACAGAATCGGCGTGCGGTAGACGATGCGGCCGCTCCACAGCGTGGCCAGCCAGCAGAACATCTGGATGCCGCTGGGCACTACGACAGCCATGCTCGCCGCCGTGAAGAAGCTGGCGCCCAGCTGCGGCAGGCCGGTCACGAACATGTGGTGGACCCACAGCCCGAACGCCAGGAAGCCGGTCGCCACCAGCGAGGCGACCATGGCCGTGTAGCCGAACGCGGGCCGGCGGCAGAAGGCGGGCAGGATGGTCGAGACGATCCCGGCCCCGGGTAGGAAGATGATGTAGACCTCCGGGTGCCCGAAGAACCAGAACAGGTGCTGGTACAGCAGGACGTCGCCGCCATGCTGGACATCGAAGAACCGGGTGTCGACCAGCCGGTCCGAGATCAGCGCCGAACTGGCCAGCATGATCGCCGGCATGGCGAAGATCACCATGAACGAGGTCACGACTTGCGCCCAGACGAAGATCGGGATGCGGTTCAGCGACATGCCCGGCGCGCGCAGCTTGAACGCGGTGACCACGATCTGCACGGCCACCGCCAGGGCCGAGACTTCGGTGAAGGTGATCATCTGCGCCCAGATGTCGGCGCGCTTGCTGGGCGTGTAGCCGATCAGCGACAGCGGCACATAGGCGAACCAGCCCTCGTCGGGGCCCAGGTCGATCAGGTAGGCGGCGATGATCATCAGGCCGCCGAACAGGAACAGCCACCAGCTGTAGGCATTCAGGCGCGGGAACGCGATCTCGCGCGCGCCCACCATCAGCGGCACCAGATAGACGCCCAGCGCCTGCCCCATGGGCACGGCGAACAGGAACATCATCATGGTGCCGTGGGTGGTGAAGGTCTGGTTGTACTGGTCCGGGCCCAGCACATGGGTCTCGGGGCGGGCCAGCTGCAGCCGCATCAGCAGCGCCAGGCCCCCGGCGAAGGCGAAGAAGCAGAAGGCGGTGACCAGATAGCGGATGCCGATGGTCTTGTGGTCGGCGGCGGCCAGCCAGCCGACCCAGCCCCGCGGCGGCGCCCAGGTGCGGGCCAGCACCGGATCGAGGGGTGGCGCGCTCATTGCAGCTGGTCCAGGAAGTCGAGCAGCGCCTGCAGGTCGTCGGGCGGCATCCGCTGCGGCGGCATCACGACGCCGGGCTTCTGGGTCGGGGCGTCGCTGATCCAGCCGCCGCGGTTGCCGCGGCTGTTGACCAGCAGGCCGGCGCCCAGGGTCAGCCGCCCGGCCAGATGGGTGAGGTCGGGCCCGACCTCACCGGCGGCCGCGGTGCCGGCCACCCGGTGGCAGGCGCCGCAGCGGTCCTGCAGCACGGCCAGGCCGCGGCGCTGCCGCTCGGTCACCGGCGCCGGGGCGTCGCGGCGCTGCCGCGCCAGCCAGCGCCGGAAGTCATCCGGCGGCTGGGCCACCACCATCAGCGCCATGGCGGCATGCTCCAAGCCGCAGAACTCGGCGCACTGGCCGCGCCACGTGCCCGGCGCCGCGGCGCTCAGGGTCAGGCGGTTGGTCTGGCCCGGGATCAAGTCCATCTTGCCCTGCAGGCTCGGGATCCACAGGCTGTGGATGACGTCCACCGAACGCAGCAGGAAACGGACGGGCCGGCCGGCCGGCACATGGATTTCGTTCGCCGTGACGGCGACGGCGGCGCCGTCCGGCCCGGCCGGATACCGGACCTCCCACCACCAGGTATGGCCGGTGACGTCGATCTCCAGCGCTGCCCGGTCGTTGGCGGCGTAGAGCGCGGGGACGCCGGCATAGCTGACCACGACCAGGACGGCCAGGATGGCGACGGTCGCCGCCACCGCCCCCAGCACGACAGCCCCCAGCCGCCGCTCGACCGCGCCGTCGGGCTGCCGATCGGGCGCGTTCGGGGCGGCCCGGCGCCGGCGCAGCAGTCCCGCCGCCAGCGCCACCACGACCGCCAGGTACACGGCGACCGAGACCCACAGGAACAGGGTCCAGATGCCGTGAACAGCCTCCGCCCCCGGCCCTGCCGGCGCCAGCGCGGACTGCAGACGTCCCCCCATGAACACCTTTTCGCGTCTCGCCCGTTCTGACCGGGGAGGAACGCCTGAGACATGGCCTTGATTGCGAGGGGTCGGGCTGCATGCGGCGGAGCGCTTGGGCAGCGGCGGCGGTGGCGCTGGCGGTGGCCGGCGGTGGGACGGCGTTCGCCGTCCAGGCCCGCCAGGATGCGGTGCGGGCCGCCGCCGAGGCGCGTGCCGCGACCGGCGGCGATCCCGCCCGCGCACCATCCGCGATCCGCCAGGCCGGTTGCGGCAGCTGCCACACCATCCCGGGCCTCCGCGACGCCCGCGGCACGGTCGGCCCGCCGCTCGACCGCATGGGCAGCCGCAGTTTCATCGCCGGGGTGCTGGCCAACACGCCTGAGAACATGGTGCTGTGGCTGCGCTGGCCGCAGGGCTTCCTGCCGCAGAGCGCGATGCCCAACATGGGTCTGGACGAGGCGCAGGCCCGGGACATCGCGGCCTACCTGGTCACCCTGAAATGAGGCGCGCCGCGGCCTTGGGCGCGGCCCTGCTGCTGGTGCTGGGCGCGGGGCCGGCCCGCGCCGATCCCGGCGATCCCGAGCATGGCCGGGTCATCGCGGAACAGGGCAAGGTGGCGGCGGGCCCCCAGGGCCCGGTGCCGCCCTGCCGCAATTGCCACGGCGAGGCCGGCATCGGCGACGGCAGCGGGGCCTTTCCCCGGCTGACCGGCCAGCTCGGCTTCTATACCTACAAGCAGCTGGAGGATTTTGCCGCCGGCACGCGGCCGAGCCCGGTGATGTCGCCGATCGCCCAGGCGCTGAGCCGCACCGACTGGCAGGACCTGGCCGCCTATTTCGCGGCGGCCAAGGGGCCGCTGTTCCCGCTGCCGACGCAGGATCCCGAGCGGGTGCAGCGGGGCGGCCAGATCTCCGCCGCCGGCCTGCCCGACCGGCATGTGCCGGCCTGCATCGCCTGCCATGGAAACGCCGGCGCCGGCATGGAGCCGGCATTCCCCTATCTGGGCGGCCAGTACGCTTCGTACATGGAATTCGCGCTGGCGCAGTTCCGGACCGGGCGGCGCCACAACAGCCCCCTGGACGTGATGACGGTCATCGCGCGCCAGTTGGACGACGACGAGTCCCGGGTGGTGAGCGAGTATCTGGCCGCGGTGCGTCCGCCGCTGGACTGTGGCGATGCCGGTCAGGTGGGCTCGGGGGCCGGGCCGGCAGCGCCGCCGCAGCCGATGCCGCTGCCGGGCAGCCGGGGCCCGTGAGGGCCCGGCGGCAGCTCCCGGCCTGGATGACTGCGGGGCTGCTGCTGGCCGCGCCGGCCCTGGCGCGGGACCCGGATCTGGGCGCGGGCGCGCGGGTGGTGCGGCAGGGCACGCCCGGCGGCGCCCAGGCCTGCGCCGCTTGCCACGGCGCCGATGGCGCCGGCCAGCCGCCCGGCGGCTATCCGCGCCTGGCCGGCCAGGGCAGCTTCTATCTGTACAAACAGATGCGCGACTTCGCCGACGGCCGCCGCGACGGATCGGTAATGACCGTGATCGCGCGGGCGATGACCGATGACGAGATGCAGGACGCGGCCGGCTATTACGCCGCCGCAACCGCGCCCTGGCCGGATGCCGCCGCCGCCGGCGACGGCGCGCTGGAACAGCGCGGCGGCGTGCTGTCGGCCGCCGGCGACGCCGCGGCCGGCATCCCGGCCTGCGCCGACTGCCACGGCCGCGCCGGCCACGGACAGCCGCCCAGCTTCCCTGCGCTGGCCGGGCAGTATCCATTCTATCTCAAGGCGCAGCTACAGGACTGGCGCACCGGCGCGCGCCGCAACGATGCGCTGGGGGTGATGGGGGAGATTGCGGTGCGCCTGACGGACCGCGATGTCGATGCTGCGGCCGAGTATTTCGGCCACGTGGGGCCGCCGGCGCCGAACGCTCTGTCGGAGGGGCGGTGATTGGGGAGCGGAACTCGCTCAACGCTATAAGGTCAATGATGACCCATCAGCTTGAGAATCCTTCCATAATGGGTCATACATGACCTATGCTGAAGACCCCCGAAGAGCTACGACGAGAGCTTGGCCAAGCCATCCGCGCCCGTCGGATCGGACAAGGCTGGTCCCAGGACGAAGCGGCCGCCCGCTCCGGCATGGGGCTCAGCACCTGGAAGCGGATGGAGGCACGCGGCCCTAGCCTCGTTGACAATCTGATCAATGCGGCGATCGCGTTGCGCTGTGAGGAAGGGCTCGGCCAGCTCTTTCCTGTGCCGGCTGCCTCCAGCCTGGATGAGCTTCTGCAGCGCCAGGCGGCCCCGCCAAAGCCCCGCCAACGCGCCCCGCGGCGAAAGTCGACGTGATGAAGCTGGCCCCAGGGACGCCGCTCTCCATCGCGCTGGCGTTCCAGCCCGGCGCCGATCCGATGCCGGCAGGTCGGCTCGCCATGGACGGCGGGCTCGCGCAGCTCGAGTGGTCCAGGGAGGTCATTGGTCGGCGTTTGTCCGTGTCCCCGCTCCATTACCCGCCCGAACCCGGCCTGATGGCCGCGCGGACCCGGGACTTCGGCGGCCTGCACGGCTTCCTCGCCGACAGCCTCCCCGATGGCTGGGGGCAGCTTCTAATGCGGCGACGCCTCACAAAACTCGGACTCGACATCGCCGGCCTCAATCCGTTGGAGCGGCTGGCGCTCGTGGGCGATCAAGGCCGTGGTGCCCTGGTCTACCGGCCCGCTACGGCACCCGTCGACACGGTGGAAACCCTCGACCTCGATGCCCTGGCCCGCGACGCGACGGCTCTTCTGACGGGCGAAGAAGCCGCCTTGGCCGACACCCTCGCGGGCCTGGCCGGAGGATCCGGCGGCGCTCGCCCGAAGGTCCATGTGGGATTTGACGGTGCGGGGCAAATCTGTGTCGGCCACGGCGAGATGGCCGCCGGCTTTACCGCCTGGCTGGTCAAGTTTCGTGGGCCCACGGATGCCGTCGACATCGGCCCGATCGAGGAGGCTTACGCGTGCATGGCGGAGGCCGCCGGCCTGGACATCAGCCCGCACCGACTATTGCCTGCCAGATCCGGCCCAGGCTATTTCGCGACCCGACGGTTTGACCGGCCGAACGATGGCGGGCGCCTGCACATGGTGTCCCTGGCCGGCGCGCTGGAGGCCCCGCCTGACGCGCCCTCGAGCTATGACCTCTTCTTGCGGGCCACCCGCGCCATCACCCGCCGGGCGGACGACGTCGCCGCCACCTTCCGGCGCATGGTCTTCAACGTGATCGCCTGCAATCGCGACGATCATACCCGCCAGCATGCCTACCTCATGGACTCGGCCGGAGACTGGCGTCTTGCCCCCGCCTTCGATCTGACCTATGCGCCCGGCCCGAACGGCGAACACTATCTCGACATCGACGGCGAAGCGCGCCGCCCAACTCGTGCCCAGATCGCCAGCCTCGGCAAGAAGCATGGCCTCGACGCCAAGCGCGTATCGGCCATGGTGGAGCAGGCCATCGACGCAGTCCGCGGCTGGCCCAGCCAAGCCAAGGCTGCCGGCGTGAGCCGGGCTTCGATCAAGATCGTGAGCGCCGCCCACGCGCGGGTGATGGCGGACTTCAGCGCCGCGTAGGCTGTCTCGGCGTGACGCCGAAGCTCGGCCGCAACTGGCGCTCGACATTTTGGGCATCGTAGCACTACAAGCCACGCGGCACCATCCACGATATGGTTATTTGGCCAGTCTCTCGTGCACCGCTGCCATGATATCCGTCGCCACCTTCGTACCGAGCTTAGCGATCAAAACTTCCTCGACCACCTCCAGCACACTCTTAGGCGGAGGGGGAGAGGAAGTCCGCTGCTCCGCCTCCTCCTTCGACTGAGTTCGGGCATGGCTAGCAGTGGTGATATCCTCTCGTATATCGCGGATCTGAGCGATGAGCTCGCTAGCCTCAGCTGGATTGGCACCGTCTCGGACAGCCTTTTCTATCTTGTCCAGCTGTGCCTTCAATTCGGCGTCAATCACACCCGCCTCGGCGGCGCTAACGATCGATGTCAACTTCTGACGGGTGGCGGCGATCGCTTTCCCAGCACGAGCCAGCTTGCTCCGGTTCTTTGACGAGCTGCGCGCAAACTTAACGATACGGCCAGCAATCTGTTGAAGATCATCTTTTATTCTCCGCCAAGCGAGATTGTCCTCGAAGCCGTCACGGCGGGCGTTAGGGACGACCGAGGGATTGACCACGAAAATCTCCCCTACGGCCCAACGCTGCAGTCGGCGCTCCGAACCTTTTGGAGTCAGCTTGGCCGCAATGGATTCGATGATGCCAGAGCCACCAATTTGGATATTTTTCTGCCTAAACCTCAGTCCTGCCACTGTATTATCGGGGATTTCTCCAGGAAAATTGGAAATACCGAACCATCCAAACCATCCATTCTCGGGATTGCCAATGGTTTCGATATGATCAAGAACACTAACTTCTTCACCAGTATCAGATGGGTAAGCATTGCTGTATGGCTTAGTAATGCGTGTTCGATCACGCTTGATCCGCAATTCAATCTCGATAAATTGCAGCGGGTGACCAGAACCTTCCGCGTATTTGCGCACCTGCTCGCCGAAGTCGAATCCCGCCGAATAATCGGTCGGCGCATATTGCCTTAAATAGTTTGTCAAGGGTCCTGGTTGAACGAAATCCAATCCTATACCCGTCAAGGCGAGCATCTGAACTTCTGTATAATGCTCGCCGTTTCGCGCAGGTAAGGTTGTGGCAGTTACCGATTGGGTGATCACCTCACGGACGTCCCGTGGCACCGCGCCCGGGCCCATAAAACCGCGAATCTTGGCGCAATCGAAATCGAGTTGGATGGCCTCTTCTTCGCCAGCTGCTTTCGTAGTAAAGCGCAGGGTGCCGCAATAGGCAATGCCAGCTAGACGGCCGATTCCGCGAAAGCCCGCATGCTTGGCCGGTCGCTTTGTCGAAGCACCTAAGGAGATCAGGCGCTCCACGGCCTCGGCCTTTGGTATCCCCGCACCGTTGTCCCGGATAGCGATGTTCTGTCTAGCGCCCGCGCCACTAGTGGTTATTGTGAGCCGTCCATCACCGCTAGCGATCAGCGATGCGCGGATAGCATCATTAATTGCGTCGAAGCCGTTTTGAACATATTCCCGGAGGCAGTCGAACGGATTTTCATACATTCCCGTCGTCAGCGTCTCAAGGAAAAAGGAGCCGACTCGGATCGTATCGGGAAGGTCGATCTTGGCCATTCAATGCGTCCTTAGCGCAGGTCAACACCTGTGGCGGGGCCCCAACGGATGAAGCCGATCGTGGGGGGAAGGACGAACCTGGCGGGCGCGTCATCTTCGAGATTGAAAAGCTCTGGTGGCACAACGAACTCCGTTGCCAGGCGCTCCACGAGGCCCTCTCGGGTCTCCTCCTCGCTCCCAAGCCTAGCAAAGCGGCGGCTAGTGTGCGCTACCTTCTCAACCAACGGCTGAGCGTTGCTCAGCACGCCATTGAGGAGCAGATTGACGTCCTCGCGTTCGACAAGCAACTGCAGGGGAATTTGGGCCGGTGCATCGAGAGGCAAAGCCAGATACTGTCTGCGTTGCGGCTCAAGACGGCTCAGCACGGCGGTGAACGCCGGCTCCAGCGCAGGATCGGAGGCCTGACTAAAGAGCGGCCCATTGAGAGAGAGATACGACCGTGGCTTTCGAAGTTCGCCATCATCATTAAGGTAGATTGCGGCCAGTACGCCCATAAGCAGATTGCGTCGCACCGGCCCAGGAAAATCATCGGTGAGGAGAGCACTTGTTATAATCTGGCGCGGCTCCACAGCTCCGCCCACTGCTGCTTTGGCCATAGCTAAGCCTAGCTGAATCAGTCGTTTCCGATCTTGACCATCCTGCAGCAGATTTAGATCGGATACCGCTCTATTTTGAACGCGAAAATCGTCGACCGCCAGAGCGACGATTGCCTTATCCATCGGGTCGTCACGACCAGGCTGGTAGTCCAAGTCAGCGTGGGCGAAAGTGACGTCCTCTTCGGGCGGCGGAGCCCGTGGCGCCGCCCGTGCTTTCGAGACGGCCTTACGCTGGGTGCCTATATCGCTAGCCTGGAGGGCGAGCATCAACTGAGGCACTGATCGCTTGAGTTTGCCGTTGAGCACCTGCACGAAGGCATCGAGCGAAATGATATGAACATGCTTGAGTGTTGGGCAGGCTTGCAGTGCTTCGTGCACCAGCAGTGGGTGAGCCAGGGTTACGCTAACATTGGGCGCCAGAGCGCCATGTTCGTTCATCAATCGCTTGGGGATGTAAACCCAATCTTTTTTTACGTCACGTGTAATCAGGATAAGGGATTCTAGCTGGCCGTCGCGAACTTTCTGAAGGATTTCAAACCAAATGATCACGTCGCCATAGCGATTGATCTTTTTCCCGGTACGGGGGTCGGACTCGGGATCGGCTGCTCCCCCGTCCATGAAGCCCGGCGGCACGCGATGGCTGTAGCGCAGCTCAGCTTCATCGCGAACCTTGGCGAGGATGGGGGTCAGGTCCGAACGCATGACGCGGGCGTTCATGAACGGTATGAGAAGGGCGGACGTCTCGTCCGGCTGTCGTGCGAAGTTCGAGACTTGGCCGACAAGATGTAGGAGGGCGTCCCGAGCGGCCTCCAGGGCAGCCTCGTACTGAGCCCGGTTCATAGTCTTGTCAGCGATGCTGTCATCTTCGACGAAACGCTTAGCATCGGTAACGAAAGCATCCAAGTGCTTTTGTAGGGCGCCAGCCGGCGCGCGCAATGGGGTGCGGCCGACTTCGGGGTCGTAGCTTTTTTTCCAGGTCTCGTGCGCAGCCCAAAGCGGCACCCACACGCGCTCCTTCAGCGCCTCAAGGGCACTGAGCAGCTCGCCGCGAGCGCCTGCGCTGATTTCGTAACAATGGACTAACAGGCTGGTATCGAGGAAGATGCCACTCCGGTCGCCCTCCAAGGCAGCGGCCACCTCCTGGAGAATGTCATCTCGTGAGAGATTGACATCGTGGAACAGCATTCTTGGCCCCCTGCACGAACGTCCCCCATACAACCCCATCGAGAGCGCGAGGTCAAAGAGACAAGCCACACCGATCTGCACATACACGGCTCAGGCGGATGCCCAAAGGGGGGGAGGGGTAGGCAGGTCCTTACAAGTTTGACGATGCGCCAGAGGCCACGGGTGATCCAAGATGTCCGGATTCTGGCTGGTTGTCGTGGCCATCCTGGGGGGTCTCATCAGCAGGGGGGTGATGGTCGGCGTCTCAATGGCATCCAGATACGATGGGATGGAGTGCCATTGCTATGACGAGGATCAGGCGACGGAGCCGCTTTAGATGGCGAATTTCGGTGTTCTCGATGCCGAATCCGCGCGATTTGAAAATGGGCGACCATGGGTGCTATGCCCCAGCGCTCGCCATAGGTCGGACATAGGATGATTCAGGGCTCGCCGTGATCGGGTCGTGGATGATGCGGATATAGGGGCGGCGCCCCGCCGGTGATCCCCCACAGATAACAAGCTTGGCGAAGGTGCAGGCGGCGGCTGTCGTGCGGATCCGAATCGGCGAAACGGGGATGTGTCCACCGGCTTCGGGGCGGCGTTTTGGGACGGCGACGACGGCGATCGACGTCGTCGCCCACTCATGATAGGATGCTCACCAAGGGCGAGGGGGTGTAATGGCCGGAAAACGCATTCTCCTGTTAGAACCGGGGTACAAGAACAAGTACCCCCCACTAGGGCTGATGAAGATTGCCGCCTATCATGGACCGCATGGCAAGCGCGACCAAGTGACTTTCGCCAAAGGGCTGGACGCGGGCTTGAAGGACACCGCCTGGGACCGGGTCTATGTGACGACGCTGTTCAGCTTCGAATACCGCAAGATTGCCGAGACGATCGATTTCGCACTCGATGTGGTCGGCGGCCGTTCGGAACGGGTTTTCGTCGGCGGCATCGCTGCTTCGCTGATGAACGAGCGGTTCCGGAATGAGCCGCGCTGGGCTGGTGTGCGATTCATCAAAGGGCTGCTGAGTCAGCCGCCAGCTCAAGCTCTGCAGCTGGACGAGTTTGCCGAGGAGTTCTATGCGGACGATCGCGATGGCGTGCCTATCGAGGATCTGGTCCCTGACTATACGATACTAGACCAAATCGACTACCGATATCCGGTGCGTGATGCCTATTTCGCTTATGCCTCGCGCGGATGCGTCCGCAAATGTCATTTCTGCGGTGTCCCCGAGCTGGAGGGCGCGCAGCGCGATGTGTCATCTTTGACAGCGGTGGTCCGGGCAATCGAGGAACGTCACGGGCCGAAGCGGGACCTGCTGCTGATGGACAACAATGTCGTGGCCTCGCCGCGCTTCAAAGAACTGATGGCTGAGATCCGTGACTTGGGGTTCCAGGCGGGAGCCAAGCTACAGCGCGCCGGTGAGCGTGTGGCGTCGCAGCGACGAGTGGACTTCAACCAGGGTGTCGATGCGCGGATCCTGGCCAGAGATCCGATGTACCTGCGCGAGCTATCATCCATTGCCTTGAGGCCGCTCCGTATCGCATTCGATCACCTGGGGCTGAAAGGTCCTTACGAGAAAGCCGTGCGCTATGCCCACCAGTTTGGGCTACACGAGTTAACTAATTATATGCTTTACAATTTTCACGATAGTCCAGCCGATCTCTTCGAGCGCATGCGGTTAAACGTGTCATTGAATGAGGAATTGGGGGTGCGTATCTGGTCGTTCCCGATGCGTTACCAACCCACCGACCGCCCCGACAGGGGGTTCATCGGCGCCAAATGGACAAGATATCAGCTCCGGTCGCTTCAAATTATCCTGCAAGCTACCCATGGAGTAGTAAGCGGAGAGCCGGATTTCTTTAAGCGCGCGTTCGGTAACAAGTGCGACGATTTCGAGGCTATTTTGGCACGGCCGCACCATTTCATTTTCAATCGCGAATGGTATGAAAATCTCGGCGGCCGCGATGAGTTTGCGGTCTACAACCAATTGATGGGCGATCTTGACCCCGATCAGAAAGCAACTCTCCTGGTACGGCTATCGGCCATGCACCCGAGTCGTTACAGTGAGCTCTTGGCGGAGGAGAATAACCCGAAGGTCAAGCATTTACTGAGTTTCTACGTGCCGATCTCTAAGGCTCGAGAGCGTGAAATTTGGAGAGCCCAACGCGATTTGACAGCAGGCGTTCGTGATATTTGTGATATTCCCGATGAAGATCTCGTCGAAGACGCGGGTCTAAATGACGACGGTGAAACCTTCGATGGTCTAGCCGCATAGGAGCTGATTGATGAGTAGTGCTACCCAAGCAAGCCTCGCGAACCGGGCTATATCCGAGAAGGTTGTTAAGCAACCATCTAGCCAGATGATCACTGTTGGCAAGGATGTTCTCGAACTCCTTAGCAGCGCCATGTATGTCGATCCTTTGGCGATTTATCGTGAATATGTGCAAAATGCGGCGGATGCTATCGATGAGGCGCTCTTGGCCGAGCCGGGCCGCGTGCAGATCGATATTGATCAAGCTGAGCGGTCGATCCGGATCCGGGACAATGGCTCCGGTATCGCAGCCGACAAAGCGGCCGCGACCTTGCTATCGATTGGCGCCAGCGCCAAACGCGGCACGCGTGCGCGCGGTTTTCGAGGAGTCGGACGTCTCGCCGGTCTAGCTTACTGCCGGCAATTGACCTTCCGAACTCGGGCCAAGGGCGATAAACGAGTCACGGAGGTAATCTGGGACTGCCTAAAGCTCAAGTCGACGTTGCAGGATGTGAGTCAGACCGACGATCTGCCAACTGTCATGCAGAGGATCGTCTCCATTGCTGATGTCGCGGGACTTGACTACCCCGAGCATTTCTTCGAGGTCGAACTAAATCAGGTTGTGCGGTTGCGCAAAGACGTTTTGTTGAATGCGCCGATGGTCGAGGCTTACCTAGCGCAGGTCGCGCCTGTGCCGTTCGCATCCGATTTCTCGTTCGCTGCTAACATCAATGCCCATCTAGCTCCTCACGTCCGGATGGCCAATCTTGAGATCACTCTTGGGCCAGGAGGGCCACCGATTACTCGCCCTCATCGCGACGTCTTCGCTGTGTCGGAAACCGTGCGCGACCGAGCACTGGATGTGGAACTGCTCACCTTTGACGGTGGTGAAGGTGTGATGGCCGTGGGTTGGATTCTGCATCATGGCTATCTCGGCCATATCAGTGCCAAAAGCCAAATCGGTGGGCTCCGTCTACGCGCAGGCAACATCCAGGTTGGAGACGCTGATCTAGCCGAAGAGATCTTCCCGGAGTCGCGTTTTAACGGCTGGTCAGTTGGTGAGTTCCACGTTGTTGATTCTCGCCTTCTTCCAAATGCCCGACGTGATAACTTCGAACAAAATGTTTATTTTTCGGATCTTATTAACAAGCTCACACCCATAGGCCTCGCAATTGCTCGCCGCTGCCGTGCGGCTTCGGTGGCGCGTCACAAACAACGAGAGATCGCCCGCGATATCGCGCCAGATCTCAATGGGTCAGACGCCGATGTCTCTGCGACCGACCGAGCGCCCACTCTATCCGCAGCTCCGCAGCAGACTCCGGACCAGGCTCAGCCCCTCGGGGGCATCTTGGGCTCTGTCGCACTCGACAACCCTACCCAAAACGGTGAGTCGCACTTCGCCGAGCAGCCTGTGGTCACTGAGGAGATTCTGTTCGAACAACTAGCGGAGGTCCTAGAGCGCGCTGGTCTAGACCGGAAAATCGCGACGAGGGCTTTTAAGCGGGCCCTTCACCGAGCGGGCCTATAGCTCGGAAGGCGACCAACGTCGCTCCCCGCCAGACCACAGGCTCATCGTTCTGAATCAGTTGGCGATAGGGGACGTCAAGGAGGGCCATTCTGCTCTCCTCCGCCGCAACCGCGAGTGCGCCGAATCGTACCCAAATGGGCGAAGCATACGGGCTCTAAGCCCGTGCTATTTTGGAGCGGGTGAAGGGAATCGAACCCTCGTCGTAAGCTTGGGAAGCTTCTGCTCTACCATTGAGCTACACCCGCGACCCGGCCGGCAGTCTAGGCGAGGCGCCTGCCGCGGGGCAAGCGCCTCGTGCCGGCGGTCACCCCATCGCCAGCCGCACCAGGGTCCAGGATGCCGGCGGCAGGGTCGCGGCCACGCGGTCGCCGGCGGCCTCCACGCCGTCCAGCGGCGCCGGCGTCACCCGGTCGGGCTGGTCGCGGCTGTTGGCGGCGGTCAGGTCCGAGTGGTGCAGGGTCAGCACCTCGGCCACGCGCAGGCCGGGGAAGCCGGTCGCGCGCACGGTCAGCCGCAGGCGGTCCGACAGGTGGCGGTTGACCAGGAACAGGCTGAGGCGCCCGTCCTCGGCGTCCACCGCGGCGGCCTTCAGGTACGGGGCCGCGGGCAGCGGATAGTACAGGTCCTGCGGGCCGCGCGGGTCGTAATAGCGGGCGGCATAGGTCGGGCTATCGACGGCCGCGCGCAGCACCCGGCCGCGGCCGAACCGGCTGAACTGGGCGAAGGGGTGGAAGATGGTCTGGCGCCAGGCCGAGCCACCGGTTTCGGTCAGGATCGGCGCGATCGCGTTCACCAGCTGGGCCAGGCACGCCACCTTGACCCGGTCGGCGTGGTTCAGCAGCGAGATGCAGGCGCCGCCGAAGGCCAGCGCGTCGGCCATGGTATAGACCTCTTCCAGGATCGGCGGCGCCACCGGCCAGCCTGATTTGACCCGCTCCTGCCGGCTGCGGCGGGTGCGGTACCACACGTTCCACTCGTCGAAGCTCAGATGGATCCGCTTGTCCGAGCGCCGCCGCGCTGCCGCGGCGTCGGCGATCGCCACCACCTCCTCGATGAACTGGTCCATCAGGTCGGGGCTGGCCAGGAACGCGGCGATGTCGTCGGCATAGTTGTTCAGGTAGGTGTGCAGCGAGATGTATTCGACATGGTCGAAGCAATGGTCCAGCACCGTCGCTTCCCAGCTGCCGAAGGTCGGCATGGTGCGGCCCGACGAGCCGCAGGCGGCCAGCTCGATCGTGGGGTCGATCCATTTCATCATCTTGGCCGCCTCGACCGCGATGCGGCCATATTCCTCGGCGGTCTTGGCCTCCATCTGCCAGGGCCCGTCCATCTCGTTGCCCAGGCACCAGAAGCGCACGTCGTGGGGCCGCTCCCAGCCATGGGCGCGGCGCAGGTCCGACAGCTGCGTGCCGCCCGGGTGGTTGCAGTATTCGACCAGCCGGCGCGCGGCGTCGGGGCCGCGGGTGCCCAGGTTCACCGCCAGCATCGGCTCGATGCCGGCGGCCCGGCACCAGTCCACGAACTCGTTGGTGCCGAACTGGTTGGTCTCCGTCGACATCCAGGCGAGGTCCAGGCGCCGCGGCCGCTCGGCCTGCGGGCCGACACCGTCCTCCCAGTCATAGCCCGACACGAAATTGCCGCCGGGATAGCGCAGGATGGTCGGCTGCAGCTCGGCCACCAGCGCCAGCACGTCGCCGCGGAAGCCGCGCGCGTCGGCGGTCGGGTGCCCGGGCTCGTACAGCCCGCCATAGATGCAGCGGCCCAGATGTTCGACGAAGGCGCCGAACAGCCGGCGGTCGGTGGTGCCGATCGCGTCGCGGCGATCGATCAGGATCTCGGCCTCAGGCATGGGGGATCTCCAGCGGGGCAGGGGTGGGCAGCCGCACGGCGTCGCGCAGCGCCGCCGAATAGGGCTCGTGGGGATGGTCCAGCACCTGGCGGGCCGGTCCGGTCTCGACCACGCGGCCGGCGCGCAGGATCAGCACGCGGTCGCACAGGTGATAGGCGGTCGCGAGGTCGTGGGTGATGTACAGGATCGACAGGCCCAGGCGGTCGGTGAGGTCGCGGAACAGCCCGACGATGGCCATGCGCAGCGAGGCGTCGACCATCGACACCGGCTCGTCGGCCACGATCAGCCGCGGGCGGGGCACCAGGGCGCGGGCGATCGCCACACGCTGCAGCTGGCCGCCCGACAGCTCGTGGGGATGGCGGCCCTTGAGCTCGGCCAGCGACAGGCCGACCTGGCGCAGCGCGGCGTCGACAGCCGCCTCGGGGTCGGCGGCGCCGGCCAGCGACCGGGCCGTCGCGAACAGGTAGCGCTCCACCCGCTTCAGCGGATTGAAGGCTTCGAACGGGTTCTGGAAGATCGGCTGGACGCGGCGCATGAAGGCGCGGCGGTCGGCGGCCGAGCGCAGGCCGGCCAGGTCGCGGCCCTCGAACCTGACGCGGCCGGCGGTCGGCTCGACCAGGCCCAGGATCATGCGCGCCAGCGTGGTCTTGCCGCTGCCCGATTCGCCGATCACGGCCACGATCTCGGGCGTGCCGGCGTCGAGCGTCAAGCTGACGCCGTCGACCGCGGCGACCCGCCGGCGCGCCAGCAGGCCGCCGCGCACATAGGTTTTGGCGACGTCCTCGACCTCGAGCAGCGGGGTCATGGCGCGGCGTCTCCGGCGGCCCAGCAGGCGACCCGATGGCCGGGCGCCACCCAGGCCATGGCCGGCGCCTCGGTCCGGCACACCGGCATGGCCAGCGGGCAGCGCGGGTGGAAGCGGCAGCCGGGCGGCGGCGCCGCCAGGCTGGGCGGGGCGCCGCCCAGTCCGGCGCCCGGCGGCGGCCCGCCCAGGCGCGGCAGGCTGGCGACCAGGTGCCGGGTGTAGGGATGGCGGGCGGCGGCGAACAGCCGCGCCGCCGGCCCCTCTTCGACCAAGCGGCCCGCATACATGATGCCCAGCCGGTCGCTCAGCTGCGCATGCACCGCCAGGTCGTGGGTCACGACCAGCAGGCTCGAGCCGATCTCGCGCTGCACCGAGCGGATCAGCGCCAGCACGCTCTGCTGCACCAGCACGTCCAGGGCCGTGGTCGGCTCGTCGGCGACCAGCAGGTCGGGCCGGCACAGGGTCGCCAGCGCAATGGTCACGCGCTGGCGCATCCCGCCCGAAAGCTGGTGCGGAAAGGCGTCCAGCACGGCGGGCTCCAGGCCCAGCCGCTCCAGGTGCCGGGCGGTGCGCTCCAGGAACTCGGGCATCGGCCGGCCCATGGGCGCGAAGGCGAAGTCCACGAAGCTGCGCCGGATCCGGCGCACCGGGTTCAGCACGTTCATCGAGCCCTGGGGGATCACCGCCAGATGCCGCCAGCGCAGGCGCCGCCAGTCGGGCGGTGCTGCTCCGTAGAGCTCGGCCGTCCGGCTGCCGAAGCGGAAGCGCACCCGGCCCGACAGCACCGCCAGCGGCGGCCGCACGGCGCCGACCACGGTCTTCAGCAACGTGGTCTTGCCGCAGCTCGATTCGCCGGCCAGGCCATAGACCTCGTTGGCGTTCACCGTCAGGCTCACGCCGTCGACGGCACGGACCTCGCTGTTGCGGGCGCGATAGGCGGCGGTGATCCGCTCGACCGTCAGCACCGGCTCGCCCGGAGCCGAAGCCGCCGCCGGATCGGGGTCGAGCGCGTCGGCCAGCGCCGTCACGCCGTCACCCGCGCCAGCCGGCTGCGCGGGTCGATGGCCTCGTTCAGGGCCGTCGCGACCAGGAACAGGCCGACGAAGGTCATGACCACCAGCAGCACCGGGAACAGGATCCACCACCACACCCCGGCGACCAGGGCCGTGTGCTGGTTGGCCCAGTAGATCATGGTGCCGATGCTCGGCCGGTTGATGTCGGTGAAGCCCAGCACCGACAGCGTCACCTCCAGCCCGATCGACCAGTTGATGTTGTTGAGCGTGGTCGAGAACACGATGGGCAGCACGAAGGGCAGGTGCTCGGTCGCCAGGATCCGGCCCAGGCCCATGCCCGAGAACCGCGCGGTGTCGGTGAACTCGCGCCGGCTGAGGCTGAGCGCGACCGCGCGGATCAGGCGCGCGTCATAGGCCCAGCCCAGCGCCGCCATGACCAGCGCCAGCACGATCCAGGACATCGAATCCCGCAGCACGAACCAGATCAGCACCAGGATCGGGAACAGCGGCATCACCACCACGGTGTCGTTGATCGACATCAGGATGCGGTCGGCGGCGCCGCCCAGATAGCCGGCGGCCAGGCCGACCAGCAGCGACAGCAGGCGGCTCGCCAGCGCCACCACCAGGCCGAAGCCCAGCGTGTTGCGGATGGCGGCGCTGAGCTGCCAGAACACGTCCTGCCCGCGCGAGCTGGTGCCCAGCAGATAGGGCCAGCCGGGCGGCAGGTCGGGCGGCACGACATAGCTGTCGCCGGGCGGGTAGGGCGACCATATCGAGGCCAATGCCACCGCCGCCACGATCGCCAGCAGCAGCAGGCCGGCCACGAACTCGCGGTTGTGCCGGATCAGGTCGCGCAGGATGGCCCGCATCAGCCCTCCACCGTGACGCGCGGGTCGAGCAGCGGCTGCGCCAGGTCGATCAGCAGCACCGCCGCCGACACCGCCACGATCGACGTCGCGGTCAGGCCCAGGACCAAGCTGTAGTCGCCGGTGTGGACGGCCGCGACCAGCAAGGTCCCGACCCCGGGATAGCCGAACACCTGCTCGGTGATGATGGCGCCGTTGAAGACCGCGCCCAGCGACAGGGCCAGCCCCGTCACCTGCGGCGGCAGGGCGTTGCGCATGACGTAGCCGGCCAGGACCCGGCGCCGGTCGACGCCGCCCAGCTCGGCGAAGGCGACATAGTCCTCGGTCACGATGTTCGAGACCAGGGCGCGCATGCCCATGAACCAGCCGCCAACCCCGACCAGCACCAGCGACGCCGCCGGCAGCAGGGCATGGGCCAGGATGCTGCCGGCGAAGCGCAGGTCGAAGCCCTGGGCCAGGTTCATCTCATAGCCGCCGCTGATCGGCAGCACCGGCCAGACATAGCCGAACAGGATCAGCAGCACGAAGGCGACGATGTAATAGGGGATCGGGTGGAAGCTCATGGCCATCACCCCGGCCGCGCGCAGCAGCCGGCTGTCGCGGTAGTAGCCGGCCAGCCCGCCCAGCAGGTTGCCCAGGCCCCAGGCGAGCGCGGTGGCGGTGGCCAGCAGCCCGACCGTCCAGGGCAGCGCCCGGCCGATCAGCACCGACACCGGCGTCGGGAAGGCCGACAGCGACGGCCCGAAGTCGCCGACCGCGACCCGCCGCCAGAACACCAGGTACTGATGCGCCAGGCCGCCCTCCAGGCCGTACAGCTCGCGCAGGGACTGGCGCATCAGCCCGATCGCCTCGGGGCTGGTGCTGCCGAAGCTGGTCGCCGCCGCGATCGTCTGCTCGACCGGGTCGATCGGCGTCGCGTGGGTCACGAAGAACGCGATGTTGATGCCGATGAACACCACGAGCGCGAACTGCCCGAGCCGGCGGAGGACGTGGCGCAGGTAGCGGCGGCTCATCCGTGTCCCCGCTGCCCTATTGCCGCGGCTTCAGCTTGACCATCATGTACCGGGTGTTCGCCCAGTTGGGCACGGGGTCGGTGTAGGGATCGCTCTCGGCGGTCGGGAAGCCGGTCCAGTAGGTGCCGTCCATCACCGTGAAGACGTTGTAGGACATCAGCGGGATGGTCGGCATCTCGCGCGCGACCAGCTTCAGGTAGTCGCGGCCGAGCTCCACCCCCTTGGGATCGTCGAAACCGATGCCGCGGATGGTCTCGATGATCTTGTCGAGGTCGGGATTGGACCAGCGCTGCCAGTTGCGCGGCGGCTGGACCTGGCCGGGGGCGGCCACGAACTGGGAATGCCAGCTGTCCAGGAAGAAGGACAGGTCGGGATGGCCGCCCCAGGTCTCGACGCTCCAGCCGATCAGGGCCTCGAAGTCGCCGGCGCCGCGGCGGTCGAAGAAGGTGCCCTGGGCGACCGTGGTCTGGGCGTCGATGCCGAACTCGTGCCATTCCTGGGCGATCATGCTGCCGGCGCGGGTCATGACCGGCCGGCCCTCGCCCTCGACCATCAGCTTGATCGCGAACGGCTTGCCGTCGGGCTGGTACCAGCGGTCGCCGCGCTTGGTGAAGCCGGCCTTCTCCAGCAGCTCCTGGGCCGCCTGGGGATCGCGCTTCCACCAGCCGCGCCCGAACGACCGGGCGATCTCGGCCGGGTCGGTCGGGATCTGGCTGCCCAGCGACGGCCGCAGCATGTCGGCGATCTGCTTGCCCATGGTCGGGTCGTAGGGGTGGATCTTGCGCTTGCCGGTATCGACCTCGAAGGTCTTCAGCCAGTCTTCGAGCGGCTCCTGGTAATATTGCGGATAGGTTCCGGTCGGCGGCACCCCGATCGCGGAAATGGTGGCGGCGCCGCGATAGGACGCCATCGACACCGCCTTGATGTCGATCAGCAGCGCCAGCGCCCAGCGCACGTCCCGGTTCTGGAACTGCGGCAGCTGGTCGTTGAAGATCACCGCCGGCAGGGTCGGGTCGGGGTGGGCGTAGGGGAAGCTCTTGAACCAGCCGCGCGACTCAGGCGCCTGCTTGGCCAGGGTGAACATGCCCTCGGGCGACGTGTCGTGGATGATGTCGAGCTGATGGTTCAGCTGGGCGATCACCCGCTTGTCCGGCGGCCCGGGATCGATATAGGCGACATAGTGCGGGCCGGGCGTGCCGAAGCGCGCGACCGTGGTGCGCTGCCAGTCGTCGCGCACCCGCCAGATGAACCATTTGCCGTTGGGGTCGAAGCTGTGCAGCACGTAGGGGCCCAGCGACACCGGCGGATTGAAGGCGAACTTCAGGGGATCGCCGGCCTTCTCGAAGATGTGCTTGGGCATCATCCACATGGCGTTCCAGCGCACCGTGAACAGCGCGTGAAAGCGCGAGTTCGGCTTCTTCAGCTTGAACACCACCGTGCGCGCATCGGGCGCCGACACCGCTGCGACGTTGACCTGGACCGGCGCGCTCCAGCGCAGGCCGTTGGTCTTCATGTGGGTCTCGATGGTGTACAGCACGTCGTCGGCCGTGAACTCGACGCCGTCGCTCCAGTAGATGCCGGGGCGCAGCTTCACCGTCATCTCGGTGAAGTCGGCGTTATACTGGGGCTTGTCGGCGGCCAGCGCGTTCTCCCAGACGCCATCGATGCCGTGATCGGGATCGATGTACCAGAAGGTGTCCATGGCCAGTTGCTGCAGGCCGGTCGACTGGCCGCCGGCATTGATCGCCCAGTAATTGAACCAGCCGGCGTTCTTGATCGTGCCTTCCGGGTTCTCGACGATCAGCGTCTCTTTGCGCGGCAGGTCCGAAATGGTGCCTTGCGCATAGGCAACTGAATTCAAGGCGCAGACCGCAGCGGCAAGCGCCAGTCCCTTCAGGACGCGCATCCCGACCTCCCTAGTCTGTCGTGGACTTGCGTTCTTGGCGCAAGTTTTGAGATGTCCAGGGTAGCCGGCGCCGGCGACCAGGTCAACAGGAGCTGATATATATCAGCATATCGGGTTTAAACGGGCCGCAGATGCAGACGCATCACGATGTCCTGGTCGTGATTGCCGAAGCCGCGGCCGAAGATGTTGAGCCCGCCCGGCCGCCGGGCGTCGTCGTCGATGCCGACCTTCAGGCGGATCGAGTGGTGGCGGGCGAGGTCGAGCTCGGCCAGCGTCACGGCCGAGACCGCCGTGCCGTCGACGCTGCAGCCGGCCGCGTCGACGCGCCAGGTGACCAGCCGGCCATATTGCGAGCCTTCCAGCTTCCACCAGCGCGGCGTGTACAACCCGCGCCGGTCGCCGAAGTCGCCGGGCGACGTCCAGGTCCCGACCCGCACGTCGTTGACCCATAGGCTGATGTCGGACGGCCAGTCGGCATTGGTGCCCGGCACCTCCGACGAGATCTCCATGCTGAACTCGACCGCCTCGATTTCGGCGCCGGCGATGCGCGCATTGTTCGGGAACTTGTATTCGACGAAGCCGCGGCCGAACCACAGCAGAGCCGCCTTCATGCGCGCGGGATCCAGGAAGTATTCGGGGACATCAAGCAGGCCGATCACGCCGTCGGTCGAGCACAGGCCGCAGGGGGCCGCGACATGGTGGCTGGTGTAGAGGCCGAGCGGCATGGCCACCTCGATCCGGTGGTCGCGTTCCTGGGCTTCGGCGTCGTCCAGCCGGATCACGATCTCGTCGAAGCGGGCGCGGCAGATCTTCTGCTGGCCCTTGGCCGCCTTGCTGGTCTCGGACTCGATGAGCTCGGCCTCCTCCAGCACCTGGACATTGGTCGCGACGGTCGACTGCGGCAGCCGCAGCGCGCCCGCGATCTGGTTGACGTTGAGCGGCCCGGTGCGGCGCAGGAGCCTGAGGATCCGGATCCGCACGGGCGAGGACAGGGCCCGCAGCACCTCCAGGTCGTCGTCGGGGCTGAGGGTCAGGAAGCTGTGCCGGTCATCGGAGGCCATGATCGACCGTAGCAAATCGGCCGCCATTGTCGATGGCACGCCACACGGGCGCCAGGAGACAGCTGAGGATGGTTCGCATTTCCGATAGTGCGATTCGCTTCGCCGATTGCGCCGGCCGGCCGTGGCCGATATTGCGGTCGGCTTGCCGATCCACAGAACAGTCACGGGCGACCATGGCACGACGACCATCGGGCCGGCTGCTGCGCCGGTCCCGTCCCGAGCCGCTGGCGATCGCGCGCCGCCGCACGCCGGCCGAGGCGGCGGCGACCCTCAGCGAGACGCGCTGGAGCGAGCAGACCTTCCGGTCCATGGTCGAGCATTCGCCCGACATCGTGGTGCGCTTCGACCGGGCCTGCCGCCGGGTGTACGCCAACCCGGCCTATGGCGGCATGATCGGGCCGCCCGAGCTCTATCTGGGCGCGACGCCGACCGAGCGTCCGGCCCTCCAGCTGCCTGTTGCGACCGCCTATCAGCGGTGGCTCGAGACCGTGATCGCGACCGGCCGGCCCGCCGAGACCGAACTGAGCGTCGAGACCGTCCGCGGCCGGCGCTGGTTCTCGGTCCGGGCGGTGCCCGAGCTCGACGCGACCGGCCGCGTCGACGGCGTGCTGACCGTGGCCCACGACGTGACGGCGCGGGTCCGGGCCGAGACCGCCGCGCGCGACAGCAAGGCCCGCGCCGACACCGCCAACCGTGCCAAATCGCAGTTCCTGGCCAACATGAGCCACGAACTGCGCACCCCGCTCAACGCCATCATCGGCTTCGCCGACCTGCTGGCGATCAACCGCGGGGGCCGGCTGTCGGCGCGCGAGCAGAGCTATTGCCACGACATCGCCGCCGCCGGCCGCCATCTGCAGCAGCTGGTCGACGACATCCTGGATCTGGCGTCGGTGGAGTCGGGCGGCGGCCATCTGGCATTCGGCGTGGTGGCGGTCGCCGACGTGCTCGACCAGACCGAGCGGCTGACCCGGCCGCTGGCCGAGCGTGCCGGCATCCGGCTGGCGGTGTCCGGCCGGGCCAGCCCGGCCCTGTGCGCCGACCAGCGCCGGCTGATCCAGATCCTGGTCAACCTGGTGTCCAACGGCATCAAGTACAATCATCCCGGCGGCCTGGTCACGCTGACGGCTGAAGCGATCGGCGACCGCATCAGGTTCGTGGTCGCCGACACCGGCGTCGGCATCGCCGAGGACAAGCAGGACCGGCTGTTCGTGCCGTTCGAGCGTCTGGGCGCCGAGGCGACCGGCGTCGAAGGCACCGGCATCGGCCTGGTGCTGGTCAAGAACTTCGTCGAGGCCATGAAGGGCGCCATGGGCTTCATCAGCCAGCCCGACGCCGGCAGCCAGTTCTGGGTGGAGTTCCCACGCTGGCAGGGCGCGGTCGACGCCGGCGGCTGCGCCGAGGCGGCGCTGGCGCCGTAGGGCGGGATCTCCCGGCATCGACGCTGATTAGAGGCCCTTTCATGGCCATTCTATAGGCTACGGCCAACGGAATTATATAATTCCACTCGACATCGAGCCTCATAAGCACATAAAAAATGACGCAGGGCTTGGCCCGTCGTGGGAGCGAACCATATGTCTCGCAAGGGATAGCCCCTTGTATGGAGGAGTGCCGCTCGATGCCTCAGACCACCTTCGTCATTGACGATGCAACGGCCGAGGCGCTGGAAGAGCTGAAAGAGGAGTTCGGGGTCAAGACGAACGCCGCAGTTATCCGCCGCGCCCTTGCATTGGCTAGGATCGCCGCCAGGAATGCCGACGAGGACGATACACTAACCATTGTCGATCGAAATAAGCAGCAAAAGAAAATAATGCTTAAGGCGTGACTGCCTTTGTTGGAGCGGGAGCCTCGGAACTTCCGCTCCAATAGCTGAGGTGCCTTAAAAATGCCGATCTCCGAAGAAAATATTTCCATTGTTGCCGAGGAAGTCGTATTCAAAGGTGTTCGTGACAGAATCGCTTATGGAGAGTTTGAGCTACGGGCGAAATTGGCCAAGAGATTGATCTGGCTATTTATAGCAGCGAACGCGTTTGTCGCTATAGTTATTGGAATTCTTCTCTACGTTGACTGGGTTGTCGTCGACAGATGCTCGGCTTCTGGGAAAAGTCCGGCCGAATTGAATTCTATTCGGTTGATCGACCATCAGGTAATCATGGCGCTTATAGGAGCCACTACCATACAAGTAGGGGCTATCATGTTTGCGGTCTTTGGCGCTCTGTTTCCAAAGCCGGGTTCCGGGCGACGAGGCTCAGCATCAGATACGAACAATGAGAGCCTTGGATCGAAAGCCATCGAGACAGAATGACTCCGCTGGCGCAGGTGGCGGTCGCAGTTGGCCGGGATGGCGCCGCCGATGTTGGCGCCGACAAGGTAGATTTTAGGGCCGTTGCCGCGGCACCGATCAAGTTCGATCATTTCGGGTCGCCCGTTGCGCAGATCTGCGCGTTCTCGATCGGTTGCGATTGACGAACCCGCCCTCTGTGGGCTTATCGTGGATGCAGACGACGGGCGGCCATGCCCGACAAGAAGCGTCGCGAACCCTAGGGGAGGATCCCATGCTGATGTCTCGCCGACTCGCTCTGGCCACGGCCTTGGCGGCCACGCTGGCCGCGGGCACCGCCCACGCCGCCGACGTCAAGATCGCTCTGGTGGTCAAGGCGCTGGGCATCGGCTTCTTCGACGCCGCGCACAAGGGGGCGGAGGAAGCGGCCAAGGAGCTGGGCGGCGTCCAGATCATCTATACCGGCCCGACCAACACCACCGCCGAAGGCCAGATCGAGGTGGTCGACGCCCTGATCGCCCAACATGTCGACGCCATCGCGATCTCGGCCAACGACAAGGACGCGCTGGTGCCGGCGCTGAAGAAGGCGATGGCGCGCGGAATCAAGGTGATCTCGTGGGATTCCGGGGTCGCGCCGGAGGGCCGGCTCATGCACCTCAACCCGTCGTCGAACGCGCTGATCGGCAACATGTGCCTGAAGCTGGCGGCGAGCGCGCTGCCGGACGGCAAGGGCGACGCCGCGATCCTGTCGGCCACGGCCACGGCGACCAACCAGAACACCTGGATCGCCGAGATGAAGAAGGCGCTGCCCGGCTATCCGGGCCTGAACCTCGTGACCACGGTCTATGGCGACGACCTGGCCGACAAGAGCTACCGCGAGACCCAGGGGCTGCTGCAGAGCCATCCCGAGGTCAAGGTGATCATCGCGCCGACCTCGGTCGGCATCGTCGCCGCCTCGCAGGCGGTCGCCGACGCCGGCAAGATCGGCAAGGTCTACGTGACCGGCCTGGGCCTGCCCTCCGAGATGGCCGGCCACGTCAAGTCGGGGGCGTCCAAGTCCTTCGCGATCTGGAACCCGATCGACCTCGGCTACTCCGCCACCATGATCGCCTACGAACTGGTCAAGGGGAAGGCCAAGGCCGAACCCGGCGCCGAGATCCCCATGGGCCGCATGGGCAAGGTCAAGCTGGACGCCAACCGCGAGGGCGCCATGGCCGATCCGTTCGTCTACGACGCGTCCAACGTGGAGTCCTTCGCCAAGATCTTCTGAGCGGGGCATGACCCTCGCCCTGCCCGATCCGCCGGCGCGGGCGGCGTCTGCCGCCCCGCCGCTGCTGGAGCTCACCGGGATCTCGAAGTCGTTCCCGGGTGTCGCGGCGCTGTCGGCGGTGTCGTTGCGCCTGGAGGCCGGCAGCGTGACTGCGCTGATCGGCGAGAACGGCGCCGGCAAGTCGACGCTGGTCAAGATCCTGACCGGGATCCACCAACCCGACGCCGGCGAGATCCGGATCGACGGCAAGGCCTGCCGCCTGCCCACCGCCCAGGCGGCACAGCGCGCCGGCGTGACCGCGATCCACCAGGAAACCGTGCTGTTCGACGAGCTGACGGTCGCCGAGAACATCTTCCTGGGCCACGCCCCGCGCACCCGCCTCGGCCTGGTCGACTGGCGGCGGATGCGGGCCGAGGCGCGCCGGCTCCTGGACGGGCTCGAGGCCCCGTTCGATCCGGCGGCGCGCTTGAAGGACCTGTCGATCGCGCAGCGCCACCTGGTCGCCATCGCCCGCGCGCTGTCGGTCGCGGCGCGCATCGTGATCATGGACGAGCCGACGGCCGCGCTGTCGCACAAGGAGGTCGAGGACCTGGTCCGGATCGTCGAGCGGCTGAAGGCGGCGGGCCGCGCGGTGCTGTTCATCAGCCACAAGTTCGACGAGGTCTACCGCATCGCCGACCGCTACGCCGTGTTCCGCGACGGCCGGGCGGTCGGCGCCGGGCGCCTGGCCGACGTCAGCCAGGGCGAGCTGGTCCGGCTGATGGTCGGCCGCAGCGTCGACCAGGCCTTTCCGAAGCGGGCGGTGGCGCTGGGCGGCCCGGTCCTGGAGGTGGACGGGCTCTGCCATCCCACCGAGTTCGCCGACATCGCCTTCACCCTGCGCCGCGGCGAGATCCTGGGCGTCTACGGACTGGTCGGCGCCGGCCGCACCGAGCTGATGCAGGCGCTGTTCGGCGCCACCCGGCCCTGTGCGGGCCGGATCGTCCTGGACGGCCGTGCCGTGACCCTCCGGTCGTCGGCCGATGCGATCCGCGCCGGCATCGCCTATGTGCCGGAGGACCGGGGCCGCCACGGCGCGATCCTGCCGCTGTCGATCGCCGCCAATATCGGGCTGCCGTCGCTCCGGCGCACCGCCCGCCACGGCTTCCTGCGCACGGCTGCGGAGTTCGCGCTGGCCCGCGACTACGCCCGCCGGCTCGACCTGCGCGCGTCGGCGCTGGCGCAGCCGGTGGGCACGCTGTCGGGCGGCAACCAGCAGAAGGTGGTGATCGGCAAGTGGTTGGCCGCCCGGCCCAAGGTGCTGATCCTGGACGAGCCGACCAAGGGCATCGACATCGCCGCGAAGGCCGCTGTCCACGCCTTCGTCGGCGAGCTGGCGGCCGAGGGTCTGGGCATCGTCATGGTGTCGTCGGAGCTGCCCGAGATCCTGGGCCTCGCCGACCGCGTGCTGGTGATGCGCGAGGGCCGGATGGCCGGGCTGTTCGCGCGCGACGGCCTGTCGGCCGAGGCGTTGGTGCGCGCGGCGACCGGCAATGCCGAGGCCGGCGCATGACCGGCCTGCTCGCGCGGCGCGAGGCGCTGCTGGCGGCCGCCGGCGCCGCCCTGCTGGCGGCCGTGGCGCTGCGCTTCCCGGGCTTCGCCAGCCCCGGCAACCTGGCCGCGGTGTTCACCGACACCAGCATCCTGATCATCCTGGCGCTGGGCCAGATGGCGGTGATCCTGACCCGCGCGGTCGACCTGTCGGTGGCCGCCAACCTGGCGCTGACCGGGATGGCGGTGGCGCTGGCCGACGCCGCCCGGCCCGACCTGCCGGTGCCGCTGCTGGCGGCGGCCGCGGCGCTGATGGGCCTGGGGCTCGGCGCCGCCAACGGCCTGCTGGTGTGGCGGCTGGCGATGCCGCCGATCGTGGTCACGCTCGGCACGCTCACGATCTATCGCGGCCTCGCCTTCGTGCTGTCGGGCGGGCAGTGGGTCAATGCCCACCAGATGGCGCCGGCATTCCTGGCGGTGCCGCGCCTGGTCGTGGCCGGGCTGCCGCTCCTGGCCTGGAGCGCGGTGGCGGCGGTCCTGGCCGCGGTCCTGCTGTTCGGGCGCACCGGCACCGGCCGCGCCTTCTATGCCGTCGGCGGCAATCCCACGGCGGCGGTCTATGCCGGCGTCGACATCGGGCGCACGCAGTTCCTGGCGTTCTGCCTGTCGGGCCTGCTCGCCGGCCTCAGCGGTTATCTGTGGGTCTCGCGCTATGCCGTTGCCTATGTCGACATCGCGGCCGGCTTCGAGCTCGACGTGATCGCCGCCTGCGTCATCGGCGGCGTGTCGATCGCCGGCGGCGTCGGCTCGGTCGGCGGCGTCGTGCTGGGCGCCCTGTTCCTGGGCCTGATCAAGAATGCGCTGCCGGTGGCCAAGGTCTCGCCGTTCTGGCAGATGGCGATCTCGGGCACGGTGATCCTGGCGGCGGTGGCGATCAACGCCCGCGCCGAGCGGACCCGCGGCCGGCGAATCCTGCGGGCCGCGCCATGACCGCCGCGCTCGATATCCCCGACCGCCTGGACCGGCCGCTGGGACGCGCCCTGCGGAGCTGGGAGTGCCGGCTGCTGCTGGTGGCGGTGGCGATCTTCGCCGCCAACGCCTGGGCGTCGCCCTACTTCCTGGACCCCTGGAGCCTGTCCGACGCCAGCTTCAACGTCACCGAGAAGGCGATCATCGCGCTGGCGATGGCGCCGCTGGTGATCGCCGGCGAGATCGACCTGTCGGTGGCCGCCGTCCTGGCCCTGGCCTCCACCGCCATGGGGGCGGCGGCCGCGGCCGGCGCCGGCACGGCGGCGCTGGTGGCCGTCGGCCTCGCGGTGGGCCTGGTTTGCGGCGCGGTCAACGGGCTCCTGGTCACCCGCCTCGGGCTGCCGTCGATCATGGTGACCATCGGCAGCATGAGCCTGTTCCGCGGCCTCGCCTACGTCGTCCTGGGCGACGGCGTCTACAAGGACTATCCCGCCGGCTTCGCGGTGTTCGGCCAGGGCTATGCCTGGGGGCCGCTGCCGGTCGAGGCGGCGCTGTTCCTGGTGCTGGCGGTGCTGGCCGCAACAGTGCTGCACGCCACGGTGTTCGGGCGCGCGGTGACCGCGATCGGCCTCAATGCCATGGCCGCGCGCTTCTCCGGGATCGCGGTCGAGCGCGTCAAGGTCTTGCTGTTCCTGGCCACCGGGCTCGCCAGCGGTCTGGCGGCGGTGCTGCTGACCTCGCGGCTGGGCTCGACCCGGCCGTCGATCGCCCAGGGCTGGGAGCTCGAGGCCGTGACCATGGTGGTGCTGGGCGGCGTCAACATCCTGGGCGGCTCCGGCACCATCCCGGGCGTGGTGATCGCGGCGGTGGTGCTGGGCCTGGCGACCTTCGGGCTGGGGCTGCTGAACGTCCCCGGCATCGTGCTGTCGATCTTCGTCGGACTGCTGCTGATCGCCGTGATCGCGCTGCCGACCGTCATCCGCCGCCTGGCGCGGCGCCGGAGAATCCATGCCTGACACCGAGAAGATCGCCTTCGCCATGGCCCTCAATCCCGGCATGGCCGACGAGTATGCGCGCCGCCACGCCGAGATCTGGCCCGAGCTGGTCGAGCTGCTGAAGGAAGCCGGGATCTCGGACTACTCGATCCATCTGGACGAAGCGACCGACACCCTGTTCGCGGTGCTGTGGCGGCGGCGCGACCACGGCATGGCGGCGCTGCCCGACCATCCAGTGATGCAGCGCTGGTGGGCCTATATGGCCGACATCATGGTCACCGAGCCCGACCAGCGGCCGGTCACGCGGCCGCTGCGCACGGTGTTCCATATGGCGTGACGGGCACCCGAGGCTAGCTCGGCAGCGCCGCCACCCACCGCCGGCGATAGGCGTCCAGCCCGGCGACCGGGACAGGCGCACAGGGCTCCGGCGGCGGGGCGCGGCCGCCGGCGAGCACGCAGGCGCCGCCGACGGTGCCGGCGCCGTCGAGCGACCGGGCAACCGGCTGCGGCGCCCGGAGCGCCGCGAGCAGCGCGGCGAACAGCGGATTGCGGGTCGCCAGCGGCCCCTCGACCACGATCGGCCCGGCGGCGCGCAGGCGGTCGAGCAGGTGGTCGGTCATCAACGCGACATAGAGCGTGGCCAATGCGGCGCGGCCGCCCGGCGTCAGCCCCTCGGCACCGACCAGCCGCCCGGCCAGCCCGGCGAACGGGCCGCCGGCGGCGGCGAAGCAGGGCAGGGCGATGGCCCCGGCGGCCAGCACGGCCATCACATCGTCGATGCCGGGCGCCGGGCCGTCGGCGCCGGCGATCGCCTCGTATTCGCGGCCGCCCATGAAGCGCGCGGTCGGGATCGCGCGGCCATGGACGCCGACATTGGCCAGCATGTCGGCGCGCTCGTCCAGCCGGTCGAGGGCGCCGCCATGGGCCATGACCACGGTCCAGGTGCCGGTGGATACCACCGCAGCCGGCGCGGCGAGCCCCGCCACATGGCGCAGCAACGACGCGTTGGAATCGTGGATGCCGCACAGCACCGCCGTATCGGGGGCGAGGCCGGTCGCGGCGGCCACCGCCGGGCGGATCGGGCCGAGCCGGTCGCCGGCGGCCTTGAACGGCGGGAACCGGACCCGCCAGCCGCGGCGCCGCGCCAGGGCCGACCAGTCGCTGGCGAGCGGCCGCCACAGGTCGGTGTGGCAGCCGAGCGACGTCGCCTCGCAGGCGGCGATCCCCGACAGGCGCCAGGCCCAGTACTGCGGATAGGGCAGGATGCGGTCGACCTCGGCGAAGCGGTCCGGGGCCCGGCGCTCCAGGAAGGCCAGCTGGCGGCCGAGATTGAGGCCGAGCGGCAGCGCCGGCGAGAAGGTCGCGTCGAAGCGGTCGCGCTCGGCGTCATAGGCGCCGCACTGGGCGGCGATCTCGGGATCCTCGTAGTCCAGCACCGGCAGGGCCAGGCCGTCGCCGGCAACCAGGGCGGCGCAGGCGCCGTGGGCGACCGGCACGATGGCGGCGACCGCGGCCTTGTCCGGCAGCCGCGCCAGCGCATCGACCAGGAAGGCCTCGATCGCGTCGACGTCGATCCAGCGGTACGGCGCCGTGCCGCCGCTCACCGGCCGGCTGTCTGACCACAGAACCTGGCCGGTCGCGGTCTCGGCCAGCAGCAGCTTGGCGTTGGTCTTGCCGACGTCGACGACGGCGAGACGGGTCACGCCGCGGCCTCGGCCGCCCGGTCCTCGGGCAGCACTGTAGCGGTGACCACCTGGACGCCGGCGTCGCGCAGCGATGCCAGCTCGGCTTCGCCGGCGCCGTCGTCGGTGATCAGCACGTCGACCCGGGCGAGCGGCGCCACCACCATCGACGACCGGCGCCGGAGCTTGCGGCTGTCGACCATGACCACCAGGCGCTCGACGCGGCGCAGCAGGCGTCGCGTCGCCTGGGCGACCAGCGGGTCGGTCTCCATGAAGCCCAGCCGGCCGACGGCATAGGCGCCGGTGAACAGGGTGGTGGCCGCGAACTGCTCGACCGCGTCTGATTCCGCCGAGCTCAGGATCAGGCTTTGCTCGCGATAGATGGTGCCGCCGGGCAGGGTGATGCGGCAGCGCGAATGGGCCAGGAGCTCGGCCGCGATCGGGAACGAGTTGGTGAGGATGTCGCAGTCGGCGTCGCGCAGGAACTCGACCAGCCGCCAGGTGGTGGTGCCGCCTGTCACGATCAGGCTGTCACCGGGCGCGATCATGGCCGCCGCGGCGCGGGCGACCGCCCGTTTCTCGGCGACCGCGACCGACTGGTTGAGCGAGAAGGGGACGCCGGCCAGGTGCGCCTCGTGCCGCGGATGCAGGGCCTCGGCACCGCCGCGCACCCGGCGCAGCTCGCCGCGCTCGGCCAGCGCATTGATGTCGCGCCGGATGGTCGCTTCGGACGCGCCCATCAGGTCGACCAGGTCGGGCACGCTGACCACGGCGCGCTCGGTGATCAGCTTCAGGATCAGGCGGTGGCGTTCGCGTTCGAGCATGCCTCAGTGGGCCGGAAGGCCGCGGCTGCTGTCAAGCGCGCCTGCGCGGTCATGATCGAATTTGATTGCTTCTGGTTGCTGATGAGCGGGTGCCGTGCTTGAATGCGGCGTCTTGGGGAGGAACCGCATGTCGCTCGTCGCGAGCCGCCAGACCGTCGTGGAAAGCCGCTGGGATGCCGCCGTCGCGGCCGGCCTCGATCCCGAGCGCCTGCTGCTCTATCGCTCCAACCTGCTGGGCGCCGACCGGCGCATCACCAATTATGGCGGCGGCAACACCTCATCGAAGCTGGCCGGCGTCGATCCCCTGACCGGTGAGACGGTCACGGTGCTGTGGGTCAAGGGCTCGGGCGGCGACCTCGGCTCCATGGGCTTGGATGGCTTCGCCACGCTGTACCAGGACAAGGTCGTCGGGCTGCTCGGGCGCTATCGCGGGCCCGCGGCCGAGGACGAGATGGTGCCGCTCTACCCCCTGTGCGCCTTCGGCCTGAACGGCCGGCCGCCCAGCATCGACACGCCGCTGCATGCCCTGGTCGACCGTCCGCATGTCGACCACACCCACCCCGACGCAGTGATCGCGATTGCGGCGTCGGCCGACAGCCGCAGCCTGACCGAGGCGGTCTGGGGCGGCGAGATCGGCTGGCTGCCGTGGCGCCGCCCGGGATTCGAGCTGGGGGTGTGGCTCCGCCGCTTCGCCGCCGAGCATCCCCAGGCCCGGGGCGTGATGCTGGAGGCCCATGGTCTGTTGACCTGGGGCGAGACCCAGCAGGGCTGCTACGAGACCACCCTCGACGTCATCAACCGCGCCCATGCCTGGCTGGACGCGCGGTCGGCGAGCGCCACGGTGTTCGGCGGCATGACGGTGCCGGCGGCCGCGCCCGACGCGCGCCGCGCCGCCGCGTCGGCCCTGATGCCGCGGCTGCGCGGGCTGGTCTCCGACGCGCGCTGGCAGGTCGGCCATTTCGACGACAGCGCCGCGGTGCTCGAGTTCGTCGGCAGCGCCGACCTCGCGCGCCTGGCCGCCCTCGGCACGTCCTGCCCCGACCATTTCCTGCGCACCAAGATCCGGCCGCTGGTGCTGCCGTTCGCTCCCGAGCGCGAGCCGGTCGAAGCGGTGGTGCCGCGGCTGGAGCCGGCGATCGCCGCCTATCGCGCGGAATACGCCGCCTATTACGCGCGCTGCCGGCGCCCGGACTCGCCCGGTCTGCGCGACCCCAACCCGGTCGTGATCCTGGTGCCCGGGGTCGGGATGGTCACCTTCGCCGCCGACAAGTCCACCGCGCGCATCGCCGGCGAGTACTATGTCAACGCCATCAACGTGATGCGCGGCGCCGAGGCGGTGTCGCGCTATCGCGGCCTGCCCGAGCAGGAGGCGTTCGACATCGAGTACTGGCTGCTCGAGGAAGCCAAGCTGCAGCGCCTGCCCAAGCCCAAGGCCCTGGCCGGGCGGGTGGCGCTGGTCACCGGCGGCGCTGGCGGCATCGGCGGGGCGGTGGCCCGGCGGCTGGCCGAGGACGGCGCCTGCATCGTGCTGGCCGACATCGATGCCGGCCAGCTCGCGGCCGCCCAGGCCCGGCTGGCGCAGGCGGTCGGCCGCGACCGCGTCGCGGGCGTGGTCTGCGACGTGACCGACGAGGCCGCGGTGGCGCGGGCGTTCAGCGAAGCGGCGCTGGCCTTCGGCGGCGTCGACATCGTGGTCTCGAACGCCGGCATCGCCTCGGCGGCGCCGCTGGAGGACACCAGCCTCGATCTGTGGACGCGCAACATGGACGTGCTGGCGACCGGCTATTTCCTGGTCGCGCGCGAGGGCTTCCGGCAGCTGCGCGCCACCGGCCGCGGCGGCGCCATCGTGTTCGTGGCCAGCAAGAATGCCCTGGTCGCCTCGCCCAACGCCTCGGCCTACTGCACCGCCAAGGCCGCCGAGATCCAGCTGGCACGCTGCGTCGCCCTGGAGGGCGCGCCGCACGGGATCCGGGTCAATGTCGTCAATCCCGACGCCGTGCTGCGCGATTCGCGCATCTGGCAGGGCGAATGGCGCGACCAGCGCGCCCAGGCCTACAACACCGCCCCCGATGCGCTGGACGAGGTCTACCGCCAGCGTAGCCTGCTCAGGCGCAGCGTCTATCCCGAGGACATCGCCGAGGCGGTGCATTTCTTCGCCTCCGAGCGCTCGGCCAAGTCGACGGGCAACGTGCTGAACGTCGATGCCGGCCATGCGCCGGCCTTCACCCGGTGAGGAGGGATGCCATGACGGTGCTGCCCATCGACGAGGCCCTGGTCGCCGAGCACAACCGCCGCCTGGCGCCGGCGCTGGAGGACGAGTTCGAGGCCCTGGGCCGCAGCCTCGGTCGGCGCGGCATCGACATCGAGGCCGTGCTGCAGCGGGTCGCCGACTTCGGCGTGGCGATCCCGTCCTGGGGTGTCGGCACCGGCGGCACCCGGTTCGCGCGCTTCCCGGGGCCGGGCGAGCCGCGCCACGTCTTCGACAAACTGGACGACTGCGCGGTGGTGCAGCAGCTGGGCCGCGCCACCCCGCGGGTGTCGCTGCACTTCCCGTGGGACCGGGTCGACGACGTCGCCGCGCTCAGCGACTATGGCCGGCGGCTGGGCCTGGGCTTCGACGCGGTCAACTCCAACACCTTCCAGGATCAGTTCGGCCAATCGCTGTCCTACAAGTTCGGCAGCCTGACCCACGCCGACCCGGATGTCCGCGCCCAAGCGGTGGCGCACAATGTCGACTGCATCCGCATCGGCCAGGCCCTGGGCTCGACCGCGCTCACCCTATGGATCGGCGACGGCGCCAACTTCCCCGGGCAGCACAATTTGGCCCGGGCGTTCGAGCGCTATCTGGAGTCGGCCGCCGCGGTCTATGCCGCGCTGCCCCCGGACTGGCGGCTGCTGATCGAGCACAAGATGTACGAGCCGGCCTTCTACGCCACCGTGATCCAGGACTGGGGCTCGTCGCTGATGGCGGCCCAGGCGCTGGGCGAGCGGGCGTTCTGCCTGGTCGACCTCGGCCACCATGCGCCCAACGTCAACATCGAAATGATTGTGGCGCGGCTGGTCCATGTCGGGCGCCTGGGCGGCTTCCACTTCAACGACTCCAAATATGGCGACGACGATCTCGATGCCGGCGC
Source organism: uncultured Comamonadaceae bacterium (assembly GCA_964511405.1). GTDB lineage: Bacteria > Pseudomonadota > Alphaproteobacteria > Elsterales > Elsteraceae > CAZEFK01. The sequence goes on along the minus strand of CAZEFK010000047.1, from coordinate 2,287 downwards.
CGTCGACCCGTTCCGGCTGTTCCTGGTGTTCAACGAGCTGGTCGACGCCGAGCGCCGCGCCGACCCGCGGTTCCGGCCGGCGCACATGCTGGACCAGTCGCACAACGTGACCGACCCGATCGAGAGCCTGATCGCCAGCGCCATCGAAGTCGCCCGCGCCTTCGCCCAAGCGCTGCTGGTCGACCGCGCGGCCCTGGCGGCGGCCCAGGATGCCAACGACGCGCTCGGCGCCAACCAGCACCTCAAGCGCGCCTTCACCACCGACGTCGGGCCGATCCTGGCCATGGCGCGCTGGCGGTCGGGCGGCGCCATCGACCCGTTCGCGGTCTACCGGGCCTCGGAATACCGGCAGCGCAAGGCCAACGAGCGGCCCGCGGTCACGGCGCGGGGGGGCGGGATCGTGTGATCGCGTCGCGGGCGACGCGCAGCCCGGCGTCGAACAACTCGGAGACCGGCTGGTCGGGGTCGACGGCGACGACTCCGGCCGCGACCGCGACCGCGATCTGCTTGTCGAGATAGCGCACCGGCGCGCCGGCGAATTGGGCAGTCAGGGCCGTGGCCTTCTCATGGGCGGCATCGATGCTGGAATGGACGAGCAGCGCGCCGAATTGATCGGCGCCCAGCCGGCCGACGGCGTCGCTGGTCCGCACCTGGTCGCGCAACCCCTGGGCGACGCTGGCCAGCACCAGATTGCCGGCGCGATAGCCGAACCAGTCGTTGACGTCGCGGAACCGCTCGATATCGACGGCGACGAAGGCGAGCGGGATCGCATGCCGCCGCGCCAGGCGGCACAACCGCTCGGCCTCGCCTTCGAAGCCGCGCCGGTTCAGCACCGGCAGGAAATGGTCTTCGTTCGATCGCCGGCCGAACTCGGCAAGCTGCGCCCGTTGCTCGGCAATCTCGGCAGTCAGGTGGCCGACCTCGAGCGTCAGGGCAGCCACCAGACCGCGCAATTCGGCGATCGGGTCGGCGCTGCCGGCCGGTGCCGCCGGCCGCGTCGAATTGGCTTGCTTGATCATCGCGACATTCCACAGGGTCGGCAGACGATACCGACAATGACCGGAAAGACTTGCGTTGCAATTGTCCGCAGCGGGCCAGCGTGTCGTCAAGCGTTGCGCCGTTAATAGCTGTTTAACGCAATCGCTTGTCGCTGGCAACGCCTAGATTTTGAGCAACCGAGCCTCCCCCTGAATGGGGGTGACGATAGAGACTGTGATCCGACTTCAACGAGTGTTTGCGATATTGGCAGTGACGTCATACACTCTCTGAGCTTGATAAAAGTTCAGGCGGTTAATCTGCTAAACGGGACGCGCCGTGACCGACACATCCGGATCGATCATCGCCCTCGACGACCATCGCAGGGCCCGGCCGACGCGGCGCCATGGCCGCCGCAAGTCCGACGTCCAGGCCTCGCGGCAGGAGCTGACGGCCCTGTTGTGGCAGAACCTGCTGACCCAGATCGAGCTGATCGCGTCGCTGGCGCCCGAGGCCGGCCCGGACCTCGACGCGGTGCGCCGGTCCCTGGAGATCCTGGCCGAGGACCTGGAGTCGGCGCGCGCCAAGTCGTGAGCGGGCCCTAATACGCGTTCGGGCCGAGCACCGCCAGCACGGTCCGGAACAGGATCTCGATGTCCAGGAACACCGACCACCGCTCCATGTAATAGAGGTCGCACGCGACCCGCCGCAGGATCTTCTCCTCGGTATCGGTTTCACCGCGCCAGCCATTGACCTGCGCCCAGCCGGTGATCCCCGGCTTGACCTTATGGCGGACGGCGTATTCCTGCACGACCTCGTGATAGAGCTTGCCGGCGGCCTTGGCCTGTGTGGCGTGCGGCCGTGGCCCGACCAGCGACATCTGGCCCGCCAGCACGTTGAACAGCTGCGGCAATTCGTCCAGGCTGGTCCGTCGCAGGATTCGGCCGACCCGCGTGATCCGCGGGTCGCCTTGCGTCACCAGCTTGGTCGCGCTCTCGTCCCGCAGCTCATGGTACATCGAGCGGAATTTGTACACGCCGATCAGTTTGTTGTTGTAGCCGTAGCGGTTCTGGCGGAACAGGATGGGGCCGCGGCTGTCGAGCCGGACGGCGACGGCGCAGGCCAGCATCACCGGCGACAGCAGCGCCAGCAGGATTGCGCCCAGCACCAGGTCCTCGGCGCGCTTCAGCACCGCGCCCCATTCCCCCATGGGCTTGGCATAGACGCTGTAGACCGGCACGCCGTCGAGCCGGCCGAAGCGTAAGCGCTGTTCTGCGCCCACCTTTGGCTGGGTGGTGTGATCGGCGAGGCT
>CAZEFK010000046.1:0-38369 GCA_964511405.1 uncultured Comamonadaceae bacterium | reverse complement strand
TGTCGCACGGCGACCAGCGGGCGACCGAGATCATGATGGCGCTGGCGCTCAAGCCCCGCCTGCTGCTGCTGGACGAACCGACCGCCGGCATGGGCGACCAGGAGACCTACGACATCACCCGGCTGATCCGGCGCCTGCATCGCGACCAGCGCCTGGCCATCGTCCTGATCGAGCACGACATGCGCGTGGTGTTCAACCTGGCCGACCGCATCCTGGTGCTGGCCGAGGGGCGCATGCTGGCCGAAGGCACGCCCGACGAGATCGCCGCCAGTGAGCAGGTTCAGGCCGCATATCTGGGCAAGGCGGCATGACCGCCGTCCTCGAGGTCGAGGGCCTCCACGCCTTCTACGGCAAGAGCCACATCCTGCACGGCGTCGGCCTGAGCGTGCGCCAGGGCGAGATCGTGACCCTCCTGGGCCGCAACGGCGCCGGCAAGACCACGACGATGGCGAGCCTGGTCGGGCTGGTGCCGCCGCGGCAGGGCCGCGTCACGCTGTTCGGCCAGGACGTCACCGGCTGGCCGCCCTTTCGGGTGGCGGCGCTGGGCCTGGGCTTCGTGCCCGAGGGTCGGCGGGTGTTCCCGAACCTCACGGTCGAGGAAAACCTGAAGGTGCCGCTGGAGCGGCCCGGCCCCTGGACCATCGAGCGCGTCTACCAGCTGTTCCCGCGGCTGAAGGAGCGGCGCGGCAATCGCGGCCGGCAGCTGTCGGGCGGCGAGCAGGAAATGCTGGCGATCGGCCGCGCCCTGCTGCTCAACCCGCGCCTGCTGCTGCTGGACGAGCCGTCGCAGGGCTTGGCGCCGCTGATCGTGCGCGAGGTGTTCCGGGTCATCGCGGCCATGCGCGACGAGGGCATGTCGGTTCTGCTGGTCGAGCAGAACGTCCGGGCCGCGGTCGAGATCGCCGACCGCGCCTATGTGCTGGACGACGGCAAGGTGGTCTATGACGGCACCGCCGCCGACCTGGCGCGCGACGACGAGAAGGTGCGCGAACTGGCCGGCGCCAGCGCCGAGAAGTGGGTGATCGCCGACTGACCGGGATCAGCCGGCCACGGCGTCGGTCGGCACTAGCAGCCATGCCGCGAGGGCCGCGATCTCCGGACAATCGACGCGGCCGTCGGCCGCCAGCAGACAGTCGCCGCGGCCGGCCCAGCCGGCTGGCAATGGGCTGGGCCGATAGCCGCCGGGCACGCGCTCCGGCCGGTCGATGGCGAGGTCGATCTTGCCCTCGGCGAGCTCCTCCAGCCCGGCCGGCTGCCACACCCGGACGACGATACCCTGGCCCCGGCCGACGGTTTCGCGGAACTGCTCGAGCCGCCGGGCCAGGCCCCCGCGCGGCGCCAGCGACAGCCCGGCGCGCACGCCCAGGCGCACCAGCGCCGCGTGGGCCGGCCGCAGGCCCTGGGTCGCCTGGGTGATCTGCTCGAACGCCCGGCGCAGCGCCGGCGCCAGCTCGTAACCGGCGGCGCTGAGCTGCAGCCCGGTCCCGGTCCGCTCGAACAGCGCCACGCCGAGTAGCCGCTCCAGGGCACGCACCTGCTGGCCGACCGCACCCGGCGTCACGTGGAGTTCGGCCGCGGCGCGGCCGAAGCTCCGGTGGCGTGCGCTCGCCTCGAAGGCGCGCAAGGCATTGAGCGGCGGCAACAGGTAGGTCATGGCCCATGCAGCTTGACCCAACCGGCGGTGCCCGCCCACGCAGAAAAACTGCCTGGCCGGCCCGATCGACGGCGGCGATCCTCGCGCCGTCCGCAAACCAGCCCGGAGAGCCGCCATGACGACACCGACGATCACCCATTCGGCGATCACCCATCTGGAACGCCGCCGCATCGAGGCCGGCGTCCTGATCCCGCTGGTCCGCGCCTTCCGGCAGGCATTCGGCGCCGAAGCGGCCGACGCCGTGGTCCGGACCGTCATCGCAGAGCTGGCCCGCGGCGACGGGACGGCCTGGGCCGACCGCTTCGGAACCGGCCTGGACGGGATCGAGCGCGTGGCCGAGCTGTGGGCGTCGGGCGAGGCGATGACCGTCGAGGACCAGCAGCGCACCGACACCGAGCTGCAGTTCGCGGTCAAGCGCTGCCGCTATGCCGAGCTGTACCAGGACCTGGGTCTGGCCGACCTGGGCGCGGTCGTCCACTGCAGCCGCGATGCCGCCATGCTCGAAGCGATGGACCCGGCCCTCGAGCTGACCCGGACCCGGACGCTGATGCAGGGCGGCGACTGCTGCGACTTCCGCTTCCGCCGGAAGCCGTGACCTCGCCTTATTGGACCTGGCCCTACTGCACTTGGGCCGAGCGCAGCAACGCCGCGGCCTGGGCCTCGCACCCCTTCTCCAGCATCCATGCCGCCTGCATCGCCGGGTTCGACGCGGTGGTCGGGATCAGGTGGAAGGTCAGCTTCACCGCCGCGCCGCCGACGGCCACCTGGTAGGTCTCGCCATCGCGCAGCGGCAGGCTCGGCGGCATCGCCAGCCGGTCGCTGGCCGGCCAGTTGGCCTTGGCCTGCCAGCTGGCGTCGGCCGGCCGCACGTCCAGCTGCGTCGGCTGGCCGGCGTCGGGGCGCCAGAACACCGCCGGCAGGTTTTCGATCAGGCAGCGGTCGCCGGGACGGCCGACATCGATCAGCCAGGCGTCGGGCAGCGGTCGCTGGTCGGCGGCCGAGCGGACGGTGGCCAGGGTGGCCGTTCCGGCCGACCGCTCGCGGACCAGGTTGCGCAGGGCGTCGACCACACCGGGCGCGTCGGCCGGGTCCGCCGCCATCGGCGCCGCCTGGTAGGGTCCCTTGAGCTTTACGGTCCGGCCGTCGACCGCGACCAGCGTCACCTGCTGGCCGGCATCCAGATGCAGCACCTGGGCGCCGTCGACCACCTGGCCGGCGCGCAGGCGCGTGCCCTTGGTCTCGACCACGACCAGATCGGCCGCGGCCGCTGCAGCCGTGGCCAGCACGGCAATCGCCAGCCCGCCGGCGAGCAGGCCGGCGCTGCGCAACAATCGGGCTGGGGTCATCGCAGGTCCTCGGACGTCGCAGGATCGGTCCGGCCCACCTTAACAGGTCGAAGCTTGGCCGACATTCGACAGAATTGTCCGGTGACCCCCGTCAAACTCACTCGGCGGGCCGGCCCGACGAACCGGCTTGACATGAGGCAAGGTTCGTTTTATTAATTCACTGTGAGTTAATAAGGGGCCGCCAGCGCCCCCGGACAGGGAGGGACCGGTGTCCGAGCCGTCGTCACCCGGCCAAGGGGCGAACTCGGTCCATCTGCGGCAGTTCAACGAGCGCGTGCTGCTGGCCGCGCTGCGCCGCCGCGGCCCGCTGTCCAAAGCCGAGCTTGCGCGCCTCGCCGGCCTGACTCAGAACGCCACCGGGATGATCGTCCGCCAGCTGGAGGCCGCCGGCCTGGTCCGGCCCGTCGGCAAGCGCTATGGCGGCCGGGGCCAGCCCGCCACCCTGCTCGAACTCGATCCCGAAGGCGCCTACGCCATGGGCGTGCGCGTGGATCGCGACCTGACCGAAACCGTGCTGGTCGACCTCAGCGGCCAGATTCGCGACCGATCGGTGCATGACGGCTGGCTCGATCCGGTGGCGGCCGTGGACCATATCGCCCAGCGCTATGGGGCGATCTTGGCCCTGCTCGGGCCCGCCGCCGGGCGCCTGGCCGGGATCGGCGTCGCGATGCCCTACGACCTGGGTAGCTGGCTGGCCGACCTCAGCCTGCCCAGCGAGCGCTTCCAGCCCTGGGCCGGGTTCGACCTCGATACGGCCCTGACGCGCGCCACCGGCGCCCGGGTCATGGTCGAGAACGACGGCAGCGCCGCGGCGGTCGGCGAGCTGCTGCAGGGGCGCGGTCTTGATGATTGCCTGTACTTGTTCATCGGCCCGGCGCTGGGCGGCGGCGTCGTGCTGGGCGGCGAATACCGCCGCGGCGCCACCGGCAATGCCGGCGATTTCGGCGTGGTTCCGACCGGCCCCTCCAGCCTGGATTCGGCACCGGCGACCGCCCGCCCCTATCGGCCGCTGATGGCGCGGGCATCGCTGATCGCGCTGATCCGTCATTTGCGCCACCACGGCCATGCCGTCGACGACCGCGCCGGTCTGGACCGGGCGCTCGAGGCGGCGCCGGAGCGCTTCGACGAATGGTGCGCCGACGCCGTCGCGGCGCTGGCTCCGGCCATCCTGACCGCGGTCCATGTGCTGGACATTCCCGCCGTGGTCATCGACGGCGATCTGGGCGGCCCGTGGCTCGACCGGCTGATCGAGCGGCTGGCCGCCGCGGCGCGGGCGATCATCTCGGAAAGCCGCCGGCCGCCGGTGCTGCTGCGCGGCAGCCTCGGGCCCGATGCCGGCGCGCTGGGTGCCGCCAGCCTGTCGCTGTACCAAGCCTTCAATCCCATGCGCCGCGCCCTGCCGCCGGCGCCCGACCCATCCGAACTCGCGACGGAGGCCGGACCATGACCGCGCCGCTGATGGAGATGCGGGGCATCTCGAAGACCTTCGGCGCCGTGCGGGCGCTGACCGACGTATCGTTCGCGGTCGCGGCCGGCGAGCTGCACGCCCTCATGGGCGAGAACGGCGCCGGCAAGTCGACGCTGATGAAGATCCTGTCCGGCGCCTACCTGGCCGATCCCGGCGGCGAGATCCGGTTCGACGGGCGCCCCGCCCACATCACGGGCCCGGCCGATGCCCAGGCGCTGGGCATCTCGACGATCTATCAGGAGCTGTCGCTGGCGCCCAACCTGACGGTCGCCGAGAACATGTTCCTCGGCCGCGAGCATCGCGGGCGCGGCCTGATCGACCGCCGGTCCATGGCCGCCGCCGCGGCCGAGATCCTGCACCGGCTCGATGCCGGCTTCGGGCCGACGGTCCAGGTGGCGGCCTTGTCGCTGGCCGAGCAGCAGCTGGTCGAGATCGCCCGGGCGCTGGCGCGCAACAGCCGGATCCTGGTGATGGACGAGCCGACCACGGCCCTGTCCTCGCACGAGACCGAGCGCCTGTTCGAGCTGATCGGGCAGCTGCGCCGCGACGGGCTGGCCATCATCTACATCAGCCACCGCATGGCCGAGGTCTATGAGCTGGCCGACCGGGTCAGCGTGCTGCGCGACGGCGCCTATGTCGGGACCCTGACGCGGGCCGAGCTGTCGGCCGACCGGCTGGTCAAGATGATGGTCGGCCGCGACCTGGGCTCGTTCTACAAGAAGGCGCATGCCCCGGCCGCGCGCGATGCCGAGGTGATCCTGGCGGTACGCGACATGGGCGACGGCCGCCGGGTGCGCGGCTGCAGCTTCGAGATCCGCCGCGGCGAAGTGCTGGGCCTGGCCGGGCTGGTGGGCGCCGGCCGCACCGAGCTCGCCCGCCTGATCTATGGCGCCGATCCCCGGACCAGCGGCGAGGTCGTGCTGGCCGGGCGGCCGCTCAACATCACCAATCCGCTGGATGCGGTCGGCGCCGGCATCGTCTACCTGACCGAGGACCGCAAGCATCTCGGTCTGTTCCTGGACATGACCGTGCGCGACAACATCAATATCGGCGTGCTGGCGCAGGACAGCCGGCCCGGCGGCGTGCTCAACCGCAGCGCCGCCAAGCGGCGCGCGACCGGCGCGATCGCCGCCCTGGGCATCCGGGTCTCGGGCGACGGCGCCGCCGTCGGCAGCCTGTCCGGCGGCAACCAGCAGAAGGTGCTGCTGTCCCGGCTGCTCGAGACCAAGCCCAAGGTGCTGCTGCTCGACGAGCCGACGCGCGGCGTCGACATCGGCGCCAAGTCCGAGATCTACCGCCTGATCGACGAGGTCGCCCGGGCCGGCATCGGCGTGCTGGTGATTTCCAGCGAGCTGCCCGAGATCGTCGGGGTCTGCGACCGCGTGCTGGTCATGCGCGACGGCGCCATCGCCGGCGGGGTCGGCGGCGCCGGCCGGCCTGCGCCGACCCAGGAGGCCATCATCGCCATCGCCACCGGCGCCGCCGCGCCGGCGGCCGCCGAGTAGGGGCGCCCATGACCACTGCCAAGACCGACACCCTGCCCGCCGCCGGCGCCGACCTGCGCGCCCGGCGGCTCGCCGCACGCCAGCTGTTCCAGGTCGCCGGCATGTTGCCGGTGCTCGTGGTCATCGGCTTGGGCTTCGGCCTGCTGAACGACCGCTTCCTCAGCTGGGCCAACCTGTCGATCGTCGCCCAGCAGGCGGCCATCAACATCGTGCTCGCGGCCGGCATGACCTTCGTCATCCTGACCGGCGGCATCGACCTGTCGGTCGGCTCGATCCTGGCCACCGCCGCCATGGTCGCGGTCATCGCCTCGAAGATCCCCGACTGGGGCATGCTCGGCATCCCGGCGGCGCTGGGCGCCGGCCTGGTCCTGGGCCTGGTCAATGGCGGGCTGATCGCGTTCATGCGCCTGCCGCCCTTCATCGTGACCCTGGGCGCGCTCACCGCCGTGCGCGGCCTCGCCCGCCTGATGGGCCAGGACACGACCGTGTTCAACCCGCAGCTGCCCTTCGCCTTCATCGGCAACGGCACCATCGCCCACATCCCGTGGCTGGTGGTGATCGCGCTCGCGGTGGTCGTGGCGTCGTGGTTCGTGCTGCGCCGGACCGTGCTGGGCGTGCGCATCTATGCCGTCGGCGGCAATCCCGACGCCGCGCGCCTGGCCGGCATCCGGGTCTGGGTGGTGCTGCTGTTCGTCTACGGCCTGTCGGGGCTGCTGTCGGGGCTGGGCGGCGTCATGTCGGCGGCCCGCCTCTACGCCGCCAACGGCCTGCAGCTGGGCCAGTCCTACGAGCTCGACGCGATCGCCGCGGTGATCCTGGGCGGCACCAGCTTCGTCGGCGGCATCGGCTCGATCTGGGGCACGCTGATCGGCGCCCTGATCATCGCGGTGCTGTCCAACGGCCTCATCCTGCTGGGCGTCTCGGACATCTGGCAGTTCATCATCAAGGGCCTGGTGATCATCGGCGCGGTCGCGCTCGATCGCTACCGCCTCAAGGGATCCGCGCGCACCTGACTTGAGCGCTGGATAGAAGGAAGGAAATCGCCATGAAGAAAATACTGCTGACGGCGTGTTCGGTTCTCGCGCTCGGCATGACCGGCGCCTACGCCAAGGATCTGAAGTCGATCGGCATCTCGGTCGGCTCGCTGGGCAATCCCTTCTTCGTCACCATTGCCAAGGGTGCCGAGAACAAGGCGAAGTCGGTCAACCCGAACGTCAAGGTCACGACGGTCGCGTCCGACTACGACCTCAACAAGCAGTTCACCCAGATCGACAATTTCATCGCCGCCGGCGTCGACATGATCCAGGTCAACGCCGCCGATCCGGTGGCGATCGAGCCGGCGATCAAGCGCGCCCAGGCCGCGGGCATCGTCGTGGTCGCGGTCGACGTCTCGGCCAAGGGCGCCGACGCCACCGTCACCACCAACAACGTCCAGGCCGGCGAGATCGCCTGCCAATATCTGGCCGACAAGCTGCACGGCAAGGGCGACGTGGTCATCATCAACGGCCCGCAGGTGTCGGCGGTGATCGACCGGGTCAATGGCTGCAAGGCGGTCTTCGCCAAGTCGCCAGGCATCAAGATCCTGTCCGACAACCAGGACGCCAAGGGCAGCCGCGACGGCGGCCTGGCGGTCATGCAGGGCTTGCTCACCCGCTTCCCCAAGATCGACGCCGTGTTCGCGATCAACGACCCGACCGCGATCGGCGCCGACCTTGCCGCCAAGCAGCTCGGCCGCAAGGAGATGATCATCACCTCGGTCGACGGCGCGCCCGACATCGAGCAGGCGCTGAAGTCGGACACCCTGATCCAGGCCTCGGCCAGCCAGGACCCCTATGCCATGGCCCAGAAGGCGGTCGAGATCGGGACGCAGATCCTGAACGGCAAGAAGCCCGACCCCTCGACCATCCTGATGCCGTCGACCCTGGTCACTCGGGACAATGTCGGCAGCTACAAGGGCTGGTCGTCGCCGCGCTGACGTCAGGCGCAAGCACAGCAGCGCCTCCTCCCGTGCGGGCCCGTGCGGGAGGAGGCGCACTGCAGCGGAGGAGCTAACCCGTGATCCTGGTGTGCGGCCAAGCGCTGATCGATCTGTTCCTGGGGCCGTTGGCGAACGGCCGCCTGCCGGCCGAGGCGCTGACCGGCGGCTCGCCCTTCAACCAGGCCGTCGGGCTGGCGCGGCTCGGGCGGCCGGTGGGGTTCCTGTCGAAGCTGTCGACCGACAGCCTCGGCGACGCGCTGGTCCGGACCCTGGCCGAGAACGGGGTCGCCCTGGATTGGCTGGTGCGCTCGCCGCTGTTGACGACCATCAGCGTGGTCGCGGTCGGCGCCGATGGCCAGCCGCGCTATTCCTTCCATGGCGCCGGTGCTGCCGACCGGTCGCTCACGGCCGACGAGCTGCCGGCCGAACTGCCCGACGCGGTCACGGCGCTGGTGTTCGGCTGCTATAGCCTGGGCGTCGACCCCACCGCGGCGACGCTGGAGACGCTGATGCGGCGCGAAGCCGGGCGCCGGGTGATCGCGATCGACCCCAATGTCCGCGCCGCGCTGATCGGCGGCGCTGATGCGTGGCGGCCGCGCTTCGAGGCGATGCTGCCCCACGTCGACATCGCCAAGGCCAGCACCGAGGACCTGGAGCAGCTTTATCCCGGCGCCGCCCTGGCCGACATCGCCGCGGCCTGGCAGCGGCTGGGGCCGCGCCTGGTGGTGGTCACGCGCGGCGCCCAGGGCGCGATCGGGTTCCTGGGCGGCGAGGCGGTCGAGCGGCCGGCCCGGCCGGTGACGGTGGTCGACACCGTCGGCGCCGGCGATGCCTTCCACGCCGCCCTGCTGGCCCGGCTGGACGAGCGCGACGGTCTTACGCGCGGCGCCGTTGGGCGCTTGACCAAGGATGACATGGCCGACGCGATCGACTACGCCATCCGGGCGGCCGCGCTCGCCTGCAGCCGGCGCGGCGCCGACCTGCCCCGCCATGCCGACCTTGTGGAGCCCCGTGCATGACCAGCCGGATCATCAGCGTCGCCCCCTTCGACCTCGTCGTGTTCGGCGGCACTGGCGACCTTGCCTACCGCAAGCTGTTCCCGTCGATGTATCTGCGCGACCGCGACCGCCAGTTCACCGAGCCCACGCGCATCATTGGCGTCTCGCGCAAGCCCCTGACCGACGGCGACTACCGCCAACTGGTGCGCGAGGCGCTGAACCGCTATCTGCCGCCTGGCGACCTGGCGCCCGCGGAGGTCGAGCGCTTCATCGAGCGCATCCGCTATGTTGCCGTGGACATCGGCGGCGAGGCCGGCTGGTCCGACCTGGCGGCGCTGTTCGCCGTCGACGGTCGCGCCATCCGCGCCTTCTACCTGGCGACCGCGCCCGAGCTGTTCGGCGTGGTCGCCCAGCGGCTGGCCGCCCATGGCCTGGTCAACGACCAGGCCCGGATCGTGGTCGAGAAGCCGCTGGGCAAGGACTTGGCCAGCGCCGCCGCGATCAACGACGCCATCGGCGCGGTCTTCTCCGAGGCGCGGATCTTCCGCATCGACCACTACCTGGGCAAGGAGACGGTGCAGAACCTGATGGCGCTGCGCTTCGCCAACGTCCTGTTCGAGCCGCTGTGGAACGCGGCCCACATCGACCATGTCCAGATCACGGTCGCCGAATCGATCGGCGTCGAGGGTCGCGGCGACTACTACGACCGCTCGGGCGCGCTGCGCGACATGGTGCAGAACCATCTGCTGCAGCTCCTGTGCCTGGTCGCCATGGAGCCGCCGTCGTCGATGACCGCCGATGCGGTGCGCGACGAGAAGCTTAAGGTGCTGAAGGCGTTGGCGCCGATCGGCGAGGACGAGGTCGCGACCCACACCGTGCGCGGCCAGTACCGCGCCGGCGCCACCGACGGCGTGGCCGTGCCGGGCTACCTGGACGAGATCACCAACCCCACCAGCGACACCGAGACCTTCGTCGCGATCCGGGCCCAGGTGCAGAACTGGCGCTGGGCGCGGGTGCCCTTCTACCTGCGCACCGGCAAGCGCCTGGCCTCGCGCCTGTCCGAGATCGTGATCGCCTTCCGGCCGGTGCCGCACTCGATCTTCGGCCCGGCGCCCGGCCAGATCGTCGCCAACCGGCTGGTCATCCGGCTGCAGCCCAACGAGGGCATCAAGCTGTGGGTGATGATCAAGGAGCCGGGGCCGGGCGGCATGCGCCTGCAGCATGTGCCGCTGGACATGAGCTTCGCCCAGGCCTTCGAACGCGGCTTTCCCGACGCCTATGAGCGCCTGCTGATGGACGTGGTGCGCGGCAACCCGACCCTGTTCATGCGCCGCGACGAAGTCGAGGCGGCGTGGCACTGGATCGACCCGATCCGGGACGCCTGGTCGCGTCGCGACGGCTCGATCCGTCCCTACATGGCGGGGACCTGGGGTCCGACCGCGGCGATCGCCATGATCGAGCGCGACGGCCGGACCTGGAACGAAGACTGGATGTAACCTTGATCCATGGGTGTCACCGGACGGCCTGGGCCGTTCGGTGGACTTCGCCGGTTACGCCCTGGGGGACAACACGGCCGATTCGTGAGGGCGTCGCCGTCGGGTCATTCCCCTCTTTTTCGGACGGATTCCGACTGCCACTCGGTTTCAACGAACTCTCGAGACCCCTCGGATGTCGGGGTTGGCTTGTCGAACTTGGCCAATTGGGCTGACCATTGATCGACGCGGTTTGAAGCCCGGCGCACATCGTTGATGAACCATCCCGGCTTGAGCTTTACTTCCGCAGACATGCCACCCTCCCAGTGGGGTGTCCCACCTTGCGAATAGAATCCCTCTCGCCGGGTTTGGCAACTAATTTGGGGGCGTTTGGAGTGAATGAGTGAGGAAGGTCCGAGGATGATGGAAGCGCTGCGGCTGGACCCCTCGCCGGAACTCATTTTCGGCCTCGTCGCCCCGATTGGTGTCGACCTTGACCTGGTCACTGATGTCCTCGATCAGAACCTGCGGGAAATGGGCTACAGCGCCCGCTTGTTCCGGTTGACGGAACTGATGAAGGAGGTTCCCGTCGATGTGCCGATAGACGATTCGCGATACGTCCAGTTCTATCGCAACCGAATCGCCTACGCCAACGCGGTTAGAAGGCTCCTCGGTGACGACGCGCTCGCGACGATGGCAGTCAGTGCAATTCGTTCATTTCGCTTGGAGGAGCGGTCGCGCCAAAGGGGCTCGCTGGTCGAAGGCGAAGGCCCATCCGAAGCGTTGAGCGGCCCCGACACCGAGGCGGAAATTCCACTGCCAGCTCGAGCTTACATCATAAGGCAACTAAAAAGACCCGAAGAGATATCGTTGCTCCGCGGCGTTTATGGCCGACAATTTATTGTGGTGTCCGCGTATGCTCCACAAGAAACTCGCCGGAGAAGAATCGAAGAAAGAGAGAGACAATCGCGCGGAGGGCTTCTGTTAGAAGCGGAAGCCGCAAATTTGGCGAATGAACTGGTTGTTCAAGATGCCCGCGAAGTTACAGATAGGCACGGCCAAAATCTCCGCGATGCCTTTCCTCTTGGAGACGTGTTCATCGATGCAACGTCGAGAGCACACTGCGAGGAGGAGCTTCGGCGATTCATTAAGCTGCTATTTGGCAATAACGAGGTCACGCCAACGCACGACGAATACGGTATGTACATGGCCAAGTCGGCTTCATTGCGCTCCAGTGATCTTTCTCGCCAAGTAGGCGCAGCGATTTTTCGATCATCGGGAGAAATTATATCTCTAGGTTGTAATGAGGTTCCGAAAGCTGGGGGTGGGACCTATTGGGCGGGAGAAAAGCGTGACGGCCGAGACTTCGTAGATGGTCATGACCCGAATCAGCTTCGTAAAATCGAACTGTTAGTCGATTTACTCGACAGACTCAAGGTAGGCAAGCATCTTTCGGACGAACTTCTTGAGAAGATCGATGGCAATGAAATTGCTAGAGCGCTTATGGCTGAAAAGGGAGAGTCTTCGATATCAGAATCAAAGCTGATGGACATCATAGAGTTTGGGCGGATTATTCATGCCGAAATGTCTGCCATTACGGATGCTGCGCGCAAGGGTGTTCCGATAGAAGGTGGAACTCTATACAGCACAACATTCCCATGTCATCTTTGTGCTAAGCATATCATATCCTCAGGGATTCTCCGAGTCGTTTACCTTGAGCCATATCCAAAAAGCTATGCATCGGATCTGCACCGTGATTCGATTGCAGTTGATCCGGATAGTGCAACCGAAAAGGTAAAATTCGAGGCATTCATTGGTGTATCGCCTTACAGATATCGAGATTTATTTGAGAAGGGTAAAAGAAAATACTCCAGCGGTGCGGCTCAGAAGTGGAATAGGGATCAGAGGCGCCCGATGATCGATATACATTTTCCTTCATACTTCAAAGCGGAAGCGCTCGTCGTAAGTCAGTTGCGAGGGAAACTCGAAGACGCGTTGGCCGCTACGCAACGGAATGATCGCAATGAGAAATGATATGCTATCGGCGCAAAATTTTGCGATCCATGGCTGCCGTACTCGGCCAGCATTAAGCAACATCACCTCCGACAAGTGCGCCTCGCTTATCCGCGTCGCTACAGGCTATCATTTATGAGGGTCCTATGAAGCTCAACGCCCGCTTGGCCGACGTCACCGACGCCATCCGGCGCCGCAGCGCCGCCGCCCGCGACGCCTATCTGGCGCGCATCGATGCGGCCGCCGCCCAGGGGCCGCGGCGCGCCCGGGTCGGCTGCGGCAACCTCGCCCACGGCTTCGCCGCCTGCGGCGCCGAGGACAAGGCCGCCATGCGCGGCGAGGTGGTGCCCAATCTGGGCATCATCACCGCCTACAACGACATGCTGTCGGCCCATCAGCCCTACGAGACCTACCCGGCGCTGATCAAGCAGGCGGCGCGCGAGGCTGGCGCGGTCGCCCAGGTGGCAGGCGGCGTGCCGGCCATGTGCGACGGCGTCACCCAGGGCCGTCCGGGCATGGAGCTGTCGCTGTTCAGCCGCGACGTGATCGCGCTCGCGGCCGGCGTCGGCCTGTCCCACGACCTGTTCGACGCCGCGGTGTTCCTGGGGATCTGCGACAAGATCGTGCCCGGGCTGGTGATCGCGGCCCTGACCTTCGGCCACCTGCCGGCGGTGTTCATCCCGGCCGGGCCGATGCCGTCCGGCATTCCCAACGACGAAAAGGCGCGCATCCGCCAGCTCTATGCCGAGGGCAAGATCGGCCGCGCCGAGCTGCTGGAGGCCGAAGCCAAGTCCTACCATTCGCCAGGCACCTGCACCTTCTACGGCACCGCCAACACCAATCAGATGCTGATGGAGGTGATGGGCCTGCACCTGCCGGGGGCCACCTTCGCCAACCCCGGCACGCCGCTGCGCGAGGCGATGACCCGGGCCGCGGCCAAGCGCGCCCTGGCGATCACGGCCTTGGGCAACGAGTTCACGCCGGTCGGCCGGGTGCTGGACGAGCGCGCCTTCGCCAACGGCATCGTGGCGCTGCACGCGACCGGCGGCTCGACCAACCACACCCTGCACCTGATCGCCATGGCCCAGGCCGCCGGGATCACCCTGACCTGGGATGACTTCGCGGCGCTGTCCGAGGTCGTGCCGCTGCTGGCGCGCATCTATCCCAACGGCTCCGCCGACGTGAACCATTTCACGGCAGCCGGCGGCATCGGCTTCCTGATCGGCGAGCTGCTGGACGCCGGCCTGCTGCACGAGGACGTGCGCACCGTCGCGGGCACCGGGCTTGCGGGCTACCGCCGGGACGCCGTGCTGGTCGACGGCGCCCTGGACTGGCGGCCGGCGGTCACCGCGAGCGCCGACGAAACGGTGCTGCGGCCGGCGGCCAGGCCGTTCTCGCCCAATGGCGGTCTGAAGCTGCTGGCCGGCGAGCTGGGGCGATCGGTGATCAAGATCAGCGCGGTCAAGCCCGAGCATTGGGCGGTGCGCGCGCCGGCGCGGATCTTCGACAGCCAGGAGGCGGTGGAGCGCGCCTTCAAGGCCGGCGAGCTCGACCGCGACGTCGTCGTCGTGGTGCGCTTCCAGGGCCCCAAGGCCAACGGCATGCCCGAGCTGCACAAGCTGACCCCGGCGCTCACCGTGCTGCAGGGCCGCGGCCACAAGGTGGCGCTGGTGACCGACGGCCGCATGTCCGGCGCCTCGGGCAAGGTCCCGGCCGCGATCCATGTCACGCCCGAAGCCGCCGAGGGCGGCCCGATCGCCAAGCTGCGCGACGGCGACATCGTGGCGCTCGATGCGGCGCAGGGCCGGCTGTCGGTGGAGGTGCCCGACCTCGACGCCCGCGCGCCGGCGGTCGGTGGCGGCGAGCCGCAATACGGCACCGGCCGAGAGCTGTTCGGCCTGTTCCGCCGGGCGGTGAGCCGCGCCGACGCCGGCGCGGCGGTGTTTTCGTAAGGACCGAGCCCTTAGCCCTGGGTCATCGGTCCGATGCGGGGCCGGCGGCGGTATTCGACCGTGAAGGTGCGGGGCGCGGGCTTCGGCGGCGGGGGCGGCCGGAACTTCGGCACGGCCACCGTCTTCGCTGTCGGCGTCTCGTTGAGGCGGACTTCGATGCGGCGGCCGCCGAGGTCGCTGCCGTCGAGCGCCGAGATCGCCTGCTCGGCGGCGCTTTGCGGTGCAAGGTTGATCCACCCGTAGCCGCGCGATTCGCCGGTCGCCGGATCGCGGGCGATGCGCGCCGCGATCACGATGCCGTAGTCGTCGAACACCTCTGCCAGCTGCTCGTCGGTGTAGCTCTTGGGCACGTTCGCGACGAACAGATTGCCGGGCGATTTCGGGGGTCTCATACCGTCGTCTTCCTCTGTGGCCCTTCTAGGCGCGTTCTGTCCGTTTGAGCTCAAACGGACGTCGACCCGTATGCTGCACCGCACAATCTAGTTGGTCAACGGTGACAGGGGGGTTAACCACCCTGTGCCGCATTGCCGCAGCGTTTGACCCCGAGATGATGGGCCGGCGACGGGCGGCATCCGATGGCGGCCGCGTGACAACGCGGTGCGCAGGGCGTTGACGGCAGCGAGGTTCGTACCCCGAGGTCCCCGGAGCCATGTCGAGCGGCCCCCGCGCGCACCGCCCGGACCCGCCGCCCGTGGCGGTCGCGGACCCGGTGCTGCCGGGCGAGCGGGCGCGCACTTGGCTGCTGGTCCTGATCCTGGCGTTGCTGGTCTTCGATGCCCTGACCGTCGCGCGCGACCTGTTCGTGCCGATCGCCTTCGCGGTGGTCTTCAAGCTGCTGCTGACCCCGGTGGTGCGCGGTCTCGCGCGCCTGCGCATCCCGCCCCCGGTCGGCGCCGTCATGGCGCTGGTGCTGCTGGTCGGCATCGTCGCCGGGCTCGGCACCCTGGTGGCGGCCCCGGCCGCGTCATGGCTGTCGCGGGCGCCGGAGGCCTGGCCGCGGCTGGAACACCGGCTGCAGGTGCTGGCTCAGCCGTTCCAGGTCATCGCCAATGTTCAGAAGATCCTGGAACAAGCTACCCAAGCATCTGGGGCGCATCCGCTGGTCGCCGTCCAGGAGTCCGGGCTGCGTGACTATATCGTCACCAGTACCCGATCGATCATCACCACGGTCGGATCGATCGCGATCCTGCTCTATTTCATGCTGGCGGCGGGCGACCACTTCCTGCGTCGGCTGGTCGAGATGCTGCCGCGGCTCCACGAGAAGAAGGAAGCGGTGGCCATCTCGCTGCAGGTCGAGCGCGACATTTCAACCTACCTGGCGACCATTACCCTGATCAACGCCGGGCTGGGGACGGCGACCGGACTGGCCATGGCGCTGATCGGCCTGCCCGACCCCGTGCTCTGGGGCGTGCTGGCCATGGTCCTCAACTTCATGCCCTATCTCGGGCCGCTGGTCATGGTGGTGACGCTCACCCTGGCCGGCAGCCTGAGCTTCGATCCGCTGGTCCAGGCGCTGCTGCCGCCCGCGGCCTATTACGGCCTGGCCTTGATCGAAGGGCAGTTGCTGACGCCCCTGATCCTGGCGCGGCGGCTCACCCTCAACCCGGTCGCGCTGTTCCTGGCCATGCTGGTGTTCGGCTGGATGTGGGCCGTGCCCGGCATCCTGCTGGCCGTGCCGCTGCTGGCCATCGTCAAGATCCTGTTCGACCACGTCGAGCCGTTGTCGCGGATCTCCGGCTTCATCGGCGAATAGGCTGACAGCCGGCCGACGCTGCGGCATGGTCGGCCGATGATCGATTTCGATTCAATCCTGGGCCGCGCCGCCGAGCGCGCGGGCGGCCTGGCCGCGCTGCTCGCCCGCTGCCCCGAGGTCAAGGACGCCGCCCAGCTCGCGGCCACGCCCGATGACCGCTACCTGTCCGAGATGTCGCGGCGGATCTTCCGGGCGGGGCTGAAGCACAGCCTGGTCGATGCCAAGTGGCCGGCCTTCGAGGAGGTGTTCGCCGGCTTCGATCCGCACCGGGTCCGGGCCATGAGCGACGAGGCGGTCGAGGCGCTGCTCAAGGATGCCCGGCTGATCCGCAACGGTCCCAAGCTCCGCGCCGTGCGCGACAACGCGGCCGCGCTGCTGGCCCTGACCGATGCGCAGGGCGCCGGCTTCGGCGCCTATCTCGCCGGTTGGCCCGGCAGCCGGATCGTCGAGCTGTGGGACGATCTGACCGGCCGCTTCGCCCAGCTGGGCGGCAATTCCGCGCCGATGTTCCTGCGCGCCGCCGGCAAGGACACCTTTATCCTGACGCCGTCGGTGGGCGCGGCGCTGACGCATTGGGGCGTGGTCGAGACGGCCCCCAAGTCCAAGGCCGACCGCGCCCGCGTGCAGGCCGCGTTCAACGCCTGGGCCGCGGCCACCGGACGGCCGCTGTCGGCACTCAGCGTGATCCTGGCGCTGTCCGTGGACAGCTAGGCGGCGCGGGCGCGCTCGACCAGGCTGGCGGCGTCGGGCGACAGGGCAAGCGACAGCTTCTGCACATAGCAGATCGGCATCTCGTCCTCGTCGGTGACGGCGACGAATTCCTCGGTCAACGCATAGGCCTGGCCATCGAGGCCGAGCTGCTCGGCGATCGCCTGCAGCCGCCGCTCCTCCACCCGCCGGGCCGCGGCATCGTAGCGATCGACGATCGGCAGGCCGTCGATGAAGCCGATCACGGGCATGCCGGCGAAGGGCAACTGCTCGGGCTGCGGCGACCAGTCCTCCTCGACCGAGAGGTTGGGATAGAAGCAGTAGATCGGTGCCGACGCTGTGACGTTCATGGCCGGATCCCCGGTGGCAAAAAGGCTGCCGGCTTAACAGCAAGCGCCATGCCATCGCGAAAACCGCAAAGAAATCAAAGCTGTCAGTGGGCTGGTACCGGGCGCGCGGCAAGATTCGCCAAAGCCGCTCGCGCCGACCCGGAAGAAATTTCCCAGGCTCTGGTCCGGCAAGGCCGCGCGTCCGTATTCCGTCTTGCCTATCGATGGGAGAGGGGAGGTTCCATGCGCACCCGCCTCGTAGTCCTGGCTCTGCTCGTCTGGGTGTTCGGCGCCGCGGGGGCCGCGCGCGCCGACGGCCTGCCCGAAACCGACCGCGCCGCGATCCAGGCGGTCATCTCCGGCCAGCTCGACGCCTTCCGTCGGGACGACGGCGCCACGGCGTTCGGCTACGCCTCGCCGGGGATCCACGAGATGTTCGGCACTGTCGACACCTTCATGACCATGGTCCAGCGCGGCTACCCGCCGGTCTACCGCCCGCGCCAGGTCACCTTCGGCCAACTGGTCGAGGAGGACGGCCGGATCGTCCAGGTCGTGCACCTGGTCGGACCCGACGGCGCGCCGGTCGACGCGTTCTACACCATGGAAAAGCAGCCGGACGGCAGCTGGAAGATCGCGGGCTGCCGACTGGCGGAGCCCGGCGTCAGCGTGTGACCGCGCCGGCCCGGTGTTGGCCAGCATAGCATACGGGCAGCTTACATCAGGTCAATAATGACCCATTACCTTGAGCATTCCCGCATAAGGGGTCATATATGACCTATGTTGAAGACGCCCGACGAGCTTCGACGAGAGCTGGGGTCATCTTCTGATGCGCCGGCGCCTCGCAAAACTTGGCCGCGGTCCACGACTGGCCCAGCCAGGCCAAAGCTGCCGGCGTGAGCCGAACGTCGATCAAGATGGTAAGCGCCGCCCACGCGCGGGCGATGGCAGACTTTAACGCCGTCTAGGTCTAGCCGAGTCGGGGGCGGGATCTGCGCATTACCTCACGGCCCCCGCCGGCGGTTCAAAGCCCGGGCTCGATTAAGCCGATACCGACATTCGCTGGCGGTGCCGATTTGAAGTGGCGCAGGTGGCCGCTGTCCGGCGTCGTTCAACCGTCTCGAGCCGCGGCCGGATCGTCGAGGAGTGCCTCGGAACCGAATCCCTCCTGGGGTAGGACCATGCCGTCGGACCAAAGAGCCGCGACCGCGTCGGCGATTTCGGGCAAGACGGCGTGGAGCGGACCCCGGCGGTCGCCGATGGCCAGCCGGGCCGAATGGTCGCGCCGCACCAGCCGCCTGCTGGTCAGTGCTGCATACAATCCACGGTGAGGACGCAGGTCGTCAGGGCGCTCGCGCATCACGCCGGCAAGGATTTCGATCCCTTTTGGATCCAGATCGCCGAAATAGAGGGCGCGCCGGGCGCCCGTCGCGGCGAACACGTCGCTCAGCGCGGCATGATGTCGGCGGAACGCGTTGCCGCTCCCCCACACCACGGCATGCCAGAGCTGCGCTGTGTCGTTGAACCGCCGGAAACTGTCGAATGCAGCGGCGTTCTCGACCACAAGAACGGTTCCGCTGGTCGACTGGCCCGGGTGCCAGACCAGCAGCGGCGGAAGCTGGCGACAGGCAAGAACGGCCAGCGTGAGCCGACCGTCGAACAGCGCGTCGCCATCGCGCAGGCCGTCGAGCCGCTTCTCGTCGCCGAAGATCTCGAGCGAGCGCTCCGGCACTGGCACGACCGGCAGCGAGCGGCCGCGGCTGATCTTGAGCCAGGCGTTGATCGCTCTTAGCGCATCCAGGGTCGCGGGATGGCGTTCCGCAGCGGCGAAGTTCAACTCGGGAACCCAGGCGGTGGGTATTGGGCTGGCTCTCTTGGATCGCGGTCCCGCGGCTACGCTCACGCTGCGCGGCAGCGCCGGACTCACGCTTCGATCCCAGGCCTGCGGCGACGACGGCAGCACGATCACCCCGGCCTGCTCGAGCCGCGCCAATTCCTGCCGGAAGCGGACATGGGCGTCTTCCGCGGCCGCAGCGATCGGATCAGCCCGGCGCCACAAGGCCCGGAGCTGCTCCAACCGGAGGCGGCACCGGCCCTGGCGTGCCAGCGCTTCGGCCAGCGCCGTCTCGCCATAGCTCATTGAGCGGCCTCGGCGCCGACCTGTGATGCGGCCAGTTCGGGGAAGCCGATCCACTGATGCGTCGCCTTGACGAAGATCCGACCTGTCGCCGGGTCAATCGACTCCTTGCGCAGCTTAACGACCTGCGGGAATTCGCCGATCGCCGCCCAATCCTTGATCGCCGTTGTGAAGATGAGCTGTACGTCCATCGCCTGCGCCAGGGCCAACTGCATCTTCAGGAACAATGTGTTCGAGGCCTTGCCCAGCGGATTATCCAAGATCAGCACGCCGCCGATGCGTGCCCGCTGCGAAGCCCGCCCTTCGGAGCGGAGCCGTGCCACCAGCAGATACAACAGCATTGCCGAGGTCAGAGTCTCGCCGCCGGAGGCCTTGAACGCCGCGACCGGCAGATGATGAATGCGCCCCTGGTCGTTGGATTTCAGCAAGCGCAACCCAAGGGCCGGCTCTCCCGGCTGCCGCGGATGGACCACCCGGGCGTAGGCCTCCAGCAGTGCCGCTGCCATGCCATGGTCGGTCAGCGGCACCTCGCCAGCCGCGACATAGTCGATCAGCGCGCGCTCGCAGACGTTCCGGCGCAGCGCGGCGCCGGCCTCGCCGTCGGCCGCGGGCGGCCGGAACGACATGGTCAGGATGCGTCGTCCGCCGAAGCGCGGCACGCTGTCCGGAACCACGCCCCGATTGACCGCGCGCTGGAACAGGCCAACCGCCGACAGAAGCAGCCCGTCCATCTCGCCGACCGCGCGGTTCTTGTCGGCCTCATGCTCGTCGATCTCCTGCTGGAGGGTCGCGATCCGATCGCCGAGCATGGCCTGCAGGCGCTCGGCGTGCTCCGCCGCCGGCTCTGGCTCGTTGGCGATCAGATGATCCACCAGCACGGCCTCCAGCGGCCGGTCGGGATGGCCGCGCGCCGCGCGCCGAAACTTGTCGTAGCTCGCAGCCAGATCGACCTCGCAGCGGCGACGGGCTTCAGCCTCCGCCTCCAGCCGCTGCCGCGCGCCATCAATGGCCGCCAGTGCCTCGCCGAGGGACTCAGGCAACTCGACCGGCATCCCCGGCCGATCGGGGAGCGGCTCAGCGCGGTCGCGCAGGCGTGCGGCGTCGCCGGCCGCTCGCCGCGCCCGCTCCCGGGCCCCGTCGGCTGCCGCGGCGGCATGGGCGATCCCAACCTCGGCCTCCCGCCGGATCTGCTCCTCCGCAACCAGCACGGCTTGCAGATCCGACGCCGTCCGACCGGTCAGCGCCGCGATGACCTCCCGCCCGGCAGCACCGAACGTGGTGAAGCTCGCCCGCTGGCGAGCAGCGGCCGCCTCCGCGCGGTCGGCCTCGCCCTTGGCACGGCCGACCGCTTCAGTAGCGTGCCGCTCGGCGGCGTCGGCGGTCGCCAGCCGCTCCTCCAGACCCGGGGCTCGAGCCTCGACGGCCAGCGCCGTCCGGTCGTCGGCGAGCGCGCCGTGGACGCGGCGCAAGGCGCCGGTCCGCTTGTCGAGCTCCTCGCGCTTGGCGGAGAGCAAGCCTTGCAAGGGTCCGAGCCGATCTTCCATGGCCCGGCGCAGAACCTCGGCGCTCGACCGATACCGCGCCCGAGCGTCGTCTAGGGTCGGCAGCGGCTCGGCCGGGATCGCCGCCCGAAATTCGATCCGTTCGCCCTCTCCCAGCAGGTCCGCAACGTGCCGCTTGAGGTCGTACAGGGCGAGGCGCGCCTGCTCGGCACGCTCCCGTGCCGCGTCGCCGCGTGCCTGCTCGTGGCTCGTCTGTTCCGCCAACGCCTCCAGCTGAGCGGCCAGGCCCGATCGCCGGTCCCGCCAGCCGGGCAGCGCATCGCCTTGGTCCCGCTGCCAGCGCTTGGCCGCCATGCCGGCCTGCTCGGCGGCCAATGCCCGCCGAGCCTGTGTCTGGGCTTCGCTTCGCGCCGCGGCGGCAGCGCGCCGTTCCACCTCGGCCCGTTGCTGCGCCGCCTGCGCCCGGATGGCGGCAGCGCTGGCGACGGCATCCAGCTCGACGATCCGCTCCTGGTGCAGTTCCAGTCGGCCGCCGCCCCAATCGGCGAACCACGCGTCGATCGCCGCCTTGAGCGATGCCAAGATATCGGCGGCCGCGGCGGCCACGCGCGCCGCCGACTCCGCGGCCTCCACCTTGCGCCCGAGATCGTCGACCAGCGCTTCGGCCGCAGTGATGTCGTAAGCCTCGGCCCGGTCGGGGACGGCGACCAACAGGGTCATCGCCGTTTGCGGACACTCGGCCGGCGCTAGCATCGCGACCGGCCGGTCGAGCGGCAGGCCTCCAAGGTCGAGCAGGGGCACACGCGCCAGCTCCGCCGGGTCCTGCACGAAAACCCCGGCAAACGCGGCAGGATCCTGGGCCGCATAGGCGCGGAGACGATCGGCATCGCCCACCACGTCGGCCAGCCAGCCGGCCGCCGCGATCGTGCTGCGCAGGCCCAGTTCCTCCAGCCTCTCCATCACCAGATCGACATTGCGGTCGACGGCGGCCACGCGATGGCGGGCAATGTGGTCGGCATCGCGGCGCAGAAGATCGGCCTGGCCATGCTCCCGCCGCGCCTCGTCATTGCGGTCGCGCGCCCTCTGCTGAGCCATGGCCGCCGCCTCCGGGGCGAAGGCGACTGCTGCCCCCAGCTGCTCCCGCCAGGCTCCGCCGGCGACCAGCTCGTCACGCTTCCGCCCCGCCGCTTCGACCTGGCCGCGCTCGGCGTCGGACTGCGCCGCCGCTTCCCGTCGGGCAGCCTCGGCGTCGCCGGCCTCGGCCGCCGCGGCATCGGTGGCGGCATCATGCTGCGCGGCGCGACCGGCGGCATCGCGTGCTGCGCGTTCTGCCTCCTCCAGTTCGGCGGTCCATCGCGTCATCGCGGTGCCGATCTGCTCTGCGGGGCGGATCACACCGTCCGCCAGCAGCCGGCGCAGCGCTGAGTCGGCCGCTTCGATCTTCGCCTCCAGCGCCGCATCCTCGCGCTGGGTCGCCAGCATCTCCGCCGCAATCCGCTTCAGGCCTGCTTGGCTGTCGCGTTGGTCGGCCTGCGCTGCCGCGGCCACGGCGTGTTCCCGGTCGGTCGCCTGGCGATGCGCGGCCACGGCCTGATCGAGCAGCGCCGCCAGCGTGGCGCCGGCGGCATGGGCGCGGCTCCGCGGCTCAGCAACCGCGCGCTCGGCTGCGTCCAGCGCCTGGGCGTATCCACCAATCTCCGCCTCGATGGCCAGGATCTCGCCCATGTCGCGCGCGGCCGCCATCCAGGCACGCCGTCGCCGCGCCGTGGCGGCGGTTGCAACCGCTGCCTCCCGCTCGTCCACCGCAGCCTGTGCCGCCATCTCGGTGAGCAGCAGGCGCGCTGCGGCAACCGTCAGCTCGCCCTGGCGGACGCGCTCGGTCAGCTCGGTCTGGCGGCGACCATGCATCTGTGCCGCCTGGTCGGCTACCTCCGCCTGCCCCTCCAGCAGCGCCGCCCGGTCGGCTGCGGCCATCCGAATAGCGGCCGCATGGGTTTCGGCTCGGATCAGAGCCATCCGCCGCTCCTGCCAGGCGCGGGCGACATCGGCGAAGGGTTGGAACGCATGGGTCAGGTCGTACAGCAGGCCGCGCTTGGCGATCAGCGCATCATAGCCCGTCATGCGCGCGACGACGGCCCGGACCTGCGCGCAGACTGGCTCGACCATCCCGTCGCTGGGCTGATCGGGCGCGACCAGGCACAGGGCGAGGAAGCGGGTGATGAACTCCTCCTCGGTGGGGATCTTCAAGAATGCGTCAAGCCCGCCCTCCTGGCGGTTGAACTCGAGCTGGCTGTCCATCAGGAGCGTATCGATTCCGTGACGCTCCAGGATCCGGCGCCAGGCGTCCTGGGCGGCAGCGGCCTCGAAATCATGGCTGTCAGCGAACCGTGCCTCATGCTCGCTCAGCCAGAGGGCAACATCGTCGCGCCCTGTGAAAGCCGTGCGAGGACCGCCGGCCAGCCCCTTGATCGGCAGGTCGTCGAAGGCAAGGCCAGGGGCGGCACGGAACAAGGCCCAGCGCCGCCAGGTCTGGCGCTCGCTTGCCTTGAGCTGCGGCACCACGAACTGCAGGGTTACGGGATGGCGTCCGGCGGGATCGTGCCATTCAATCGCCACAATGCCGACCCCGCGTGGAAAGTAATCGGCAAATTCGTAATCGGGCTTGACCAGGTGGGGAAGGAACCGCGATTCCTTGGGCACCGGCAGGTTGAAGATCAGGCCGAGCGCCGTGGTCTTGCCGGTGCCGTTCTCTGCATGAAGGACGCAGTGGGCGGGCAGCACCTCGTCGGGGTCGCGAAAGTCGAAGGTCTCGCCGTCGAATGTAGCTTCCTCATATCCGGCGTTGACGATGTGGACTCGGCGGATCTTGAGCATGAGGTCAGTCCAGGGGCTCGGCGTCTGCCACCGGCGGCTGGACTTCCAGCAGAGCCAGCAAGGCCCGGTGAAGATCGTGGCGCAAGGTCTCCTGCAGCTGCAGCCGCAGGCGTGGCGTTGGCAAGTAAAAGGTCGCCCCGCCGATCTCGTAGATGATGAGCATGTCCTGCTCGGCCAGCCGATCCATGGCGATCTGGCACAGGCCCAAGAGATCGTTGCGCCCGGCCCGCTGGGCCGCTTCGCGGGCCTCGGGCAGCGAGCGGACCTCGCGCCAGGCGGCACGGAGCCGAGGGGCGTCGCGCAGCAACGCCGCCTCGCCCGCGTCGGACAGCCGATCGCACAGCGTGCGCAACAGGACCGCGACGTTGGCGGCGGTCAGCCGCAGCTCGCTGTCGACCGCGGCCTTGAGGTCGGCAGCCGAGCGCCAGAACGCGGCTGCGATCGCAACGTACACCAAGGCGAAGACGCCGCGCTTGAGGCCGCGAGCGGCGTCGGAGAAATCGGCCGCGAGCGCGGCGAACGGACTGTCCGCAGTCGACGGTCGCACCACCAGCTTGCCGCGCTCGGCGCTCCCCAGCATGCCGGTCACGATCAGGCCCAACCCGGCGGCGATTTCGGCGACAAGGCGCCGGAAGCCGGCAGAGGCCTCATACCGGGCGGCCAGGACGCGGTAGTCCTCGTCCTGCGAGCTGTCGAGCCGGAGATGCAGGGCTTTGCCAATCAGGCGCGCCGCCTGGCCGGCATCGCCGAGTTGGTCGTCGATCACGCGTCGCCGGTCCCCGTGGCTTCGGCTGGCGCCCGTGGCCGCAGGCTCAGCCAATCGCCGGACATCTCGCCCTGCCGCCACTGCCGGTCGCCTCGGAACACCAGAAGCGGCGCGGCGACATCCGCGCGGCCCGGCGTCCCGCTCTGATAGTGGTGCAGGAACAGCAGCACGCAACATCGCGCAGCCGCCATCGAGCGCTCGGCGGTCAGCTGGCGCGCGGCCCGGTCGACCGGCAGGTCGCGCTCCATGGCCGCGTGCTCGGTGAGCCAGGCGTCGACATCCCGGATGAAGGCCTCGTCATAGAGGGGCGGTATCTGCTCCAGCGGCACGATCTCGCCGTCGCCATCGTCGAGGCCCAGGTCCTCCGCGACAGCCTCGCCGGAGATCTCGGACCAGAACCTCGGCAGGTCGAGCAGTCCCGGCGCCGCGGGCGCGGCGAACGCCGTCCCGATCACGAGCGCCAGATCCTCCACCCGGCCAATCGGCGCCCGCAACAGCGGCAACAGCACGCCCTCCTCGGGGTCGAGCATGTCCTCGACCCGCCGCACGGCGAAGACGCGAGCCTGCATCGCGCGAAATTTCTCGTTCGCCTCGCAAACGTCGACGAACAGGGCGGCATGGATGCGCCGACAGTCGGCGACCAGTTCGCGGACGCGCACTGCCTTTGCAAGGCTCGCCGCATCGTCCTGAAGCGTTGCGATCTTGTCACCGACCGCCAGCATCACGGCCTGGTCGTCGCGCTGGCGTTCTTCCAAATGCCGTCGAGCTTCCTCCAAAAGCGGAAGCGCATTGCGAACCCAGCCGCCACCGTCGAGAGCACGCCGTGCGTGGATCAGATGGCTGGTCAGATCGGCCCGATATTTCTGCGACCGCTTGAGCGCCCGGGTCGCCGCGTCCACCGCGTCGTCGAACCGGCCGCGCGCGATGGCGCGGCGGATGATCTCGGCCTCGATCTCGGCGGCGAAGGTGTCGTCCAGGTCGAGCATGCCGATATGAATGATCGCCCCGGCGTCACCCAGGCGCAGCAACACCTTGCCCGTCACGTCATCGATGACCACGCGCAAATACCGGAATTCTTCGGATTTCCAGCTGTTGTCATTGCAGTCGAAATAATCCTCACGGAAAATGCCGGTACGCTCGTCGGGTTGAAGCAGCCAGCTGTGCACCACGTCGGCCACATGGTCGGCATGAGGCTCTGCAATCGGCGTGACCACGCGCAACGCCTCGGCGACTGCCGCCTTGACCTCCGCCGGCACGGCGCCGAGGCTGAGCCCGCTTTGCACCATGACATAGTCGAGCAGGAACAGAATCGCCTGCTTCAAATCTATGCGATCCCGCACCCCCTCCGGCACTGCCCGAAGCACGACATTCTTCTGGTGGTCGAGCCGCATCAAGGGCGCAAGTCGCGCCATGTTGCGCTGCTGGCGCGTCAGATCGGGCAGGCGCATCAGGGATCCTCACGGGCCGACAATCCGGGATATACCGACCGCATCTGCGGCGCAACACGACCATTCCGTGCGCGGGCGTCCGCCGGGCCAACAGGCGCGATTCCCATCGGCTGGCCCAAAGTTGCCTGGCATCCTCCTTCGGAGTCCCTCTACGAACCGTGTGACATCGCCCGCGATGCCATAACTTGGCGACGACCTCCGATTCCGGATATTATGCCGGCATGATCAGACTGGTCGTCGACACCGACGTCCTGTTCGCCGCCTTCGACAGCGCCACGGGTGCGTCACGCGCGGTCCTAGAAGCGGTCCTTGCGGGCCGCGCCGAGCTGTTGGTGTCGACGGCGCTGCTGATCGAGTATGACGCCGTGCTGACCCGCCCGGAGAACCTGGAGCGCTTCGGCCTCCCCCGCGGCATCATGGACGACGCGCTGACCGAGTTGGCGGAACTGGCGACGCCGGTGGCCTTTCATATGCGCTGGCGGCCAGCGGCAGCCGACCCGGACGACGATCTGGTGCTTGAGACCGCAGTCAACGGTGGCGCCCACGCGATCGTCAGCTTCAACCTCAAGGATTTGGGCGCGGCAGCCGAGCGCTTTGGCATCGCGGTCAGCCGCCCGGGCCCACTGCTCAGGAGGATCCGATGACCACTTTTCCGCTGCGGCTGCCCGAAGATCTGAAGGCTGAGGCCGCCGCGCAGGCGGAGGCCGCCGGCGTCAGCCTCAACCAGTACATCGTGTCGGCACTTGCTGGCCGGGTCGGCGCTCAGGCCGAAACCGAGCGGTATTTTCGGGCGCGGGCTGCGCGCGCAAAGCCGGGCGCTCTGGCAAAGGCCCTGGCGCTCTCGGGGCGTAATGAGCCGCGTCCCGACGACCGGCTAGATGCCGAATGACGACCGCGCGCGATGGCCACTGCGGTGGGTCAGCCGGTTAGGGTCCCGCTCGCCATGGCCAGCGATCGCGGGCTGCCGGCTGGCGGAGCCCGGCGTCAGCGCGTGACCGCGCCGGCCCGGTGTTGGCGCTCCCACAGGTCGGCATAGCGGCCGCCCAGCGCCACCAGCTCGGCGTGGCGGCCGTGCTCGACGATCCGGCCGTGCTCCAGCACGATGATCCGGTCGGCATGGGTCACCGTCGACAGCCGATGGGCGATGATCAGGGTCGTGGCCGACTTGGCGACCGCCGCGATCTGCGCCTGGATCGCCTGCTCGGTGGCGCTGTCCAGGGCCGAGGTCGCCTCGTCGAACACGAACAGGCGCGGCCGCTTGAGGATCGCGCGGGCGATCGCCACGCGCTGCTTCTCGCCGCCCGACAGCTTCAGGCCGCGCTCGCCGACCAGGGTGTCCCAGCCGTCGGGCAGGCTGGCGACGAAGTGGTCGAGCTGGGCGGCCGCCGCCGCGGCGTCGACGTCGTCCGGCGTCGCGTCGACCCGGGCGAAGGCGATGTTGTCGTAGAGGGTCGAGTTGAACAGCACGGTGTCCTGTGGCACCACCGCGATGGCGGCGCGCAGCGAGGCCTGGGTCACCGTCCGGATATCGGCGCCGTCGATCAGGATCCGGCCGGCGGTCGGGTCGTAGAACCGGAACAGCAGGCGGGCCAGGGTCGATTTGCCGGCGCCCGACGCGCCGACCACGGCCAGGGTGCTGCCGGCCGGCACGGTGAAGCTGGCGTCGCGCAGCACCGGGCGGCGCTCGTCATAGGCGAAGGTCACGGCCTCGAAGGCCAGCGCGCCGGGGCCCGGCGGCAGCGGCCGGGCATCGGGGGCGTCGCGGATCTCGGGCGTCTCGTCGAGCAGCTGGTAAAGCTGCTCGATGTTGGCCAGCGCCGTGCGCACGGCCCGGAAGATCCGGCCCATCATCTCTAGCGGCCGGGCCAGCCGCAGCAGGTAGCTGTTGACCAGCACCAGGCTGCCGACGGTCATGCGCCCGGCCTCGATGTCGCGCCCGCCGAGCGCCAGCATGACGCCCAGCCCCACGCTCAGCACCGTGACCTGGGCCATGCCCGACGCGCTGCGCAGCGCCAGGGCGCGGCCGGCCAGCCGCTCGACCTCGGCCAGCTCGTCGTCGTAGCGCCGGGCGATCGCCGCTTCGGCGCCGAAATACTTCACGGTCTCGTAGTTGATCAGGCTGTCGAGCGCCTGGCCGTGGGCGCGCGCACTGATCCGGTTCATCAGGCGCATGTTGGCGCGCAGGGTATCGGCGCCGCGGGTCATGACCGCGGCGAAGGCGGCCAGCGTGGCCGCGACCAGCCCGGCATAGAGCGGCGACAGCCGGGTCATGACGATCGCCAGGATGGTTGCGACTTCGATCGCCAGCGGCAGGATCTGGAACACGCTGTCGTTGAGCATCGAGCGGATGCCGCCCAGGCCGCGGGCCTGGATGTCCGACAGACCGCCGGTCTGCCGGCCCAGGTGGAAGCGCAGCGACAGCCGGTGCAGATGGTCGAAGAATTGGCGGCTGACCCGGCGCACGATGCGCTGCTCGATCGGACCGTAGGCCAGGAAATACAGCTGGCCGAGCAGGCGCCCGACCCACGCCGCCACGGCATAGGCGACCAGCGCCAGGATCGGTGCCGCCAGCCACGGATCGAGCCGCCCGGCGTAGGCGTCGACGGCCCGGGCGAACAGCAGCGGCACGGTGCCGGTCACCAGCGACGACACCGCCACGAAGCCCAGGCAGAAGGCGACGCGCCGGCGCAGGGCTGGGTCGTCGGCCGGCCACAGCTGCGGCAGGACGCGCCGGATCGCCGCCACGTCGTCGCGCAGCCCGCGGCCGCGCACCAGGTCGGCGTCGTCGCGCCCGGCATGGCGGCTGACCGTGGTCGGGCCGCGGATCATAGCCACAGCACGCCGGCCAGGATGGTCAGGACCGTGAGCGGCGCTCCCACCTTGAGATACTCCCAGAAGCCGATCTCGATGCCGTCGGCGCGCGCCCGCTGCACGACGATGAGATTGGCGACCGAGCCCAGGATCGTGAAATTGCCGGCCAAGGTCGAGGCCATGGCGGCGCCGAGCCACGCCCGGCCCGGGTCGGGCAGGGCGGCCACGAAGGGCTTCAGCACCAGCACGGCCGGGACGTTGCTGACCAGGTTCGACAGCACCGCGGTGACCAGGGCCAGCATCGGCAGGCGATCGAGATGCCAGGCGGTGACCGTCGCGACCAAGTCAGGCGTCAGCAGCCGCTGCTCGGCGCCGGCGACCACCACGAACAGCCCGGCGAACATCAGCAGCAGCCGGCCGTCGATCTCGCGATAGACCTTGTCGGCCTTGACCCGGCGCGTGATCAGCAGCACGGCGCCGCCGGCCAGGGCCGCCCGCGCCGGCGCCACGCCCGCGAAGAAGGCCGCGACGGTCGCGGCCGTGACCAGCAGCGCCTTGCTCAGCACCGGCCGGTTGACCCGCGCCGGCATGGCTTCGCCGGCCAGCGGCGCGCCCTGCAGGATCTCGCGCCGATAGGCCAGCGCGATCAGGGCCACCGTCAGCACCAACCCGACCGCCGCGACGGGGGCCAGGGCCCCGGCGAAGCGTCCGTAGGGAAGGTGGGACAGGCTGCCGATGATCATGTTCTGCGGATTGCCGGTGATGGTGGCGGTGCTGCCGACATTCGAGGCCATGGCGACCGCCAGCAGGTAAGGCTGTGGCCTGCGTCTGAGACGGACCGCGAGGTCCAGGACCAGCGGCGTCAGCACCAGGCAAACCGTATCGTTGACCAGGAACGCCGACAGAGTGCCCGAGACCAGCGCCACCGTAGCCAGCAGCGCCAGCGGATGGCGGGCGCGCGGCGCCACCCAGCCATTGACCGCGCGGAAGAACCCCGCCAGCCGCAGGTTGGCGACCAGGATCATCATGCCCAGCAGCAGGGCGATGGTGTCGAAGTCGATGGCGCGGTAGGCGGCGTCCAGCGGCAGCACGCCCGATGCGATCATCAGGGCCGCGCCGGCCATGGCCGCGCCGGTGCGGTCCAGGCGGAAGCCCGGCAGCCGCCCGACGGCGACGATCGCATAGGTCGCCACGAACAGGACGACCGCCGCTGCGCTCAGCGCCGCGTCCATGCCTCGAAAACGGTCTCCGGCGGCTGGTTCCAGGCAACGGCTCGGCCGCCCTCGACCAGACAGACCCGACCGGTGCCGACCTTGGCGTCGGCCGGCGCGCCGTCGAGGCGCCGGCTCAGCAGCCGCAGCACGCCGTTGCTGGTGACTGCCAGCACGCTCCCTGGACGCCGGTCCAGGTCGGCCAGGACGCTGTCCAGGGCCTGGCCGATCGCCGCCGGCGAGGGCTGCCAGCCGCAGCCTTCGGGCCAGCGCTGGTCGCGGTTCCAGCCGTCGAGTGCGGCCTGCCCGAAGCGCTCGGCGATCTGGTCGCTGGTCAGCCCGCCCCAAGCGCCGTAATCGATCTCGTCGAGCCTGGGATCGATGACCGGGTCTGGCAGCGCCAACCGCTGCGCGATCAGTTCGGCAAAGCCGCGCGCCCGCTGCAGCGGCCCGGCATGGATGGCGGCGGGCCGGAGCGCCGCCGCGGCCAGGGCGTCGGCCAGCCGCAGCGCCTGCTGGCGCCCCGATGCGACCAGCGGCAGGTCCTGCCCGCGCCCGACCCACACCACCGGGTCGCCCGGTCCAAAGGTGTTGCCGTGGCGGGCGAAAATGATCATCCGACCAGTTCGCCCTCGGCGGCGATGATCGCCTCGGCGCGGCGGATGTCGGCCTCGCTGTCGACCGCCCAGTGGGTGCGGCCGCGATAGTCGACCGGCACCACGCGGATCGGAATGCCGTTCTCCAGCGCCCGCAGCTGCTCCAGCTGCTCGACCTGCTCCAGGGGCCCGGGGGGCAGGGAGACCAGCCGCCG
The DNA here is from genome assembly GCA_964511405.1 of uncultured Comamonadaceae bacterium. Classification (GTDB taxonomy): domain Bacteria; phylum Pseudomonadota; class Alphaproteobacteria; order Elsterales; family Elsteraceae; genus CAZEFK01. The sequence goes on along the minus strand of CAZEFK010000046.1, from coordinate 7,636 downwards.
CAGCACGTCCAGCCGGTAGCCATAGAGGCCGATATGGCGCCACACCGGCAGCGGTTCGGCCGGCCGCCGCAGGAACGGGATCACGGCCTTGGAGAAATAGAGGGCGTTGCCGGCCCGGTCGAAGGTGACGGTGGTGCCGCCGACCTCGCCGGCGGCCTTGGCCGCCACCAGCGCTTCGTAGGCGGCCGCGGCCATGCGGGTCGCCGCCGTCGCCATCCGGACCTCGGGTGCGGCGAAGGCACCGGCGACGGCCTCGATCACCCAGGGCGGGGTCAGGACCGCGTCGCCCTGCAGGTTCACGACCACATCGGGCGGCTGCGCCAGCGTCTCGGCGGCGGCCAGGGCCCGCTCGGTGCCGTCGCGGCAGTCGGCGGGCGTCAGGATGGCGCTGCCGCCGAAGCCGCGGACATGGTCGGCGATGCGCGCGTCGTCGGTCGCCACATGGACGGCCGCACCCGGCACGGCCGAGGCCAGGCGCCAGACCCGCTGGATCAGGCTGACCCCGGCCACCAGGTGCAGCGGCTTGCCCGGCAGCCGGGTCGAGCCGTAGCGCGCCGGGATGATGACGGCGACGGTCACGCCTGCTGGGCCTGGATGATGCCGCGGCGGATCGCCCGGGTCTTGGTGAACAGGGTCTCCAGGGTCCGGCCGTCGCCGACGCGGATCGCGCGCTGCAGGATCGCGATGTCCTCGTGCAGGCGGCCCAGCATCTCCAGCACGGCGTCGCGGTTGTTCAGGAACACGTCGCGCCACATCACCGGGTCGCTGGCGGCGATGCGGGTGAAGTCGCGGAAGCCGCCGGCCGAATATTTGATGACCTCGGCCTGCAGGTGCTCTTCCAGGTCGGTGGCGGTGCCGACGATCGTGTAGGCGATCAGGTGCGGCAGATGCGACGTGATCGCCAGCACCCGGTCGTGATGCTCAGGCGACATGGTCGCGACATTGCTGCCCAGCGCCGTCCACATCGCGTCGAGCCGCGCCAGCGCCGCCGGGTCGGTGTCCGGGGTCGGGGTCAGGATGCACCAGCGGCCGCGGAACAGCTCGGCGAAGCCCGCCGCCGGGCCGGAGTTCTCGGTGCCGGCGACCGGATGGCCGGCGACGAACGCCGCGCCGGCCGGCACATGCGGCGCGATCGCCCGGATCGCGGCCTGCTTCACCGATCCCACGTCGGTCAGGATCGCGCCCGGGGCCAGGCACGGGGCGACCTGGCGCGCCACCGCCTCATAGGCGCCGAGCGGGACGCAGATCACCGCCAGGTCGGCACCCGCGACCATCACAGCGAGGTCGGCACCGGCCTCGTCGACCACGCCCAGATCGAGGGCGGTGGCGCAGACCTCGGGGCTGGCGTCGGCGCCGACGATCCGGTGCGCCAGGCCCGCCTGGCGCAGGGCGCGCGCCAGGGACGACCCGATCAGTCCGATGCCGATGATGCAGGCGCGCTCGAACGGGCGCAGGACGGTCATGCGGTCATGAACTCGGCCAAGGCGTCGGCCACCGCCCGCACCTCGGGCTCGGTGCCGACGGTTATGCGCAGGGCGCCGGGCAGGCCGTAGGCGCCCATCTTGCGGACGATCGCGCCGCGCGCCGCCAAATGCTCGAACGCCCGGTCGGCATTGCGCGCGCCATCGGCCGGGAAGTGGACCAGCAGGAAGTTGGTGACGCTGGGCGTGACCGTCAGCCCCAGCCCGGTCAGGCGGTCGGCCAGCCATGGCCGCCAGACGTCGTTGTGGGACCGGCTCATGTCCATGAACGCCCTGTCCTCCAGGGCGGCGATGCCGGCCAGCTGGGCGGTCATCGAGACGTTGAACGGACCGCGCAGCCGGTTCAGCACGTCGGCGACCGCGGTCGGGCAATAGGCCCAGCCCAGCCGCAGCGCCGCCAGCGCGTAGATCTTCGAGAAGGTGCGCATCATCACGACATTGCCGTCGGGCACCACCAGCGCGTCGCCGGGGCTGTAGTCGTTGCGCGCCACATATTCGGCGTAGGCGGCGTCCAGCACCAGCAGCACCGAGGGCGGCAGCCCGGCCTGGAGCCGCTGGACCGCCTCGTGCGTCAGGTAGGTGCCGGTCGGGTTGTTGGGATTGGCCAGGAACACCACGCGGGTGCGCGGGGTCACCGCCTTCAGCAGGGCGTCGACGTCGGCCTGGTAGTTCCGTTCCGGCACCGCGATCGCGGTGGCGCCGACGCCCTTGGCGGCGATCGGATACATCAGGAAGCCATACTGGCTGTACAGCACCTCGTCGCCCGGGCCGACATAGGCGCGGGTCAGCAGCGCGATCAGCTCGTCGGAGCCGGCGCCGCACACGATGCGCTGGGGGTCGAGGCCGTGGCGCTGGCCGATCGCCTGCCGGAGCGCCACCGCGCCGCCGTCGGGATAGCGGTGCAGCTCGGCCGCGGCGGCCTGGTAGGCCGCGACCGCCTTGGGGCTCGGCCCGAGCGCGCCTTCGTTGGAGGACAGCTTCATCACCTTGGCGGCGCCGGGCGCACCCGATTCGCCGGGCACATAGGCCTCGATGTCCAGGATGCCGGGCCGGGGGGTAAGGGTGGTCGACATGGGGGTCAGGCCTCCGGGCGCTTGGGCTGGGACTGGGGCGCGGTCAGGTCCAGGGGGGCCGCATAGGCCCCCAGCCAGATCAGCCGCGCCACCACGCCATCGGCGCCGCTCTGCAAGGTATCGAGCCGGGGGTCGTCCGGCCCCACATAGTCCGACAGCTCGATCAGGTGCATGGGCTCGGGATGCTCGGCGGTGCCGCCATAGCTGCCGCGGTGCTGGACCGCGACGCCGTCGATTTTGAGCTTGGACAGGAAGAGGGCGCGGCTGACCTCGGTGGCGCTCTCGACCGCCAGCAGGGTGCGGTCATCGCCGCTGGGGTCGGGCGTGACCCGGGCCACGACCAGGGCGTCGGCGCCGCGGCTGACGGCCCCGAAGGGGAGCCGCGCGATCACCCGCGGCGCCTTGTCGTCGCTGGACAAGAGGAAGCGCCACCAGGGATCGGCGTCGTCCTCCCGGGGGAACGGCAGCACGCCGACGATCGCCGGCGACTCCGCGACCGCGCGCATGATCGCGCCCGGCCCGGGATAGGCGGTGATCGGCACGATGCTGCCGAAATGCTCGCGGGCCACGCGCCACAGCCCGGAATGCTCGTCGGGCGCACAGATGGCCAGCGCGAACTGGCCCTCGATGCCGACCATGGCCGAGATCAGCTCGCGCCAGATGCGCAGGACGGCGGCCGGCGGCAGCGGGCCCGAGGTGCGGCGAATCAGCCGGCGCAAGATGGTCGCCTCGCGGCCGGGGCGGAGCGGTGTGCCCGGCCGATGCGCGGTGGCCTTGAGCGCGCCCACCCGGGCCACCACCGCGGCGCGCTCCATCAGCAGGTCCAGGATCCGGTCGTCGATGTCGTCGATGGCGTGGCGCAGCGCATCCAGGCTGACATCGGTCGGCATCGGGGAGAGCGTCTCGGTCAATTTCGGTAACTCGACGGGGCGGTCGTCCGGGCGGCACGGCGCACCCCATGACCGGGTCGCCAGTCTTAGACAGCGCCTGGGCCGAAAGCAAAACAAACATTGACGGGCGGCCCGGGCGCGCCGAGGGTAGCGCCTCGGTTCCAAGTTCTTGCGCCTCCCGGGAGTGGCAACCGCCCGATGACCGTACCCAATGCGTCGCGTACGCCGACGCTGACCCCCGTTTCCAGCCCCGATCGCCCCGTCCCCCCCGATTGCCAGATCCTGGTGCTGCCGCCGGAGCGGCCGCTGGTGCTCGACTGCGGCTCCAGCCTGGCGCCGGTGCAGATCGCCTACACGACGGTGGGCACGCTCAACGCCGACCGCTCCAATGCGATCCTGATCCCGCACGCCCTGACCGGCGATCAGTATGTCGCGCAGCGCCATCCGATCACCGGCAAGCCCGGCTGGTGGGACGTGCTGGTCGGGCCCGGCAAGCCGCTCGATCCGACCCGCTACTTCCTGATCTGCGCCAATGTCGTCGGCGGCTGCATGGGGACCACCGGCCCGAGCCACGCCGATCCCGCGACCGGCCGGCCCTACGGGCTGTCGTTCCCGGTCATCACCATCGCCGACATGGTGCGGGCGCAGGTCGCGTTGATCGATCATCTCGGCATCGAGCAGCTGTTCTGCGTGATCGGCGGCTCCATGGGGGGCATGCAGGTGCTGCAATGGGCCTCGGCCTACCCCTCGCGCGTGTTCGCGGCGGTGCCGCTCGCCACGGCGGCGCGCCACTCGGCCCAGAACATCGCCTTCCACGAGGTCGGCCGCCAGGCGATCATGGCCGACCCCGACTGGGCCGGCGGCGAGTATCTCAGTCGCGGCAGCGTGCCCAGGCGCGGGCTATCGGTCGCCCGCATGGCCGCGCACATCACCTACCTGTCCGAGACGGCGCTGCAGGCCAAGTTCGGGCGCAACCTGCAGAACCGGCTGAGCCTGTCCTACGGCTTCGAGGCCGACTTCCAAGTCGAGAGCTATCTACGCCATCAGGGCTCGACCTTCGTCGAGCGGTTCGACGCCAACAGCTACCTCTACATCACCCGGGCCATGGACTATTTCGACCTGGCGGCCGAGCATGGCGGCGTCCTGGCGGCGGCGTTCCGCAACACGCCGACCCGGTTCTGCATCGTCTCCTTCACCTCCGACTGGCTGTTCCCGACGTCGGAGAGCCGGGCCCTGGTGCACGCGCTCAACGCCGTCGCCGCCAATGTCAGCTTCGTCGAGATCACGACCAACCGCGGCCACGACGCCTTCCTGCTCGACGAGCCCGAGCTGCGCCGGGTGCTGCAGGGATTCCTGGACGGGTCCGCGGAAATCCGCGGCCTGGCGCGCCCGCAATCTCGCCCGGGCCGGGGGTGACCGTGGCGCTGGCCGAAGCGGCCGGGCGCCGCGCGCCTGATCTGCGCGGCGACCTGGCGATCATCGCCGACATGGTGGCGCCCAACAGTCGTGTCCTCGACGTCGGCTGCGCCGATGGTGCGCTGCTGGCTTACCTGGTCCATGAGAAGCAGGTCGACGGGCGCGGCGTCGAGCTCAGCCAGGACGGCGTGAACGCTTGCGTCGAGCACGGGCTGTCGGTGATCCAGGGCGACGCCGACACCGACCTCGCCAACTATCCGTCGGGGTCGTTCGACTATGTCATCCTGAGCCAGACCCTGCAGGCCACGGTCAACCCGCGCCGGGTACTGAGCGAGCTGGTGCGGATCGGGCGCCGGGCGATCGTGTCGTTCCCGAACTTCGGTCATTGGCGGGTGCGCTGGTACCTTCTGGCCCATGGCCGGATGCCCCATGCGCCGCTGCTGAACCACCACTGGTACGACACGCCCAACATCCATCTCTGTACGATCGACGACTTCGTGGAGCTGGCGGCGGCGCTGGACATCGAGATCGAGCGCGGCCTGACCCTCGACCGCCACGGTCGCGCCACCGCGATCCGGCGCCCCGGGCGGCGCACCAACTTGTTCGGCGAGCAAGGCCTGTTCCTGCTGCGTTCCCCTGGCCGGTCCTGATCCTGGAGGCGAAATCGTGAGAGCAAAGCGCGTCGCAGTCGACGTCAAGCGCGTGGTGTCAGCGGTTGCCGATGTCCATCGGACGACCCTCAAAGCTGGCGAGCTGGGCGTCGCCGCCGGCGCCGTGGTCGCCCAGCGGCTGGCCCTGGGCGTGGCTGCGCTCGGCAACCCGGCCGAGGCCGACCTCGTCGAGTTCGGCCGCATGGTCCCGGAAAAGGTCGAGGCATTCTCGGCGGCGGGCTCGATCATGGTCGCGCGCTCGGCGGCCATCGGCCAGCAGGTCGTGCGCTACGCCCTCAACGAGGCGCGCTATGCCAGCCAGGCGGCGGCCGACATGGCGGCCAGCCGGACACCCGTCGAGTTCTTCGGTGCCCAGTCGCGCTTCATGCTGGGCGCGGCCGAGCGCATGGCGTCGCTGTCGGTGCGCCTGGGCAGCATGGGCCTGGCGATCGGCGGCGCCGTGCTGACTCCGGTGCATCGCACCGCGTCGGAGAACTCCAAGCGGCTGCGGTGAGGGAATGGATTGCCGCCTGCCGCCGTTGCTGGACGGAACGACGGTGTACGGTGGCTCATGCGCGGACTGTTGCTGTGGCTGATCGGGATTCCGATCCCGGTGATTATCCTGCTGTATTTATTTCACGTCATCTGACGTGATCGTGGTCGCCTGAGTGTTCGTCAGGGCTGGACTGTTTGGAGGCCCGGCAGCTTACTGACTTACCCGATGTCGGCCTCGCAGGCTTCGGCTTCGATGCAGATCTGCTCGCACCACCAGCGCGCGACGCTGGGCGGCGTGCCGTTGCGCTGCAGGCTGGCTTCGATCGGGTCCAGGAATTCACTGATCGCCGATTCCAGGACGGCGGCGTCGCTCAATAGAAAACTCAAGTCACGTTTTCTTAAAAATGTCAGAAGCCGCTCCCCATTTTCCCGCGCCGGGTAAGCATCCCACGGTGCTGATCCATCGACCTCGTCCGGTTCGATGGTGGTGAATTCTCGATCAATTTGCCTCATAGTCATCCCCGCTTTTTGCCCCTCGATCCTGAGTACAGCCGAGTCACGATCTTGACAATATTGGCCGGAGCGGGGACTGCATTCATCTGACGAGTGTTGCGTGGCGGCCACACTTGCGGCCGGACGATTACAGGATGAATTTCGACAGATCTGTGTTCTTGGCCAGCGCCGCGACCTGGTCGTTGACGTAGGCGGCGTCGATGGTGCGGGTCGAGCCCGAGCGGTCGGGCGCGGTGAAGCTGATCTCCTCCAGCAGCCGCTCCAGCACCGTGTGCAGCCGGCGCGCTCCGATGTTCTCGACGCTGGCGTTGATCTCGGCGGCCAGCGCCGCCAGCGCGTCGATGGCGTCCTCGGTGAAGTCGAGCGTGACCCCTTCGGTCTCCAGAAGGGCCTTGTACTGGCGGATCAGGCTCGCCTGCGGCTCGGTCAGGATGCGGCGGAAGTCGGCCTGGGTCAGCGGCTTGAGCTCGACCCGGATGGGCAGCCGGCCCTGCAGCTCCGGCAGCAGGTCCGACGGCTTGGCCAGGTGGAAGGCGCCGGAGGCGATGAACAGGATGTGGTCGGTGCGCACGGTGCCGTGCTTGGTCGAGACCGTGGTGCCCTCGATCAGCGGCAGCAGGTCCCGCTGCACGCCCTCGCGGCTGACGTCGCCGCCGACCCGCTCCGAGCGGGCGCAGATCTTGTCGATCTCGTCCAGGAACACGATGCCGTTCTCTTCGACCGCGCGGATCGCCGCGCGCGTCACCTTGTCGGGATCGAGCAGCTTGTCGCTCTCCTCGGCCATCAGCACGTCGTAGCTCTCGGCCACGGTCATGCGCCTGGCGCGCGCGCGCCCGCCGAACGCCTTGCCCAGCACGTCCTGCAGGTTGATCATGCCCATGGCCGCGCCCGGCATGCCCGGGATCTCCATGGTCGGCAGCTGGAAGCCGCCCGAATCCTGGACCTCGATCTCGATCTCGCGGTCGCCCAGCTGCCCCTCGCGCAGCATCTTGCGGAACTTGGCCTTGGTCTCGGCGCCGGCGGTGGCCCCGACCAGGGCTTCCAGCACGCGCTCCTCGGCCAAGGCCTCGGCCTTGGCGCGCACCTGGGCGCGCATGGCCTCGCGGGTCATGGTCATG
>CAZEFK010000045.1:0-38440 GCA_964511405.1 uncultured Comamonadaceae bacterium | reverse complement strand
CCCTCTCAGGCCGCGTCGGCGGCATCGATCGCCATCAGTTGCATCAGCCGCTCCTCGGTCGCTTCGGCCCGCGCCAGGCACCCGGTGATGCGGCCCTCGCGCATGGTCGCGATGCGGTCGCTGATGGCCAGGATCTCGGGCAGCTCCGACGAAATCGCCAGGATGGCGATCCCGGCGCGGGCCATGCGGTCGAGTTGCTGATGCACCTCGGCCTTGGCGGCGATGTCGATGCCGCGGGTCGGTTCGTCCACGATCAGGACGCGCGGTTCGAGCGCCAGCCAGCGCGCCAGCACCACCTTCTGCTGGTTGCCGCCCGACAGTTCGGCGATGCGCTGTTCGGACGATGCCATGCGGATGTTGAGGGCGGACCGGTAGCGCTGCACCAGCTGCCGCTCGGCCTGATCGCTGACGAACAGCCGTCGCAGCGCCCCGCGCCCCGCTGCCGGCCGGCCCAGCCCGGCAATGGCGAGATTGGCGCGCACCGCCAGATCAAGGAACAGCGCCTGCTGCTTGCGATCCTCGGGCACCAGGCCGATGCCCAGCCGGATGGCGTCGACCGGTGACTGCAGGGCAACGGTCCGGCCGTCAAGCTCGATGCGCCCGGCCTCATGACGGTCGGCGCCGAACAGGCAGCGGGCGAGCTCGGTCCGGCCGGAGCCCATCAGGCCGGCCAGCCCCAGGATCTCGCCGGCGCGCAGCTCGAGGTCGACACCGGCGAGCCGAATCCCGCCTGACTCGTCGGCGCGGGGCGCGCGGCCGAGGCCGTGCACGCGCAGGACCGGCGCACCGGGCGTGCGCGGCGCCAGCGGCTGGAACAGCTGATCGCCGGAGCGCCCAACCATGAGGCGGATGATGTCGTCGAGGGCCAGCGCCGACACGGCGCCGCCGCCCACCCGGCGCCCGTCCCGCAGCACCGTCACGCGGTCGCACAGCCGCCGGACCTCCTCCAGCCGGTGCGTCACGAACAGGACCGACAGGCCGCGCGCCCGGAGGTCGCCGACGATCCGGACCAGCCGGTCGACCTCCTGGTCGGTCAGCGCCGAGGTCGGCTCGTCCATGATAATGAGCCGGCTGTCGATCGACAGCGCCCGCGCAATCTCCACCATCTGCTGCTCGGCCACCGAAAGCGTCGCCACAGCCCGCATGGGGTCGATGCTCAGGCCCAGCCGCCCCAGCAGCGCCCGGGTCGCGGCGCGCATGCGCGGCCAGGAGACGAAGCCGCGCGCCCCTGGCTCGCGGCCCAGGAACAGGTTCTCGGCCACGGTCATGGCCGGGAATAGGCTGAACTCCTGGTAGATGGTGGCGATACCCAGAGCCTGGGCGGCTTGCGGCGTCGGCAGCCGCACGGGCTCGCCCATCAGCTCGATGGTGCCGGCATCGGGCTGCTCGGCCCCGGACAGGATCTTGAGCAGCGTCGACTTGCCGGCGCCATTCTCGCCCAGCAAGGCGTGGACCTCGCCGGCAGCGATCTCCAGCGAGACGTCGTCGACCGCGAGGACGCCGGGGAACCGCTTGGTCACCCCGGCGACGCGCAGCAGCGGCGGTGCCACCGCTACTTCAGCTCGCCCAGCCGCTCGGCCTGCTGCAGGTTGTCCTTGGTGATCGCGACCGGGGTCAGCAGCTCGACCGCCTGCTCGGGTTGCTTCTTGTCGCGCAGGTACGCGGCCAGGATGTCGACGGCGCGGCGGCTTTGGGCACCCGGGAACTGCTCGATGGTGGCGGTCAGGCCGCCGTCGCGCACTTGACCCAGGGCCTCGGGCAGGGCGTCGAAGCCGACGATCGCGACCTTGCCGGCAAGCCCGCGCGCCTTCACGGCCTCCATGGCGCCCAGCGCCATGTCGTCATTGGCGGCGACGATGATGGTCGGAGGCTCGGCCATCCCAGCCAGTGCCGCCTCGGTCACCGACAGGCCACGGGCGCGATCGAAGCCCGCGGTCTGCTCGAAGACGATCTTGTACTTGTCGGCAGCCTTGTCGAGGACATTGTGCAGGCCCTTGTTGCGGTCGATCGCCGGGCTGGCGCCCGACTGGCCCTGCAGGTTCATGACCCGCGCGCCGTTCGGGAACAGCTTCATCACCAGCTGTCCCTGCGCTTCGCCGCCCTTGACGTTGTCGGCCCCGACATGGGCCAGGATGCCTGCCACCTTGTCGACCCGGCGGTCGATGGTGACCACGGCGACTTTGGCGTCGACCGCCTCCTTCAGCGCCGGCGCCATCGCGTCGACCTCATTGGGACTGATGACGATGCCGTCGACGCCGCGCGTGATCGCCGCCTCGACGTCGGCGGTCTGCTTGGGCGAGCTGACCTGGCCGTCGCTTTCGACGACGTCGATGGCGCCGAGCTTGGCCGCCTCGGCCTTCACCTGGTTCATCATATGCACGAAGAACGGGAAGGTGAGCCCGGGCATCGACGACAGGATGGTCAGCTTCTTGGGTGCCTCGGCCGAGGCCGGCGCCACCAGGGCGAGGCCGACGGCGCCGGCGAGCAAGGCGGCGGATGCGAGCTTGCGCATGGATGGATCCTCCCGAAGGCCCCGCCGTCCGGCCGTTGGCTCGGCCGCGGTCCGGGTGCCGCGGCTCAAGGGTAGGCGCTCGACCGCAAGACGCAAGCCCGCGGCCGGCGCTCAGCCATAAATCGTAGGGTCAGGGCGCCGCGGCGAGCGGCTTGGGCTCCAGGAAGTCGGGAAAGCCGACCGCGCCCAGCAGACGCTCGGCGTCCGGCTTGGTCATGGTCTTGCCTGGTGGCGCGCAGACGACGCCGCCAAACCCGAACCCGGCCGAATTGCCGTTGAACGCCGCACAGTCCTGCGGCTTATCGAACGGGTAGCTGAAGAGCGAGTATTCCACTCGGAACGACAAAGACAGCGATCCCGTCTCCCGCATGTCGATCTGCTTGCCCTTGTTGAAGTACCCCGAAAATGCCGAGATCCACAGCGATGGCGGCTGATAATCCAAATGCAACATGCCCTTGGCTATCGCCGCATAAATAAACATTACGTAACCGGAGACCTGAACCACCGCCAGATGGCTCTGCGCCAGCTTGTTCTCGGAGAATCGGTGTTGATAGCTGGTCATGCCGAAATGCGCATTGCCTGCGACGTTGAAGGTGATCGGGCTCTGATCGACGCTCAGCTTCTCCCATTCCGACCGGAAATGCTCGACTTGATCAGCCCGGCCGGCGACCGGGTACAGGAAAAGAGCAATAAGGACCCAAAGCAGTCTCGTCACGCTGTCCTCCAATTCGGCCTACGCGGCATAGTAGCCGCATCTCTGACAATCGGCCACCGGATCGGGCTGGCGCGGCGGACCCCGTCGGGGGATAGTCGCGCCATCGTGACGCCGAAGGGGAGCAGCGATGAAATCGATTTCCTGGGGTGTGCTCAGCACCGCCAAGATCGGGCTGGAGAAGGTCATCCCGGCCATGCAGCAGGGCCGGCGCGGCCGGATCGCGGCCATCGCCTCGCGCGACGCCGCGGCGGCCCAGGCCGCCGCATCGCGCCTCGGCATCCCCAAGGCGCATGGCAGCTACGAGGCGCTGCTGGCCGATCCCGAGATCGATGCCATCTACAATCCCCTGCCCAACCATTTGCACGTGCCCTGGACGATCAAAGCGCTGGAGGCCGGCAAGCATGTCCTGTGCGAGAAGCCGGTCGCGCTCGATGCCGGCGAGGCGCGCACGCTGGTCGAGGCCGAGCGGCGCACCGGCCGCCGGGTGCTGGAGGCGTTCATGGTGCGCCAGCATCCGCAGTGGTTGCGCGTGGCCGAGTTGGTGCGCACCGGACGGATCGGCGAGGCCCGCGCGATCCAGACCGCGTTCTGCTACTACAACGTCGACCCGGCCAACATCCGAAACCAGGCCGACATCGGCGGCGGCGGGCTGTACGACATCGGCTGCTACGGCATCGTCACCGCACGCTTCCTATTTGGTGAACCCGAGCGGGTCGTGGCGCTGATCGAGCGCGACCCGGCGCTGCGCACCGACCGCCTGACCAGCGCGATCCTGGCGTTTCCCGGCGGCCGGCAGGCGCTGTTCACCTGCTCCACCCAGCTCGCCCCCTACCAGCGCGTCCAGGTGCTGGGCACCAAGGGCCGCATCGAAGTGCAGATCCCGTTCAACGCCCCGCCCGACCGGGCCTGCCGGATCCTGGTCGACGATGCGCGGGCGCTCGACGGCAGCGGCATCCAGGTCGAGGAGCTGCCGGTCTGCAACCAGTACACGCTGCAGGGCGACGAGGCGGCGCGCGTGTTCCTGGGCGAGGCCGAAGCGGCCTGGCCGATCGCCGATGCCGTGCGCAACATGGCGGTGATCGACGCCTTGTTCCGCTCGGCCGAATCCGGGACCTGGGAGGCCCCGGGCTAGCCCGCCATCGGCCCGCCGACCGCGAGGGTGACGGCGATCCGGGTGCCCAGCCCGGGCTCGCTGTCGATGGCCAGCGTGCCGCCATGCATCTCGACCAGCCGCTTGGCCAGCGGCAGGCCCAGGCCGGCCCCCTCGTAGCGGCGGGTGGTCAGCGCACCGACCTGCCGAAACGGCTGGAGCGCCAGCGCTACCTCAGCCGGCGACATGCCGATGCCGGTGTCTTCGACCGTGATGCCGACAGCGTCGCCGTGGCTGGCGACGGCGATCCGCACCTGCCCGCCGCGCCCGGTGAACTTGACGGCGTTGGACAGCAGGTTGAGCAGGATCTGCTTCAAGCGGACCTGATCGGCCCAGACCGGCGGCAGGCCCGCCGGCAACGCCGTCGTGACGCGCACCCCGCGCTCCTGGGCAGTGCCGATGACGATGCCGACGCTGGCCTCGATCACCGCCCGGATGTCCACTGGGCCGAGATGCAGCTCCAGGCGCCCCGCCTCGACCTTGGAGATGTCCAGGATGTCGCTGATCACGGCCAGCAGGTGATTGCCGGCCAGGATGATGCGCTGGGCATAGCCGGCCGCCCGCTCGGGGCCGCCGATCCGCTGCTCGATCATCTGGCCGAAGCCGATAACGGCGTTGAGCGGCGTGCGCAGCTCGTGGCTCATGTTGGCCAGGAACGCGGATTTCGCGCGGTCCGCGGCCACCACCGCCGCCTCGGTCAGGCGCAGCCGACGGAGATTGCGCAGAAGCAGATAGATCGACAGCGTCAGCACGGCGGCGAACACTTCGATCGGCACCACCAGCAGCGTCGGGATCGCCGGCACGGCCAGGTCGAGCAGCGGCCGCGACGCCTGCACGGTCAGCGTCCAAGTCTGGTTGTAGATCGGAATGCTGCGCCGTGCGCTGTAGTCGGCGGCCGATGGCGGGCAGCTCGCGAACAGCTTGCGGTCTCCGTCAGCCAAGCGGATGCAGAATTCCTGCACCCCGATCTCCTGAAGGATGTCCCGCGCGAGGTCGCCGACGCGGAAGGCGGCATTGACGAACCCGGTCAAGCGATCGCCGTCGAACATCGGAATATAGACGGCGATGCCCTCGCCACCCTGAAAGAAGGTGACCGGACGCGTCACCCGCGGTTGCCGCGAGGCGACCGCGTCGTCGAGCAGGCGCACGACCTCGGGCGACTGGCCGACCCGCCGGTTCAAGGCCGCGCGGTTGGGCTCCAGCGGGCTGACGATCCGGATGTAGCGGTCGGCGTCCATCAGGTTGACCGCCAGCACCGGCGGCAGGCGCTGCCGGATCGCATCGGCCGCGCGCAGGAAGGTGCCCGGCTGGGCGGCACTGGCCGATACCTGCGTAGCGCCCAGCACCTCGAGCATCGAGACGTAGGAAACGACCTTGGCGCCGATCAGCTCCGCCATCTCGCCGGCATGGAGATCGAGCGCCTGCCGGCGCCGGCTGTCGTTCTGGCGATCGACCAGCAGCACGAAGGCCAGGGCGATCGCGCTCAGCGCGACGAACACCATGCCGCTCGATACGACGATGCGCCAATGGCGGCTGCTCAGCCATGCCAGCGTCGCCCGCGACCAGGGCGCCGCCGCGCGCAGGCGACGCTCCACCCAGTCTCCGGCCCAGCGGCGGCGAACCGCAACCGCGTGGGCCGGACGCGGCTCGTCGATGTCCAGATCCGGATCGCTTGCGGCCATGCCGGCCCCGGGCTGATGCGTCAGACTAATGAAATACCGATCAAAATCTAGATTTCCTTAAAGCCGCCGCAGGGCAGCGGAGGTCGGCCGCGCCTATTCGCCCAACCCGCGGAAGCGGTCGGTGGCCGCCACCAGTTGCCGGCGGATGCCCGGCTCGAAGGCGGAATGGCCGGCGTCGGGGACGACCACGAAGCCCGCCTCGGGCCAGGCATCGGCCAGCTGCCTGGCGCCGTCCAGCGGACAGATCATGTCGTAGCGGCCATGCACGATCACGCCCGGCACCTGGCGGAAGCGGTCGACTCCGGCCAGCAAGCCGTCCGGCGTCACGAACGCGCCGTGGCGGAAATAGTGGGCTTCCAGCCGTGCCATGGCCAGCGTGCGGCCATCGGCCGCCTGCTTGGCGGCGGCGTTGGGCATCAGCGTCGCGCACCGGGTTTCCCAGGTCTTCCAGGCGACCGCAGCCGGCATATGGATGGCGGGATCGGGATCGTCGAGGCGGCGGCTGTAGGCGGCCAGCAGGTCGCCACGCTCGGCCGCGGGCACGTGCCCGGCGAACTCCGCCCAGTAGTCGGGATACACGATGCGCGCGCCGTAGAGCCACCAGTCCAGGTCGGCCGGCCGGCACAGCCAGATGCCGCGCAGCACCAGGGCCCGGCAGGCCTCGGGATGGGTGCCGGCATAGGCGAGCGCCAGGGTCGAGCCCCAGGAGCCGCCGAACACCACCCAGCGCGAGATCCCGAGATGGCGGCGCACGGCCTCGATGTCGCCGACCAGGTCGGCCGTGGTGTTGGCCGCGAGGCTCGCCAGCGGCCGCGAGCGACCAGCGCCGCGCTGGTCGAACAGAACGATGCGCCAATGGCCAGGATCGAAGAAGCGGCGATGCTCGGGCACGCAGGCGCTGCCCGGACCGCCATGCAGGAACACCACCGGCCGGCCGCGCGGATTGCCGCACAGCTCATAGGCCAGCCGATGGCCGTCGCCGACCGGCAGCACGCCCTCCTCATGGGGCTCGATCGGCGGATAGAGGTCGCGCAGCAGGGTGTCGGCCACGAGGATCTCGATCAGGCCAGCGCCGCCATGCCGTCGCGGCCGGGATCGGCGCCGCCGTCGAGCCGGCCATCCTGGATCCGGATCGCGTGGACACCGGCAAAGTAGTAGTTGAGCGGCGAGCGCCGCACCGGGTAGCCGCGCGCGACCAGATCACGCTCGGTCGAGCGCGGGATCCGGTTGGTCAGCCAGATGGTGTCCGAGGTGGCGCAGAAGCGCGGCGCCGAGACCGCCTCCAGGGCGGTCATGCCGAAATCGACGACATTGAGGATTGCCTGCAGCACACCAGGGGTAATGTAGGTGCCGCCCGGCGCGCCGACGACCAGGACCGGCCGGTCGTCCTTGAACAGGATGGTCGGCACCATGGTCGACGCCCGCGCCTTGCCCGGGGCGATCGAGGCGGCCCGGCCGGGCCGCGGGTCGAACGCGCCCATGGCGCCGTTGTACATGAAGCCCAGCCCTTCGGTGACCACGCCCGAGGCGACGCCCAGGCTGTGGGTCAGCGACACGCAGGCACCCGCGCCGTCGACGACACAGACCTGGGTGGTATCGGCCGGGTGGCCGGGGCCCAGCCGCGGAACGCGGGTCTTCTCACCGCGGCTGATGCGGTCGGCCAGGTCGGCGGCGTAAGCCTTCGACGTCAGCCGCTCGACCGGCACCTCCAGGAACTTCGGATCGGCGAGGTGGGATTCGCGGTCGACGGCGCCGATCTTCATCGCCTCGGCCACGGTCGCCACATAGTCCGGCGAATTGTGGCCCAGGGCGGCAAGGTCGAACGGCTCCAGGATGTTGAGCATCTCGATCAGCTGCAGGCCGCCGCCCGGCGGCGGCACCGTGGCGACCCGGTACCCGCGGTAGCTGCCCCACAGCGGCCGGCTCTCCTCGGCGCCGCAGAGGGCGAGATCGCGGGCATCCAGCAGCCCGCCATGCGCCGCCATGTCGGCGACGATCCGGCCGGCGATCTCGCCACGATAGAAATCCTCGACTCCGGCGGCGGCGATCCGGCGGTAGGTGGCGGCCATATCGGGATTGGCCAGCACCTCGCCCACGGCGCGCACGCCGCCGTCGGGCTTGAGATAGATTTTCCGGGTCGCCGGCAGGTGGCTCAGCATGTCCTGGTGCGGCGCTCGGCTCTCGGTCGGCACCAGGGCCCAATAGGCCGCCACATGCGGCCGCACCATGAACCCGTCCTGGGCGTAGGGGATCGCCAGCTCGATCAGCTCGCCCAGGCGCCGGTTGCCCCAGCGCCCGAGCGCCGTGTCGAGGGCACGCAGGGTCTGCGGCGTGGCGATGGCCCCATAGCCCAGCTCGTTGACCCGGCCCTCGACGAAGAAGCCGAACCCGTCCTGGGCCTGGCCCAGGACCTTGTCCGCCCACATGTCCGCAGCCGCGGCCTGCGGCGCCCGGGCATAGAAGTCCAGGCAGGCGTGGACGCCGGCGCGCGGCTGATACACCTGCATCACGCCGAACCCGGCGATGCCGCACATCTGCGGATCGACCGCGGTCTGGACCAGCGCCGCCGCCACGGCGGCATCGACGGCATTGCCGCCGCTGCGCAGAACCTCGACGCCCGCCTCGACCGCCTCGGGCTGGGCCGCACAGACCATCCCCGCCATCACGCGTCTCCCAGCCGGTGCACCGGCTTGTGCGTGGCGACATGGACGATGCCGTCGGGCGCGATCCAGCCCCGCGCCATGCCCAGGGTGGTGTATGGCGCGACGATGCCGCCGGTGGCGTCGACCGCGACCAGGCCGGCGCCGATGCCATGCGACGCCAGCCCGTCGATGACCGCGCCAGTCGCCTGGTCCAGCGTCGCCCCGGCATAGTGCATGCGGGCATAGACGTCGTAGGCCGCGACGCGGCGGATGAACACCTCGCCCTGGCCGGTGCAGGACACCGCGGCGGCGCCGTTGCGGGCATAAGTGCCGGCGCCGATGACCGGCGTGTCGCCGACCCGGCCGACCGGCTTGTTGTTGAAGCCGCCGGTCGAGGTCGCGGCGGCCAGGTTGCCCTTGGCGTCCAGAGCAACGGCACCGACCGTGCCGTGGCGCTCGGCTTCGCTGGCCGCCGCCAAGGTGCCGCGCGCCTGGCGCTCTTTCAGCGAGGCTAGCGCCTGGCGCCGGCGGTCGGTGGTGAAGTAGCCGTTGTCGACCACCGCCAAGCCGGAGTCGCGGGCAAACCGGTCGGCGCCGGCACCGATCAGCAGCACGCAGTCCGACCGCTCCATTACGGCCCGCGCGGCCCGGATCGGATTGCGCACGGTGCGCACGGCGCAGACCGCGCCCGCGGCCAGGGTGGCACCGTCCATGATCGAGGCGTCGAGCTCGTGGTCTTCGGCCTCGGTGAGCGCGGCGCCGTAGCCGGCATTGAAGTGCGGGCTGTCCTCCATGGCGACGACCGCAGCCTCGACCGCATCGAGCGCCGAGCCGCCGGCCGACAGCTTGGCCCAGCCGGCGCGCAGGGCCGCCGCCAGATGCGCCCGGGTCTCGACCCACTCGGCCTGGCTTAGCAACTCGGGCGCCAGGGTTCCGCATCCGCCATGGATGGCGATCGCGATCGGGGACATCGGCTGGGTCTCCTGCGGCCGGCGATGCCCCATCCATGGCACGGGACCCCAGCCGGCTCAAGCGCCGGCGGACCGGTCGCGCAGGAGGCCGTATTTGCCGACCAGCCGGCCGACGCGCTTGCGCTCGCCGTAGATCATCACGCCCAGATAGCGGATCTCGTCGGGCGCCAAGGCGGCGACCATGCGGCGGAACTGCGCGTAGTCGTTGGTCTGGTGGCCCTGGGACGGAAAGTCGACGACATCGAGGCCCGCGGCCAGCGCCTTGTCGCGAAGCCGGGCCAAGTCGTCGGCTGGCGCGGCGAGGACCGGGATGCCGATCGGGATCAGCCCAGGATGATGGTTACCGGCGGCGTCGATGAACGGCTCGCCGGCCAGATGCGGCTGCCGCTGGCCCATGGTCAGCGCCAACACGGCGGCGGCGTTGGCGGCAGGACCAGGCGGCAGCGCCGCGTCGATCACGACGACGCAGCGCATCGGTTCCGGCATGTCGTCCAAAGCCAGGCTCATGGCCCCCTCCACACAAGTTACTTGTGTACAAGATACATGTGGACGCCGCGGCCCGTCGAGGCGAAACTGCCGGGCATGGATCGCCTCGAAGACTGCATCAGCTTCCTGACCGGCAAGGCCGCACAGCAGGTCTCGCGGCGCGCCCGCGAGATGCTCCAGCCCTACGGCATCACCCCGGTGCAGTATGCGGCGCTGAGCCTGCTGTGGGAGCGCGACGGCCTGAGCGGCGCCGAACTCGGCCAGCGCCTGGTCCTGGACAGCGCCACGATCACCGGCGTCGTCGATCGGCTGGAGGCCGCCGGCTTGGCGGCCCGACGGCCCGACCCCGACGGCGATCGCCGGATCAACCGCATCTACTTGACCGCGCGCGGACGCGACTTGGCCGAACCGCTTCAGAGCGCCATGACGGCCTTCAATCGACTGGTCGCCGCGTCCCTGGGCGACGATGCGTCCACAGTCTGGGCCGGGTTGCGCAAGCTCTCGAGCGAAGCTTTGGACAAAGCCGACTGACCGCCTTGAACAATCCTTGCCGGCACCGCGTCAAGCGTCGCCTCGGAACAAATCTCTCCTGGCTCCATTTCCTCGGCGACGGAGTCGCTTATTTTGGAGCAGATGATGAAATCCTTCATGTTCGGGGCGGCGGTGACCGCGATGCTGGCCTTTGGCGCCGGATCGGCCCTCGCCCAGACTGCACCCGCCGGCGTACCGCCGAATACGATGACCGGGACCGGAAGCTATGGCGCCGGCGGCAACGGTCCAAACCGGCCCGAACTCAACCGGCCTGGCGTCGTAACCGGCAATCAGACCTACTATAGCGGGTCGAGCGGGATCCCGTCCGACGCCGCACGGGGCGCCGCCCCCGGCACCGTGACCGGAACCGGGAGCTATGGCGACGGCGGCAATGGGCCGAACAAGCCGACCGTGCCGGTCCGCTAGTCACTAGCCGGCGATCGTCGCCCCGATCAGCGCGATACCACGCGAGCGGGATCGAGGCCGAGAGCGGCGATCGTCGCCGGGTTGATCTGGCCGTTCGGCTGCAGTCCCCGCCCCTGCTGGAAGCGCTCGAGCGCCTGCTGCGTCTCGGCCCCCCACATGCCGTCGGCCGGTCCCCGGTAGAAGTTCAGCTCGCGCAAGCGCGCCTGGATGGCACGGATGGTCGATGCATCCGGCGAGCCCGGGAGCGGCACGGCGGCGGCCTGGGGGCCGAGCACGTCCGTGGGGCTCAGCCCCAAGGTCGCGACGGTGGCCGGGTTGAGCTGTCCGGTAACCTGGAGGCCGTGGCTCTGCTGGAAGCGCTCGAGCGCCGCCTGGCTGTCCGGCCCCCACAGGCCGTCGGCCCGGCCGCCATAGGCGCCAAGCCGATGCAGGTGCTCCTGGATGGCCTGCACGGCCGGGGGTGCCAATGGCTGCGTATAGGTCAGAGCCGGCTGTGTCGCCGCCGGAGCCGCCAGTGGCGCCGACAGCGCGGCCGCGGTGACGATCGCGGCCAGGAATGACGTCCGCATGGGTTCCACCCTTGATGGAAGACTTGCCACGGCAACGAGCCCGCGAGGCGGGCGGTTCGCGGCTACCGAAACCGCCGACGGGCCTGCGTCGAACCTTTCGGTGCGGGCCCGCACCGGGTCCGCACCAGGCGGGAGGCCCATGAGATGCGCACACGGACGCTGCGGCTGTTGATCCCTGCGGCCCTATCGGCCGGCCTGGCCGGATGCGGGCTTCCCAGCGCGATTGCCGATCCGAGCCCGATCCCGCGCAACTCCGACCTCTATCTTGTCGGACCGATCGACGTGGTGGTCCGCGACACCCCCGACGGCGAGAGCTCGGCCGCGTTCGCGGCCCGCATCATCCCGGCGATGCCGATCGGCGTCGGCACCGATATCCGCTATGTCCCGGCCGATGCGCCCGGGTCCACGGCCATCGTCTTCGACTTCGCCGGTGGCGGCCCCTACACCACCGCCTGTGCCGGCCCGTTCGCGGCCGCGGCGCCGAAGCCGGCCGCGGCCGCACCAGCGCCCGGCCGCGGGCCGGTGGTCTTGAGTGGCGCGCTGTGCCGCGCGGGCGGCGCGGTGAGCACGGCCCACGGCCACTATGACGGCCCGGCCGACCCCGCCGATCCCGGATTCCGCAACCTGGTGCACCAGGTGGTGATCGCGATGCTGATCCGCCACGAAGAGATGAACGAGGGCTCGCGCTTCCGGATCGTGCCGTAGGGGACGCGCCACCGGGGAATCGCTTGGGGCCCACCACACGCGATGCTATGGTGCGAGCGGCCTGTCCCCGTAGCTCAGCAGGATAGAGCACAGGATTCCTAATCCTGGGGTCGCGCGTTCGAATCGCGCCGGGGACGCCATCGCTCGACGAGTGGCAGTACTTCGCCCGCGGTGTGCTCGGCGGCACCGGCGATGGCATTGACCAGCGCCGATTTTGGGCCGCGTAGCCGGATTTCCCGGTCATCAACCTCGATTCGATCGACGAATACGCGGACATAGGCGCGCCGGGCGCGCATATCGCCGGCTGCCATGCCGCGGCGCAGCTGGTCGCCGAGACGGGCGAGCTTGGGCGTGCTGATGGGCGCGAACGGGCGGCGCTCGGCTTGGGCCCGCTCGATCCGTCGGATCAGGTCGGCACGCTGTTCGCGCAAGCCGCGCAGCCGGGCCGCGAAGTCTGCGTCGTCGAGGTCAACGAGCCCCTTCTGGATCGCGATGTGCATCCGAGCGATCTGATTGTCGATGTCGGCGCGCTGAGCCGTCAGGCTTTCGAACAGCCGTGGCCCATCCTTCTGCCGTCGACGCTCGGCCTCCAGGAACTCGCTGAAGAGGTCCCGCAGCCTGTCGGGCGCGAACAGCAGGTCCGACAGATGCGAGGTCACCAAACCGTCGAGCAGATCCTCACGGATCGTGCGGCCGGCGCAACCACACGGCCCCTGCCGGCGTGCGGTGGAGCAGGTGTAATAGCGATAGCGGTTGAACTTGCCGGTGCGCAGGCTCATCGCGCCGCCGCAGGCGGCGCAGCGGGCCAGCTTCGACAGCAGGGTGGGGTTGGCGGCGGCGTGCGGATGCGCCTTCTTCGGATCGCGAGCGGCGAGCCGGCGCTGCACGGCCTCGAACGTCGCCTCATCGACTATGGCGGGGACGACCACCACGATGTGTTTCTGTGCCGGCTTCTTCGCCCCCATCTTGCTGTCGAACTGGTTGAACAGATGGCGGCCGGCATAGGTCGGCTTACGCAGGATCGCGTGGACGGCGCTGGTCGTGAACCGCCGGCCGGCGCGAGTCCGCAGGTTGCGGGCGTTCAGCGCCTTCGCAATCTCTTTCATGCCCATCGGCAGACCGGCAGCGCCATGGTGTGCAAGATCGAACATCAGCTTGACGATCTCAGCCTCACCGGGCTCGATCGCGAGCCGCCTCTTCACCTTGGCACCACGCGTCTCGACCGGGACGGAACGGTATCCGAACGGGGCAATGCCATTCACGAAGCCTTGCCGGGCGTTCTCCTCCATGCCGCGCAGGGTATGCTTGGCGTTCTCCTTGGACTGATGTTCGTCCATAAGCCCGATGATCTGGCGGACCAAGTCCGCCGTCGGCCCGTCGCCGAGCCCCTGTGTGACTGAGACGATGTCGACTCCGTGCTTTTTAAGGCGCCGCCGATAAAGCTCGGCCTGCCAACTGTCCCGGAAGTAGCGCGAATAGCTGTGGACGACGATCACGTCGAACGGCGCGACTTTGGTGGCAGTGCCGTCGTCAACCATGCGCTGGAACTCGGGCCGGTCGTCGGAGGTGGCCGAGGCGCCCGCATCGACATACTCGGCGACAACCACCCACCCACGCTGCTGGCAATAGGCCGCGATCTGGCGCTTCTGGTCGGGGATGGACAAATCGCCCTCGGCCTGGCGGACGGTCGAGACGCGAGCGTAGATGGCAGCGCGCATCGGCTCAGTCTCCGTAGAGCAGGTCATCGATTGCCTCGGCGAGCAGCGCCCGGACAGCGTCCAGCTCGCTTCGGGAAATCGGTAACGGCCGATGGAAATCATCGGTCACGATGTAGTCTTCCGAGCGAGCCGAGCAACGGCGGCCACGCCGATGCCGCGAGCGCGTTGCTTCGTCGATTGTCGATCGGGTTGCCCTGCGCCCCGCCGCCATGCCGTTTCACCGCTGCATCCGCCAAGGGGAGCAGGGCAACAGCACGAGCGCGCCTGCGGGAAGGTGCCAAGCCGGCACCAGACGAGCCGGGCGACGCGCGGCGCAGAATTACTTGCAAGTGTCGGCATGCTTGAATGGTACGCCACAGAGGCGTACATCTCAAGGTGATGCTGGAGGCCCGACCATGCCCCGATCCGAGACCGCCAAGCGCGACCGCATGCATCTACGCCTCGACGCGCGCACCAAGCGGATGCTGGAACGCGCCGCCGCCTACGAGGAAAGGAGCGTCAGCGATTTCGTGCTGGCGACCGCGACGGCCGCCGCGGAACGCGTCATCGAACGCCACGAGACGGTGACATTGCCGGCAGCCGATTGGGATGTTTTCTTCGACGCGCTGGTCAATCCGCCGGAGCCGAACGAGGTGCTGAAGGCCGCGGTCCGCCGCTTCCGCGACCGCCGCAGTGCCTGACTCGGGACGTGTCGAGCCCCTGGGGCCACAGCACGACCGCGCATCGTTCACCTGCGGTGAGCCGGTGCTTGATGCCTATCTTCAGCGCCAGGCATCGCAGGATGTCCGGCGCCGCGTGGCACGGGTGTTCGTCCTGCTGGGCGACACGCCTGGGGCCATCGCGGGCTACTACAGCCTGAGCGCTGCGACTTTCGAGCGGGCCGAGCTGCCGGAGAGGCAATCTAAGAAGCTGCCGCATTATCCGGTACTGGCCGCGATCCTTGGCCGGCTCGCTGTCGATCGCCGGTATCAGGGACGCCGTCACGGCGAGACGTTGCTGCTCGACGCCGTGCATCGGGTCGTGCGGGCCAGCGGCGCAGTTGCAATGCATGCTGTGATCGTCGATGCGCTCAACGATGCCGCCGCGCGGTTCTACGCGCGCTATGGCTTCCTGCCGTTCGCGAACGACCCGCGGCGCTTGGTGCTGCCGCTCGACACCTTCATCAAGGCCGGGCTGTGAGCCCGAGGTCGGGAGCGTCGCGCTCCCTCCAAGCCATTCTCGCTTGTAAGCAGCTCGCTGGGCCGGCGGCGGGCTGTCAAGGCCGCAGCCGCGAAGCGGTGGCGCAGCGCGCCAGCCTTGACAGCCTGTCGACGGTCCGGCCTCTCGCGGCCAAGCGAGAGTGGCGTCGGATTTCGAGGGCGCAAGCCTCAGTGTTGGTGAGATGCAAGCATTCCACGGCTTCCAGCCGACCGGCAGCACGCGCCGAAGCACGGTGGCACTGCCGCAAGCCCATGTGCAGACAGGCTTTTGATGGCTGCCGGGCGACGACCGACACCATCTCTTAATCTTGCCGTCCCCCAATCGGATGTCTGCCGCACGACCTCTCTTCCATGAGTCGCTCCTCTGCTGAGCGTCGTCAATTGTTCTCCTTGGTCGCACCACGCCCGTTGTTCTGCGATCGGCCCCACCAGCGCACCCAGCTTCGACCCCGATCCGAGTCAAGGGCGAATTTCCTTGCATTCGCAGCGATCTTGAGGTATAGGTACACGTAATTGATGGTGCGGAGTCTGCCACCATCGCGAGAGCCTGCCCGGGATGTCCGAGGCGGGCTTTTTTGTTGCCCGGCCAAGGCGCCGGCAACCAGACCCATAACCCACTGACGTCCGTAAGCCCGCCCTCGCCGGCGGGCTTCTTCGCGTTTGTCCCGCCGCGGCGGCCAGCCTGAGCAGCGACACGCGCGCGGACCCGGGTGGCGGACTGACCGCAGCAGCCAAGCTCTCACATATTCACGAGGACATGCCCATGACGCGCAAGTCATTGCCGTTCAGGGGCGCCGAGTCCGTCCTGGATCCGCTCACCATCGAATCGGAAATGCGCATCGCGGCGCTGCGCGCCGCGAGCCGGGCCGCGGCTGCCGCCGCGCAAGATCGGCCGCCGCAACCGATGAAGAGCCGGGACCCACTTGCTGACGTGCTGGCGCTCTATACCGATCCGCCGCGGCGGCCGTCGCCGCTGTCCGCGATCACCGTCAACAGCCTCGTCCAGCTTTACCAAGCTGCCCGGCAGCTGCGCCAGAGCGGCGGCGGCACCGCGCAGAACTGGCTGCCGCAGCCGACGGAGAGCCGGAACCCGCTCGCTGGCGTCGTGGCGCTCTATACCAATCCGCCGCGGCGGCCGTCGCCGCTGTCCACGATCACCGTCAGCAGCCTCGCCCAAGTTTACCAGGCTGCCCAGCAGCTGTGTCAGATCCCCGGCGTCGCCGCGCAAAACTGTCTGCCTCAGCCGATGGAGAGCCGGAACCCGCTCGCTGGCGACCTGCCGCTCTATACCGATCCGCCGCGGCGGCCATCGCCGCTGTCCGCGATCACCGTCAACAGCCTTGTCCAAATGCACCAGGCTGCCCAGCAGCTGCGCCGGATCCCCGGCATCGCCGCGCAGGCGCGCGCCGACGACACCGTGCCGGCGCAGATCAGTCCGGCCGAAGCCCGGCTGCTGCAGCTCCTGGGCGGCAGCGGGCGGGTCGACCGCTTCGGCATCCGTCATTTCGACAATCCCGCCGTGGATCCCGGGGCGCCCGCACCAGGGTTCAGCTTCACGGCGCCGGACATCGGCTCCGATTTGGCCCAGCCGGCCGGGCCTACGGGCAGCCCGGTCGGTGCGACGCCGGGGTTCAGCTTCACAGCACCGGAGATCGACGCCGACTCGGGCCAGCCGACCGGGCCCAGGGCCGGCCCGGTCGGCACAGCGACGGGATTCAGCTTCACGGCACCGGACATCGGCCCAGACTTGGCCGGCGCCCCGTCCAGCCCCGCAACCCAATCCCCGCCTGGCCCATCGCCAGACCCGCAGCGAGACGCGGCCGCCACTCCGCCTAACCCGCTGATGCGCCGCGCCGACGAGACGGATGAGGACTGGACGCGGCGGATGCAGGTCGCCTCCAACGCCGCCATGCGCCGCTATCTGACCGATCCGAGCGGTGCCGCCACTGACATGAGGGCGATCAATGCGGCCATCGCCGCCACGCCCGGCTTCACCCAGGCCTTGCCCGCCTATTTGCAGAGTGTTTCGCCCGACTTCTTCCGCAACCCGAACCCGGCCGCCTCTCGGGTCAAACCGTTTGCTGATGCCGACCTCGACGGGATGAGCACGGCGGACCGGATCAACCAGTTCGTCGCGACCAACCAGAACCCGTGGCTGAAGATCGCAGCCGACGGCACCGTCTACGACATCTCCGGCGCTTCCGACGCGGTCCGGCAGCCGACGCCGTGGACCGCGTCGGTCTATCAGGAGAACAACCGCCTCATCGGGCTGGACCGCCAGAACACGGCGATGCGCGAGCATGGCCTGGCAGGCGTAGCGCCGGAACTGTGGTACGGCGCGCTCGCCAGCGGGCCGCTGGTAGGCGGCATGACGCGCCGCGTGCCGGCCGGCACCCAGCCTGGAGAGCCGCTGCCGCAGGTCGGCCCCAGAACTCAATCTCAGCGGCTTGCGAGTATCGGCCTGGGGCCCTATGCTGGAGAATCTATAGCAGCGCGATCGACGGGCCGAGATTTCACCAATGCCGAACGGGCAGAGATCAATCGGATCGGCTCCAAGACTGGTTGCCATACTTGCGGCACCATCGATCCTGGCACCAAATTGGACAACTTCGTTCCCGACCACCAGCCGGCCTCGGCGCTAAATCCACCTGGAGGACCGCAGAGACTCTATCCACAGTGTGTTCGTTGCAGTCGTCAACAGGGGTTGGACATCTCTAGGCTGAAGCAGGGGGGGTATAATGGCTAGCTCGGCGAAGACCGCACCACCCTATTCATTGGTACTGATCTCAGACTCGAATGGTGGAGACATTCCAGCCGTGATGGGAAATTCCCTGGTCGTGTCGACTGATTCGTGCATTGCCATTGGCTGTCGAGTGGATGCCGATGGCGATACATTATTTATCCTAGGTGATACGCGCGAGGTTGATCCTGGGAGCGGTCCAATTTTTCATGGTAATTTGAAGACGCCCGGTCACCGAGTCGCGATCAAGTCGGTGATCGGCCAGACGATACTTGAAACGTCGGTGCCGCAGCAGGAGACGATCGTCCGGATTTGGGTGAATGACCTGCGCGAGCCGGACCAAATAATTGTCGGTATCGGATAGCGTGGCCTCAAGTGCTGTCGATGGTGCACCGGGCGGTGATCTCATGGCCGCATCTCTGACCTAGGCAGTGCACACGCCCAGGCTGCCGTGAGGCGAGCCACGGCACTGTGGCTTCGCCCTTGCGGAGCGTCATCTCCGATAGGCGCGGACACAGACGATAGATTCGGTCAGTAGTGTTCACGCTCGCTTGGCGCGGATCGGGATGGCGCTTTCCCACCAGTACTGCCTCTCATCCCGCGTGGCACGCCATCGCTCGGCGGAGGGCGCGAATTTTCTTGCAATTGGCCCGACATTCAAGCATAAGTACACGTAATTGACGGTTCGGAATCCGTCACCGTCGTTTGAGCCCGCCCGGCATGTCCGTTGGCGGGTTTTTTGTTGCTCCGCCGAAGCGCCGGCAACCCGTCCCATAGCCCACCGACGTCCATGAGCCCGCCCTCGCCGGCGGGCTTTTCGCGTTAAGGAGCCCGCCGCGGCGAGAGCCAGCCGGCGTAGCAGCCAAGTTCCCGATCCATTGCTGCGCCAAGGAAATGCCCATGACGCGCAAGTCAGTGCCGTTCAGGGGCGCCGAGTCCGTCCTGGATCCGCTCACCATCGAATCGGAAATGCGCATTGCGGCGCTGCGCGCCGGGCACCGGGCCGCGGCTGCCGCCGCGCCGCCGCAACCGATGGAGAGCCGCGACCCACTTGCTGACGTGCTAGGGGGCGTTGACATTCGGGGATTCCCCCGGACCCCGAAACTCTGATTCAAACTCCCTTTCGGTGAGGGGGTTTGGATGAGCGGGGTCCGTCTGATTTTGCAGGATCATCAGTGGGCTCGGATGGAGCCGCTTTTGCCAGGCAAAAGCGGTGACCCTGGCAGGACCGCAGGGAATAATCGGCTGTTCGTCGAAGCGGTACTCTGGCTTACCCGGACGGGTTCGCCATGGCGCGATCTGCCGGCATTCTTCGGAAACTGGAACAGCGTGTTCGTTCGTTTTTCGCGTTGGTCCAAGGATGGCGTATGGGACCGCCTGTTCGCCGCGATGGCCGACGATCCAGACTTCGAATACGTGATGATCGACTCGACCATCGTCCGGGCGCACCAGCATGCGGCGGGCAAAAAAGGGGGCCTGAAGCTCGTGCGATCGGGCGATCGCGCGGTGGGCTGACCACAAAAATCCATGCCGTCGTCGATGCCCTCGGCAATCCATTGCGTTTCATCCTCACGCCGGGGCAGGCCAGCGATATCGCTCAGGCCAATGCTCTGATCGTCGACCTGCCCGCCGACTATGTCTTGGGCGACAAGGGCTATGATGCCAAGTCCCTCCGCGACACCATCCATAGCCAGCATGCCGTGCCCGTCATTCCGCCCAGGAAAACCTCGCCACAAGTCCATTGCGACTATGCGCTCTATTGCGAACGCAACCTCGTCGAGCGCTTCTTCCTCAAAATCAAGCATTTCAGGCGGATCGCGACTCGCTACGACCAGACATCCAGGGCCTTCCTCTCTCTGCTCTGCCTCGTCGGCGCTTTCATCTGGACCAGGTGAATGTCAACGCGCCCTTAGTGGTGAGGCGATAACTGGCGAGGAAATCCAGAACAATTTGGATGCGTGCATGGCCCTTCGTGGTCCCGAAGATGAGGGTCCATGGTCCAGCCTTCGGGCGTATGCTGAGGACGCACTTGCGGCCGTAGCGTATGCCCTCAGGGTCCAGCAAAACGGCGACAGTCAGGAGGCAGCTTGGGCAGCCCGGCGTGTATACGAGGCCCTAGATCATTTCATCATTGACGAACGGGGGATTGACACAAATGAGGCTGGATCTGAAAAGTTAATCATCGAAAATCCATTGATTCTACAGGAATTATTGCAACAAAAAGCCGACCTTGACGATCTGAGCATATTGGCACATCGACGCGAGTGGCGAATGGATATTGCCAGGCTTAGAGAGAAAGCTGACGTCCGTCCTTATTATGTCCTGACATCTTAGCTGGACGTTCGTGAGTGGGGTACATTATCGAACATGACGCCGAACGCCGCCGTTCCTCAGACACGCCCTCGCGGCCGGTGCAGGCAGGCCTCACGCCCGCTTGGCGCGGATCGGAGCAACACTCCTCCAGCACCGCCCCTCGTCCTCCGCAGCACGCCAGCCCTACTCACCCATCCAGCAAGCCGGGCCGCGCGGTCACCGGCAGCATGCCGACGGTCGGCCGCCGCCGATGGGCCAGCTGGTCGATCAAGGCCAGGGTTTGCGGCAGGCACAAGCGCCGCAGGTCATAGCGCTCGACGATGGTCTGGCGGGCGGCGCGGCGCATCTCGGCCATGCGGTCGGGATGGGTCAGGATGCGGCTGACGGCGTCTGCCACCGCCTTCGGGTCGAAGAAATCGACCAGCAGCCCGTTGCGCCCGTCGCTGATCGCCTCGGCCACGGGCTCCGTGCGCGAGCCGACCACGGCGCAGCCGCACGCCATCGCCTCCAGCATCGACCAGCTGAGCACGAAGGGATAGGTCAGATAGATGTGGGCGGCCGACACCCGCAGCAGGGCCACGAACTGCGAATACGGAATCTTGCCCAGGAACATGACCCGCGCGGGATCGACCTTGACCTCGTCCAACATCACCTCGCGCCAGGGCCGGCCCGACTCGTGCTTGCGGCCATAGCTGACATCGTCGCCGCCCACCATCAGCACGATCGCCTGGGGATGCCGGGCCAGGATCTCGGGCAGGGCGCGCATCACGGTGTGGAAGCCGCGATAGGGCTCCAGGTTGCGCGACACGTAGGTGATCACCTGATCGGCCGTGCCGAAGCTGCGGCCGTCCTTGAGGGTCACCCGCTGGTCGGGAGCCGGAGCCAGGGCGTCGGTGTCGACCCCCTCGTGGATCACCGAGATGCGCTCTTGAAACGCCTGGGGATAGCGGCTGCGCTGCCAGGCCGTGGGCGCCAGCCCCCAGTCGGCGCTGGTCCAGCCGACCAGGTTGATCGAATTCTTGGCCCGGACCCGCAAGTCGTCGTCGATGGCCATCGGCAACTCGGGATCGAAGCCACAGTCGGCCTCATGCGGCCGGTAGAAAAATTCGAAATAGCTCAAGACCGGGACGTCGGGATAGATGTCCTTCAGGAACAGCGTTTCGCCCCAGCCATTGTGGCCGATGACGACGTCGGGCCGGAAGCCGCGCTCCTTCAAGCCCTGGGCCACGCGTGCCGCGGCCTGGCCGAGCAGGATGCCACGCTCGAACTCCGAAATGTAGTGATGCACCCCCGGCGCCGGCTCGCGGATCTTGTCGTACAGCAGCCGCGTCACGCCATCGATGCGGTTCTCGTTGTCGTTGGTCATGAAGACCAGTTCATGGCCGCCTTCGGCGGCCAGATGCATGCACAGATGCTTGAACTGCCCGGGGAAGTTCTGGTGGGCGAACAGGATTTTCATGATGTCATATAAACCGACGACCCAAGCGTTCTATTTCTCGCGGAACGCCTTGTTGAAGCCGGCGGTCAGCGGCGCTGCCAGATAATCCAGGGCCGTGCGCGCCTTCAAGGGAATCATGACATCGGCCGGCATGCCCGGCACCAAGTAGAGCCCACGGGCCGGATCGAGCTCGCGCCGGTCGATCTCGACTTCCACCTGGTAATAGCCGGTGCCGGTCCGCTGGTCGGTCAGCCGGTCGGCCGAGACATGGCGGACCGCGCCATGGACGATGGGCACGGCCCGCTGCTTGAACGCGGTCAGATGCACCTCGGCGGTCAGGCCCTCGGTCACCTCGTCGATGTCCTGGGGCGCCAGCTGCGCCTCGACGATCAGCGGGCTGTCCGACGGCACGATGTCGAGCACCCGGTCGCCACGGCCGATCACGCCGCCCACCGTGAACACCGACAGCCCGACGACGGTGCCGGCTTGCGGCGCGCGCAGCTCGGTCCGGGCCAGCGTGTCGCGGGCGGCGCGCAGCCGCGGCTCGATGTCGTTGAGGTGGGTCTGGGCGTCGCGCAGCTGGTCCGACACCTCGGCCAGGCGATCGCGGCCCAGCTGCATGATCTGCATCTGCGCTTCGCCGATCTGCTGGCGCGACCGGCCGATATTGGCGACATACTCGCCCTGTTGGCCGGTCAGCGCCGCAGCGGTGCGCTCCAGTTCCAGAAGCTTCGTCCGCGGCGCATAGCCCCGGGCGTAAAGGGTACGGGTGCCGCCCAGCTCGTCCTGGATCAGCGCGAGCTGCTGGCTCTGGCTGGCAGCCTGGCCCTGAAGCCCGGTGATGGTGTCCTCGATCTGCGCGATCCGCTGGCGCAGCACGGCCGTCTGCCCCGACAGCGCCCGCCGGCGCGCCTCGAACAGGTTCTCCTGGCCGGTCATCAGCTCATTGATGCGCGGATCGGCGCGCCGCGCCGCCAGCGCGGGATCGAAGGCGATCGCCTCGCGGTCGTCGCGCTCGGCGATCAGCCGTGCCTCCAGCGCCTTGTAGGCGTCCCATTGCGCCTGGATCTGGTCGACCTGGGCGCGCGCGGCCGTATCGTCCAGCCGCACCAGAACCTGGCCCTCGGTCACCCGGTCGCCGTCGCGCACCAGGATCGCCTTGATCACGCCGCCGTCGGGATGCTGCACCGCCTGACGGTTGGCCTCGACCTTGACGATGCCGGGGGCCAGCGCCGCGCTGGCCAGCGGCGCCGTGGCTGCCCAGCCGCCGAGACCGCCGAAGAACAGCACCATGACCGCAACCCCGACGCGGACGATGGCGCGCGCATCGTCGGTGACGACCGGCGGTTCCCCCGCGCCGCGCCGATCGGCCCTGGTCACGGCCGGCGTCACGCCCCCTCCTTGGGTCCGCCGCCGGCGAAGGCCGCCGGCCGCACCACCTTGCCGCTCAACGTGGCCAGCACCTCGGCCCGCGGCCCGATCAGCTCGACCGCGCCGTCGCGCAGCAGCATCAGCCGGTCGACCACGTTCAGCACCGCCGTCCGGTGGGCGACGATGACCAAGGTCGTCCCCTCGGCCTTGACCTGCTCCAGCGTCTCGATCAGCGCGGTTTCGCCATCGCTGTCCAGGTTGGCGTTGGGCTCGTCCAGCACCAGCAGGCGCGGCCGGCCGAACAGCGCGCGCGCCAGGCCCAGACGCTGGCGCTGGCCGCCCGACAGCATCGAGCCGCCCGGGCCGATCTCGGTGTCGTAGCCGCGCGGCAGGCGCAGGATCATGTCATGCACGCCGGCGCGCTGGGCCGCATCGATCACGGCCTCGGGCTGCGCATCGGTGAAGCGGGCGATATTGTCGCGGACGGTGCCGGCGAACAGCTCGATGTCCTGCGGCAGATAGCCGACCGACCGGCCGAAATCGGTGCGGTCCCAGGTTGCAACGTCGGCCCCGTCCAGGCGCACCTGGCCGGCGACCGGTTTCCAGACACCGACCAGCAAGCGCAGCAGCGAAGACTTGCCGGCGGCGCTCGGCCCGATGATGCCCAGCCCATCGCCCGCGGCAATCTCCAAGGAGATGCCCTTGAGCACCGCGCGGTCGCCGCCGGGCGGCACGGCGACCACCTGCTCCAAGGTCAGCCGTCCCGCCGGCGCCGGCAACGTCATCGCCGGTGTCGGCGCCGGGAACTGGGCCAAGAGCTCGCTGACCCGGCGATAGGCCTGGCGTGCCGAGGACAGGCTCTTCCACGCCCCGACCGCCAGTTCGACGGGGGCCAGCGCGCGCCCCAGCAGCACCGCCGCGGCGAACATGGCCCCCGGCGTAACCTGGCGGTCCAGCACCAGCCAGGCACCCATCGCCAGGGCGAAGGACTGCATGAACAGCCGCACGAACTTGATCGCCGCCCCCCAGTCCGCCGCGCGGTCGCTGGCGCGCGCCTGCCAGCCGAGCAGGGCCTGGCGGTCCTGCCGCCACCGCTGCAGCACGCCGGGCAGCATGCCCATGGCCTGGATGACCTCGGCATTGCGCATGGCCGCCTCGGTGAACCGATAGCTGCGCACCGCGCTGTCGTTGGCGGCCCCCAGCGCCGCCCGCGTGCCGACGTCGTTGAGCACGGCCAGCAGCAGCAGAAGTGCCGCGGCCAGCAGCGTCATGACGCCGAACCACAGGCTCAGTATGAACATGACGCCGAGATAGATCGGGACCCACGGCGCATCGAACAGCGCATGGACGCCGGTGCCGGTCACCACTTGGCGGAAGTTGTCCAGGTCGCGCAGGGCTTCGCGATGGCGCTCCGAGCCCGCGGTCAGCCCGCGATCGATCAGCGCCGACAGAACCCGGGCGGACAGCCGGTTGTCGAAGGCGATGCCGCAGCGGATCAGCACCCGGGCCCGCACCGCATCGAGCGTCGCCATGGTTCCCAGCGCCAGGGCCACGGCCAGCGTCAGCATCACCAGGGTATATTGGCTGCCGCTGTTCAGCACCCGGTCATAGACCTGGATCATGTACAGCGACGGGCTCAGGAACAGCAGGTTCACGGCACCGCTGAACAGCCCCGCAGCCACGAAATAGGGCCAGCAGCCGGCAAGCGCGTCGCGGACTTCAGTGCTGGGCCGTCCCGGAGTCATGGCGTCGCGATCCCTGGCACCGACCATCGAATCCGGCGGGCTGCAGCTGTTTGAACGAGTTCTAGCTTGCCCCGTTGGGCCGAAGCAAGGTGAACCGCGGTGTTCAGCCCGGTCATGGTGACGCTACCCTGGTTCCGACTCGGTGCGGCGGCCAACCGGGGCCGCGCTGCCGTCAAACGCCCCGCCGTTCGCCACCGCCCAGGCCGGCGGCCCAAGACGGCCGCGCCAGCCGGCGCGCAGCCCAGCCAGGGCCGCTCGCAGCTTGGCCGCGCGGCCGTGCTCGAACATCGCAATGCGCAGCAGATCGCCGGCCGCAGCCGCGACGTCGAAGATCAACCAGCCCGGCCAAACCGCGCCGCGGCTGCGCCACAGCCAGCACCGGTTGCGATAGATGGTGAAGCGCCGCCCCGGGCCATGGTTGGTGGTGGCGACCTGCAGGCCGGCCACGCGATGCTGCCGCGGGTCGCCCAGGCGATGGCGCAGCACCGCGTCGCCAACCAGGGCGATCCGGCAGCCGCGCTCGTTGAGCCGCAACCCGTACTCGACGTCGACATAGTCGATGAACAGCCGCTCGTCGAGCGGACCCGCCGCCGCCAGCGCCGCGCGCCGGATCAGGCTGCCCGAGGCAATCGCGAACAGCGCCGGCGCAACCACGCCCTCCGTCACCGCGATGCGGCGCCAGTCCCAGCGGCGGTCGGCGCGCAGCACCCGGGTCGCCAGGGCAC
Organism: uncultured Comamonadaceae bacterium; assembly: GCA_964511405.1. Taxonomy (GTDB): domain Bacteria; phylum Pseudomonadota; class Alphaproteobacteria; order Elsterales; family Elsteraceae; genus CAZEFK01. The sequence continues at coordinate 12,802 of CAZEFK010000045.1, read as the reverse complement.
CCATCCGGTCCAGCCGCGGCGCCGCCAGGTCGGCTGCGGCCGCGTCGGCTCCGGCGAGCAGGCGCTCGACCATGTCCGGGGCCGGCCGGCTGTCCTGGTCGAGCAGCAGCACCCACTCGGCGCCCCCCGCCAGCGCGGCATCGATCCCCTGGTTCTGCGCCGCCGCCAGGCCGCGGTTCCCGGCGTTGAGGATCAGGCTCAACGCCGGATCGGCCGCCGCCGCATGGAGCGCCGACCGCGTCTCGGGGTCCGAGCCGTTGTCGACCACCACGATGCCCGCGACCTGGTCGCGGACCGCGGCGACGGCGGCCTGGATCTCAGGCCCGGCGTTATACGTGACGATGACCGCGACCACGCGCGGCGGCAAGGCCGCGGACGTGGCTAAACGCCTCCAGCGGCAACCGCAGCCACGGCCGCGGTGGTGGACGGCGCCACCGACCGACCCTCGATGAATCCCGACAGTTCGTAATGCAGCATCGGATTGAGGCCGGCAGCCGCAACGTCCGGGTTCGCCTGGAGATAGCTCAGCGAATTGAAGCTGGCCGAGGGATTGCGGCCTTCCTTCCAGCCATAGAGATCGTACTGAGCCAGCGGATTGACGCCGGCTTTTGCCACATCCGGGTTGGCCTTGAGGTAGTAGTTCGTGTCGAAGAAGGCGTTAGGGTTGCGCCCTTCCTTCCAACCGACAGTCAGATAATGCTGCAACGGGCTGAAATTGGGGTCAGCCGAGGCGGCCGCCGCGATATCGGAATATTTCGATTCGTAGTAGCGCAGGTCGAAGCCGGTCGCATCGATCGTTTCCGATTTCGGGTGAGCCAGGGTGATGACCCCGTCCGTGAACTGCAGGTTGTCGATATTGTAGAGAAGGTCGGTGCCGGTCGTGCCCGACATGTTGACGACTTTCACCCAAGCACCGTCGACCGTGATGCTGTATTGAGTGTGCGCCGCCAGGAACACCGTCGTGTCGGCGCCGCCGGCGCCGATGATGGTCTGGTTGCCCGTGCCGGGCACGAACGTGGTCCCGGCGGCCGACGTCGTCGTGCTCATTCCCCGCTCCTGAGCGGATCCCGTCGGCGCACTGTCCCTGCTCTCGACGCGACCGTTCGTATCGTGACTATCTGACTATAGAATTGTTCACTGTCCGGCGCAACCAACCTCCCGTCCCCGACACCGGTCGCGATGCCGCAGGGTCAACCGCCATGCCCCGCTAACCGGCCGATTGGCCGCCTTCACCCTCGAACAGAGCCTCGTAGGTGTAAGGGTCATAATAGCTCAGCAAGCGCCGAACGAACTCAGCCTTGGCCACACCAAGCGCATCGGCCCAGGCGCCATAGCTTTCCGGGGGGACCCGGCCCTTGCCCGCCTCGATCTGGCTGACAAACGTGTAATAGGCAACGCCGACGCGATCGGCCAAGTCACGCTGGGTCAGGCCGCGCGCCAGCCGCAATTCGCGCAACCAGGCACCCGCCGAGCGCCGCAGCCGCTTGGCCGCCTCGCCGGCCCGATGCTGGGGATGGGTATACATCGCCTCTCCTCAGTCTCGGCCGCCGCGCCCTCTCAGGTCCTGGGGCCGCACGCCTCCTTGCCGGTCGATGGGAGAGCGCGCTCCGTCCACCGACTTTCTGATGGAGGATCGCCGAACGGGTGTCGCTCTGTCAACGCGCCTCGTTCACAAGATTGAAAGGATTGCCAGCCAACCTCAGTTTATGCAGCTATAGGCATTTCTTGTCGGGCGCATTGCGTAGGGACATCAGGCCATGCACGCGGCAGCCAAGGCAAACCTGGCGAGAGCACGGCGCGCGTCGGCGGGCCGCTGGCTGAAGCAGCTGCGCGAGGCGCGAGGCATGACCCAGCGCGAATTGGCCGAGCGCGTCGGCCTTCGCTATTACACCTTCGTCAGCCAGATCGAATCCGGCAACGGCCGCATTCCACCGGACCAGATGGCGGCATGGGCCGCCGCCCTTGGGGTCGAGCCTCAGAGCTTCGCGGCTGAGCTTCTGCGATACTACGACCCCGTAACCCATCGGCTGCTGTTCCAGCCGCCGCCGCGCGACGACACCTGACCGCCGCTGGCGGTCGTGAACCGCCCCTGGTGCGCGCCCTTTAGAGCGGGATGTGCTTGAACCTGGAAGGAGGGGCGAAGCTGCAGCGACAGAACTCCTCCTCCCCTTGTGGGAGGAGGCTGGGAGATGGGGGACTCCCGCCGGTCCGAGGCTTTCTTGAGCGGGTCAACCTGATCTCATCCCGCCCTAGGGGTCGCGCAGGCCTTCATCCAGGCTGCGGGTGATCGGATCCGTGAAGTAGGTGATCATCGGGCGGCTGCCGATCTTGAGTTCGGCGGTCAGCGGCATGCCCGGGATGAGCCGGAAGTCGCTTGAGACGTTGCGCATTTCGCTGGCCGTGATCTCGATTCGCGCACGGTAAACGCTGGGCGACGCCTGCTGGCCGCCAGACGGCGGCGCCGATCCCTGGCCCACCGGCTGCGCCGCCAGATCCTCGTGGCGGGTGATCGTGTCCTCACTGATCGAGCGCACGATGCCCTTCATCGTGCCATGCTGCTGGAACGGATAGGCATCCAGCTTGATGCGCACTTCCTCATTGGCCTTGAGCGAGCCGAGATCGCGCGGTTCGATCTGGGCCTCGACCTCCAACGGCGCGTTGAGCGGCACCAGGGTGAAGAGCGTCTCGGCCTCGCGCACCACCGAGCCGACCGACCGCTGGGCGGTCTCCAGCACCATCGAGTCGGTCTGGGCGGTCAGGGTAATCAGGCTCTGGCGCTTGTCGGCCTTGACCAGCTGCTCGGCCGTCTGATCGCGGTCGCGCGTCGCTGCGACCAAGTCCTCGGCAGTCTTGCGCTGCGAGTCGCCGATGAAGGCCTCGCGATCGGCAACCGCGCTGTCCAGGTCGGCGCTGATCTCCTTGATGCTGTTGATCGTCAGCTCGAGGTTGCGCTGGGCCTCCAGGCGCTGGTCGGCGGCCACGAGGGTCTGCAGCCGGCTGCCGGCCTGGGCGGGGCCGGTCTCCAGCGTGGTGCGCATCTTCTCGATGGCCTTCAGCACATCGACCCGGTCGGTCAGGATCTGCTGGTCGGCCCGCTTGGTCGCGAGCTCGGCTTTGAGCTTGGCGATCTTGCCGTCATAGGATTGGAGCTGCGAGCGGTACTGGGCCGCGGCTTGGCGGAAGATCGCGGTCTGCAGCAGCGCGTCGTTGGGGCCGGTGCCCGCGGCGGGCACGTAATCCTTGTCGCCGAGCTGCGCGCGCAGCCGATCGATCTGGGCGTCCAGGCTGTCCTTCTTGGTCTTGAGCTGGGCGACATCGGCGGCGGTGAAGGTCGGGTCGAGCGTGGCCAGGACATCGCCGGCCTTCACGATGTCGCCCGGCTTGACGTTGATCGCCCTCACGATCGACGTCTCGAGGGGTTGCACCACCACGGTCGGCGTGTCCGAAACGATGCGGCCGCGGGCGGTGACGACCTTGTCGATGGTGCCGATCGAGGCCCAGACGATGGCGGCGACGATCAGCGCGGCCGACAGCCACAGCGTGCCGCGGGTCAGAATCGGATCCGGCTGCAGCTCGATGGCCGCGACATCGGACTGGAACTCGCGCACCACGGCGGGCATCGGCGCCGCCGTGGCGGGCACCAGCCCGCGCTGCGACTTCTTGACCGGATTCATCATGCTACATGCCTCGTCTGCTGTTGCCACAACAGCTGATAAATGCTGCACCGGCCCAACAGCTCGCCGTGCCGGCCCGCATCGACCAGACGGCCGCGATCGAGCACCAGGATCTGGTCGGCCGGGACCAGGTTGGACAGGCGATGCGAAACGATGATCACCGTCCGCCCGCGCGCGATATCCAAGAGGTTGGTCTGGACGATCGCCTCGCTCTCGGCATCGAGGGCGCTCGTCGCCTCGTCGAGGATCAGCAGGCGCGGCTTGGTGATCAGCGCGCGTGCGATCGCCATCCGCTGGCGCTGGCCACCCGACAGGTTCGATGACCCTTCTTCGAGCCACGTGTCGTACTTGTTCGGCAGCTTTTCGATGAACTCGGCCGCCCCGGCCAGCCGCGCCGCCTCCTGGATCTCCTCCATGGTGGCATCAGGCTTGGCGGCCGCCAGATTGTCGCGCACCGTGCCGCGGAACAGGAAGCTGTCCTGCAGGACCACGCCGATCGAACTGCGCAGGTAGATCAGGTCGATCTCGCGCAGGTCGTAGCCGTCCAGGCGGATGGTGCCGTCCTCGGGCGAATGCAGGCCCTGGAGCAGCCGGGTGACCGTGGTCTTGCCCGAGCCGCTGCGCCCCATGATGCCCAGGATCGTGCCCTCCTCGGCCCGGAACGACACATGGTCGAGGGCCGGCGGCAGCGACGGGTGATAGCGGAAGCGGACGTCCTGAAACTCCACCACGCCGCGGATCGGCGGCATGATGCCGCGCGAGGTCTCGGAGCGCTCGGGCTTGGCGTTCATCACCTCGCCCAGCTTGCGCACCGACAGCAGGGTTTCCTGGTAGCTGTGGACCAGGCCGACAATGCTGACCAGGGGGGCCGCGACGCGTCCGGACAGCACCTGGAACGCGATCAGCCCGCCGATGGTCAGGTCGTTGTTGAACACCAGCGACGTGCCCAGGCCGATGATGCCCGCCTGCATGCCCTTGTCCAGGATGCCGACCAGCGCATTGGCAGCGGTCGTGATCTGGCCGACCTGGAACTTCATGTGCACGGCGTTGGCGACGCGCGCATCCCATTCCTTCTTGTGCCGCGTGTCGAGCGCCAGCGACTTGACGGTGCGCATGCCCTGAATGGTCTCGACCAGGAACGATTGCTGCCGACCGTCGGCTTCGTAAAGCTTGGCCAGGCGGCTTTTGTAGGGCGGGATCAGGCAGACGATGATCAGCGCGATCAGCCCGGTGCAGCCCAGCACATAGCCGGTGAGCTCAGCGCTGTAGGTCAGCAGCACCGGCACAAAGATCAGGATCGACAGCATGTCGAGCAGGGTCGAGAACATCCGGCCGGTCAGGAACTCACGGATGTGCTCGGCCTGGGTCACATGCTTGATCAGCATGCCTGCCGAATTGTGCTCGAAGAAGTCCATCGGCAGCGACACCAGCTGCGCGAAGGTCTTGGTGTTGATGCGACTGTCGACCCGGTTGGTCGCGGCCAACAGCAAGAACCGGCGCAGGCAGCCGAAGGCGCCCTCGAAGGCAATCGCCAGCGCGATACCGATGCTCAGCACCACCAGCATGTTGTAGCTATGGTGGACCAGCACGGTGTCGATCACGAACTGGGTGAACAGCGGGATCGCCAGGCCGATCAGGCTCAGCACCAGCGCCGAGAAGCCGATGTCGATATAGAGACGCTTCTGGCGCAGGATCTCGGGCAGGAACCAGGTCAGGCCGAACTTCTGCTCGGCATCGCGCACCGTGAACTGGCGCTTGAGGAGGACGACCTCGCCGCTCCACATCTGCAGCCAGCTCGCCTCGTCGAAGCCGATGAAGCCGCGCTCCATCGCCATCGGGTCGCGCACCACCATGACCGTCTGGTCGTTGTTCTGGACCGAGCCGCAGACCACGACCATGTTGCCGTTCTTCAGGCGCGCCAGCGCCGGATAGGCCTCACCCAGATTGGCCAGCCCCGCCCAGTCCAGCCGCGCGGCTTCGGCTCGCAGGCCATTGTCCTGCGCCATGCGCACCAGGAAATCCAGGGTCGGCTCACGATTCTCCAACACATAGTCGTGGCGCAGCCGCGCCAGGCTGAGGTCGAGCCCGTGGTGGCGGGCGACCATCACCAGACATTGCACGGCCGTATGGGCGAAGGGCGGCGGCGGGAGGGTCTCGTCGCCCGCCGGGACTGGCGCAGGGTCAGCGGTACTCGTGGCAGGCAGGCCGTGGGCGCTGGCCATTTATGACACCTCCTGGGGCCGCTTCGCTGGTGCCGGGACTCGGAATACCCGGCTCATCTCGACAGGCGGCCCGTACCGCCAGCCGGCTCGTTCATCGGCCGGTACAGTGACATACCGACCATCGGACGCCAAGCGCATATCGCCACTCGTCGCGGAGTTCAAGGCCTATGCCGACCGCAAGCAGCGGCCCACACCCTCGGCCAACATGGTTACTGCTTGGTTAAGGCAGGCGATGTCCACGATCGGCAGTTCCCGCCGGGGCGCGATCTGATCTAGTGTCGGCGCGCCCGGTGGTTGCCGCCGGTTTCGTCTCTTGATACCGAGATACCAATGATCGCCGGCCCCACCGTAATGCTTGTTCCCTACATGCGGCAATATGGCGAGAAGCTGTTCTTCTGGATCAATGACCGCCACAACCAGCGCCTGGCCGGCCAGTTCCTGCCGGTGCCAGAGCTGAATTTCGATGCCTGGTTGGAGCACATGGTCCGCCGGCCGTTCTGCCATTTCTTCATCCTGGTCGAGCGGACCCCGGCCGAGCCGTTCGGCTACGCCATGCTGTCGGACGTGTCGCCGATCCATGGCCACGCCAAGCTGGGCATCGCCATCGGCTCGGTGCCGCACCAGAACCGCGGGCTGGGATCGGAGGCGATCCGGCTGCTGGTCGACTTCGCCTTCACCGACCTCAATCTCAACCGGGTGTTCCTGGACGTCATCGACGGCAATAGCCGGGCAATCCGCGCCTACGAGAAATGCGGATTCAAGCATGAAGGCCGCCTGCGCCGGCACTACTACATCGATGGCCAACACCGGGATGCCCTGCTGATGTCGGTCCTGCGCAGCGAGCACCCGTCCGGGGCCGGTCCGCGTTGAGCGGACCTCAGAAGTCGCTGCAGCGGCCGTTGCGCTCCCAGTCGCCGTAGCGGGTCGGTTCCGGGCCCTGGGGGCCGCCATGCTCGGCGGCCTGCGGCGGTGGCGCCGGCTTCGGCGGCTCGGCTTGGCCGGCCGGCGCCTCCGGAAGATTGGATTCTGGACGGGTCATCGCATCTATATGGCCCCCTCAGCCTGCCCTCGCCAAGGTTCCTCGTGCCGCCGTCCACGCCCCGCACCCTCGCCGCCGCCCTGCTTCACGCCGTCCTGACCGAACGCCAGCCGCTGGAACAGGCGCTCGCCGCCGCGGCACCCAGGCTCGACGCGCTGGCCCCCCGCGACCGTGCCTTCACCCGGCTGCTGGCCGCCACCTGCCTGCGCCGCCTGGGCCAGATCGACGCAGTGCTGGCGCACTGCCTGGCCGCGCCGCTGCCGGACCTGGATCCAGCGGCGCACGACGTGCTGCGCCTAGGCGCGGCGCAGCTGCTGTTCCTGGACACGCCATCCCACGCCGCCGTCGACAGCGCCGTCGCCCAGATCGGCGCCACCCGCGTCCACCGGCTCAAGGGCCTCGTCAACGCCGTCCTGCGCCGGATCGCGCGCGAAGGGCACGGGCTGGTCGCTGCCCAGGATGCCGCCCGCCTGAACACGCCAGCCTGGCTGTGGCAGTCCTGGGTCGACGGCTACGGCGCCGCAACGGCCGCCGCCATCGCCGCCCAGCATATGGCGGAACCGCCACTGGACCTGACGCCGCGCGCCGATGCGGCCACCTGGGCAGCGCGCCTGGGCGGGCGCCTGCTCGCGACCGGCAGCATCCGTCTGGATGCCGCGGGCGCGGTGGCCGCGCTGCCCGGCTACGACGCCGGCGCCTGGTGGGTGCAGGACGCAGCGGCGGCGCTGCCGGCTCGGCTGCTTGGCGCGACGGAGGGCGCGGCCGTGGCCGACCTATGCGCCGCGCCGGGCGGCAAGACCGCCCAGCTGGCCGCCGCGGGGGCCCGCGTCACCGCGGTCGACCGGTCGGGCCGCCGGCTGCGGCGGGTCGCCGAGAACCTTGCGCGCCTGGGTCTTACCGCCGAGTTGGTCGAGGCCGACGGCGCGAGCTGGACCCCCGAGCGACCGTTCGACGCCGTGCTGGTCGACGCGCCCTGCACCGGCACCGGCATCATCCGGCGCCATCCCGACATCCCACACCTGAAGTCCCCGGACGATGTCGCTGCCCTTGCCGCCCAGCAGGAACGCCTGCTCGACGCGGCACTGCGCCTGGTCCGGCCGGGCGGCACGGTGGTCTATTGCACCTGCTCGCTCGAGGCGGCCGAGGGTCCGGCGCAGATTGAACGCCGCTTGGCCGCGGGCGGCGCCGTTCTGGATCCGATCACGGCCGGCGAATTGCTCCCGGCCGGCGCCGAGTCGCCGGATCCGACCGTCGCCGCCCTGGTCACGCCAGCCGGGATGCTGCGCACGACCCCCGCAACCTGGGCCGATCGCGGGGGCTTGGACGGGTTCTTCGCGGCCCGCTTGCGGCGCGTGGACTAAGCACGTATGAGGGCAACCATGAGGCACCCGGTCCGGATTGCGCCGTCGATCCTCTCGGCCGATTTCGCACGCCTGGGCGAAGAGGTGCAGGCGATCGCCGCCGCAGGCGCCGACTACATCCATATCGACGTCATGGACGGGCATTTCGTGCCCAACCTGACCATCGGTCCCCAGGTCGTCGCAGCCCTGCGCCGGTACACCGACAAACCGTTCGACGTCCACCTGATGATCGCACCGGTCGATCCGTACATTTCCGCATTCGTCGAGGCCGGCGCCGACATCCTGACCGTCCATCCCGAAGCCGGGCTGCACCTGCACCGGACCTTGCAGACGATCCGCCAGGCCGGGCGGCGCGCCGGCGTGGCGCTCAATCCCGGGACCCCAGTGTCAGCACTCGAACCGGTGCTCGACCTGGTCGACCTGGTGCTGGTCATGAGCGTCAACCCGGGCTTCGGCGGCCAAGCCTTCCTGCCCAGCCAGCTGGCCAAGATCGCAGCGGTGCGGGACCTGATCGACGCCAGCGGCCGCGACATCGACCTGGAAGTCGACGGCGGCATCAATGCCGCGACGGCCGGCCAGGCCGTAGCCGCCGGCGCCGACCTGCTGGTGGCCGGATCCGCGAGCTTCGCCGGCGGACCGGGGCGTTACGCCGACAATCTCGCCGCGCTACGCGGCGAGGGGGCCGACAATCTCGCCACGCTGCGCGGCGACGGGAGCGTCCGGCCGTGATCGGAGTCTTGGCCCGGCTGGGCGGGACGCGGGCCGACGTGGCGTCCGACCGGCCCTCGGCCCCCTGGCCGATGCTTGCCCGCCTGGCCCTGCGCAGCCCGTTCTATCGCCTCAGCCTCGGCCGACGCCGAGGCGTGGCGCTCGCCACGAAGCTGGTCGATTCTTGGGATGGCGACCCGGCCCGCGGCCAGGCGATCGTGCAAGGCGGCTTCCCCTTCGCCGGCCAGACCGTGCCGATCGATTCGCGGGTGTGGGAGGCGGCCGGGGCCCCGGCCGGCTATCGTGCCGCCCTGCATGGCTTCGAGTGGCTGCGCGACCTGCGCGCGGTCGGCAGCGCCGCGGCGTTGGGGCGCGCGCGCGAGCTCACCGGCGACTGGCTGATGCGCCAGGCCCGCTGGGATCCGATCAGCTGGCGGCCCGACGTGCTGGCAGCCCGGTTGGCGGCCTGGCTCGTCCACTTCGGCTGGCTGACCGACGGCGCACCGCCTGGCCTGCGCCTGCGCCTGCTGGATGAGCTGCAGGCCGAGACCTGCCATCTTGGACGTGTCGCGCGCTTCGCCCCGCCGGGCGCGCTCCGGCTGGCCAGTGCCGGGCGCTGGCTGCTGGCCGCGGTTGTCCTGGGGCTGCCGGAACGAACCCGGGCGCGCGCGGTCCGGCTGCTGGTGACCGAGCTCAGCCGTCAGGTCCATCCCGACGGCAGCCACATCGAGCGCAGCGCCAGCGTCCAGCTGAGCCTGGCGCGGGTGCTGATCGAGCTGCGCGACGGCCTCGCCGCGGCCCGCGCCGAAATGCCGCCCGCGCTGCTGGTCGCGATCGACCGGCTGGCGCCGTTCCTGCGATTCCTGCGCCACGGTGACGGCGGCTTCGCGCTGTTCAACGACACCAACGAGGAAGACCCGGCGACGATCGACCTGGTGCTGGCCAAGGTCGGCGCCGGCAAGGCCCCGACCGCGGCCCCCCACGCCAAGTTCCAGCGCCTGCAGACCCAGCGCAGCCTGCTGTTGGTCGATGCCGGGCCGCCGCCCGCGGTCGACGGCCATGCCCATGCCGGCACGCTCAGCTTCGAGTTCAGCATCGGCAAGGAGCGGCTGATCGTGAATTGTGGCGCCGGCGATCGCGCCGACTGGCGACGCGTCCAGCGTGCGACGGCCGCGCATTCGACGCTGACCGTCGATGACACCAACTCCAGCGAGATCCTGGACCAAGCCGGTCCCGTGGCGGGAACCCTGGGCCATCGGCCGCGCCAGGTCACCTGCAGCCCGCGCGAGGCCGACGGCAATCAGTGGCTGGATCTGTCCCATGACGGCTATGTGCGGCAGTTCGGGCTGGTGCATCACCGCCGGCTGTTCCTGGCGGCCTCTGGCGACGACCTGCGCGGCGAAGACCGTTTGGCGGTGGCCGAGGGCGCGGCGGCCCCGGCCGGCAGCCGCTTCGCGATCCGGTTCCACCTCCACCCCCGGGTCCAGGCGCAGATGCTGCAGGACGGCTCGGCCGTGCTGCTGCGGCTGCCGAGCGGCATGGGTTGGCGCCTGCGCGCCGCCGGCGGGACGATTGCGCTCGCCGATTCGATCTATCTCGGTCGCCGCGGCGAGATGAAGCGGGCGCAGCAGGTGGTGATCGCCGGCGCCGTCGAGCCAGGCATTCAGGTCAAGTGGGCACTGCGACGCGAAGGCAAGCCGGCGGATTGATTCGCCGCCCGCACTCGGCCGTGCCGATCTGCCGCGGCAGGGTCGGCAGCCGTAACCCGGCCGCAGGCCGGCAGAACGCCTCGCATATTCGGCATGCCCGGATCCCTCGGACATTTGGACTCTTGCCGGCCCGGCCAACTGCTCCTACCGTCTTGGAGTTGGCAACAAACCGAAAGGAGGTGATCCGGTGTCTACCTCGTACTTGACGACCGCGGTTCCGGGCATCGGAGTCGCCGGCCCCGCAGTCAAGGTCCGCTGAGTTCGCGGTTCGCTGACTTTCGGAGCCATCGTCAAACGAAGGGGGAGGGCCGCGCGAGCGGCCCTCTTTTATTTGGGCTGCTTGGAATCGCGGGACGCTTGTCAAGGCGCGCCGATGCCGGCATTTAGCTGAGAGACCGACCGAGGGGAACCAACCACCATGAAAGTCGCCGACCACCTGCGCGGCGTATATGTCGCCACCTTGACCCCGTTCGACGCCCGCTTCGGCGTCGACGTGCCGCGGCTGGCCGCCCACATCCGCTGGCTGATGGCGTCCGAGTGCGACGGCGCCTGTGTGTTCGGCACCACCGGCGAGGGCACCTCGGTCGGGGTGTCGGAAAAGCTCGATGTCGTCCGCCGTCTCGTGGCCGATGGCATTCCGGCCCGGGCGCTGGTCTTGGGCACGGCGACGGCGTCGCTCGACGACACGGTGCGGATGGTAGCAGGCGGGCTGGAGGCCGGCGTGACCGCCTCGCTGGTTCTGCCGCCCTTCTACTTCAAGGCGATCGACCAGAACGGCCTGTTCCGCTTCTACGCCGAACTGGTCGAACGGGTCGGCGACAACCGCGCCCGCATCTATCTCTACAACCTGCCGGGCCAGAGCGGCGTGCCCCTGCCCTATGCGCTGATCGAGCGGCTGCTGGCCCGCTATCCCCGGGTCATCGCCGGTATCAAGGACAGCTCGGCCGATTGGCCGAACACCGAAGGCATGCTCAAGCGCTTCGACGACCTGGCGGTGCTGACCGGCGCCGAGCATCACCTGCCCCAGGCCGTGGCAGCGGGCGCCACCGGCACCATTTGCGGTATGGCCAACATGGTGCCGCACCTGGTCCGCCGGCTTTATGCCGGTACCGGCGACCAGGCCGCCACCGTGGCCGCCATGGAGGCGGCCCAGGCCATGATCTCGCGCCACAACTTCATCCATTCGATGAAGAGCGCGGTTGCCCAGCGGCTCCGCGACGATGCCTGGCGGCTGGCGGCGCCGCCGCTGGCATCGCTCGATCCGGCGCTCGACGGCACGGTCGCGGCGCTGGCCGACCCGCGCTACGGCATGGAGTCGGCCGCCGCCTGACGCCGCCTCAGCCCTGCGCCGGCCGGTACAGTTCGCCACCGCCGGCGCGGAAGCTCTCGGACATCTCCGCCATTCCCTGGCGGGCATAGTCGCGCACTTCCTGCGTGATCTTCATCGAGCAGAACTTCGGCCCGCACATCGAGCAGAAGTGGGCGGTCTTGGCGCCTTCGGCCGGCAGGGTCTGGTCGTGGAAGCGCTCCGCCGTTTCGGGGTCCAGCGACAGGTTGAACTGGTCGCGCCAGCGGAACTCGAAGCGCGCGCGGCTGAGCGCGTCGTCGCGCAGCTGAGCCGCCGGGTGACCCTTGGCCAGGTCGGCGGCGTGCGCGGCCAGCTTGTAGGTGATGACGCCGGTCTTGACGTCATCGCGGTCGGGCAGGCCCAGATGCTCCTTGGGCGTGACGTAGCAGAGCATGGCGGTGCCGAACCAGCCGATCATGGCGGCGCCGATGCCGCTGGTGATGTGGTCGTAGCCCGGCGCGATGTCGGTGGTCAGCGGCCCGAGCGTGTAGAACGGCGCCTCGCCGCAGGCGGCGAGCTGCTTGTCCATGTTGGCCTTGATCTTGTGCATCGGCACATGGCCCGGGCCTTCGACCATGACCTGAACGTCGTGGTCCCAGGCGATGCGGGTCAGCTCGCCCAGGGTCTCGAGCTCGGCGAACTGGGCCTTGTCGTTGGCATCGGCGATCGAACCCGGCCGCAGGCCGTCGCCCAGCGAAAAGCTCACGTCGTAGGCGCGCAGGATCTCGCAGATTTCGCGGA
>CAZEFK010000044.1:0-38575 GCA_964511405.1 uncultured Comamonadaceae bacterium | reverse complement strand
CGGCGTTCTTCCTGGCCTTCGTGCCGCAGTTCGTGGACCCGGCGGCGGGCGGCGTGGCCCCGCAGTTCATCGCCCTCGGCCTGGTGTCGGTGGCCCTGAACACGGGCGTCGACGTGCTGGTGGCGATCGCCGCCGGCGGCGTGCGCGCGGGCATGGCCGCCCGCCCCGGCATGGTGCGCCGGCTGCGCGAGGGCTCGGGCGCGGCGATGATCGCGCTGGGCGTCGGCCTGCTACTCACCCGGAGGACGGCGGCCGCCGGGTAGGACTTGCCCCCTCGCAGCCGGCGGCCGGCCCCCGGCGGCAACGGTCTCAGTCGCCCAGGCCGCTCCGCTCCAGATCGGCGATACGAACGATCATGGCGCGGCGCGGATCGAACGGGAGATCCTGGAAGCCCCAGCGGCCATAAAAGCGACGGGCCAGCTCGTCGAGGGGATGCGTGATCACGCCGAAGCTGCCGACGTCACGGGACGCCCTGAACGCCGTGCGCAGGGCGAAGAGCAGCAGAGAGCGGGCGTAGCCCTGTCCCTGACTGGTCTTGTCGACCGCGAGTTGGCCAAGCAATGTCGTGGGCACCGGATCGGGCTTGTTGCGCTGATGGGCCTTGAGCAGCACCGCCCGCTCGATCTGGCTGGCGCTCAACGTGACATAGCCGACAACCCGGCCATCGACGGCGTCGCAAATCACATTCGCCCGTGAGATGCCGGCAGTATGATTGGCCCAGGCTTGCCGCCGGAACCATTGGTTCATCGATTCCCGACCGCAATCGAACCTGTTTCTGTCATCGGTATCGGCGAGCGGCCGCGGCGGCGCTATGCCTGCCATTTGGGCTTGGTACTTGCGAGTTCTTCGAGCGCGGGGATCGTCTGCGGCGGATGGGCCGCCCAAGCTTCGAATGCCTCCCAGTCCTTCTCCGGAATGATAACGATCCGGCGCTCCAGAACGTCGATTTCCGCTGCCTCCAGGGCCTTGCGCCGGACGAAGTCGCTGAGACTGGTCCGCGCCTGTTCCGAAGCGGCCTCCAGAAGCGCGCGCTCCTCCTCGCTGACGCGCACGCTCAGCACAGAGGTCGTCATGGCGGGGTTCCTTCCAGCCGCAAGGGCGTATGACAATGGCATACAGGCGGCTGGTGCGCAATGGCGAGAGCCCCAAAGACGGCTGTCGGCCGCGCAGCAGAGGCGCCGTGCCCGGCGCAGCCCCGACCGGCGGAAGGCCCCGGCCCTCGCGCCAGGCCGGGGCTGGTCCTCAGGCGGCTTCGAGGCTCAGCAGGCGGGCCGGTAGCTTGAACTCGGCCGGCGGCATCGTCGCGACCATGCTCGGATGCGCGAGCATCCGGTCGAGCCAGGCGAACAGCCCGGTACCGTCGAGCATGCCGCGGATCTCCGGCACCGGCGCGATCAGGTGCAGCGCCGGGGCCAGCATCACGTCGGCCAGCGACAGCTGATCGCCGGCCAGGAACCGGTCGCCGGCAAGCAGGCGGTCCAGGACGGCCAGGGCGCGCTCGGCGTCCGGCAAGGCCCGGGCCACCACCGCTTCGTCGGGTGCGGCGCCCATCAGCGCCGGGCGCACCACCCGCTCGGCCCCGATGGGCCGCACCGCCTGCCCGAACAGGTAGCAGTCGAGGATGCCCATGGCCTGGCTCATCCGCCCCAGGGCGCGCGGCTCGGTCGGCTGCAGCGGCGGCTCCGGGTAGCGGGCGTCGAGGTACCGCAGGATCGCCTGGGTCTCATAGAGCCGGAACGCGCCGTCATCGAGGACGGGAACCCGCGCGAACGGATGCATCTCCCAGTGCTCGGCACTGCGCAGGCCGCCGGCGACCACCCGCCGGTCGAGAAACCGTACCCGGTACGGGACGCCCTTGATCTCGAGCGCCATGGTGACGCTGCGGACATAAGTGCTGAAGGGAAACCCGTGGACGACGATCTCGGTCATGGTTGGTCCTGTCCTTCTGTCGGCGGGCTGTGCGCACGATGCGGGAGCCCTGTCCGATAGGACGTCCGGGCCGCTCGAACCTCATCGCCGGCGGCCAGCGATGAGTCCGTGCCGTCCCGATCGTCCTGATCCGATGACGGTGGTCCGATCGAGGAGCTGGGATAGATGATGCAAGCTGGCGCTGGAACCGACGGGGTGGCCATGACCCCAAACAAGGCCGGGGACGGCGATGGGGCGACGGCCGCGGACCGCGCCGCGTTCGACCGCATCGCGCGCGAGCGGCGGACCGAGATCAAGGTGCATTGCTACCGGGTCATGGGCTCGCTGTCGGAGGCCGAGGACCTGACGCAGGAGACGCTGGCGCGCGCCTGGCGCGCCCGGGGCGAGCTGGCCGACCAGGCGGCGCTCCGGCCCTGGCTCTATCGGATCGCGACGAACGCGTGCCTCGACGCGCTCCGGCGGCGCAAACGCGAGCGGCGGCTGTGGGGCGATCCGGTGCCGATGCCGACCGGCGATGTCGCGGAGCTGGGCACCCCGGATCTCGATGGCGCCTGGCTCGAGCCCTTGCCTGAAACGGCCATGGCCGGCGTCGCCGACGAGGCCCCGTGCCCGCAGGCGAGCTATGAGCAGGCCGAAGCCGTCCGACTGGCGTTCCTGGCCTGCGTGCAACGCCTGCCGCCGCGGCAGCGGGCGATCTTCCTGCTCCGCGAAGTCCTGGGCTGGAGCGCCGCGGACGTCGCGGCGGCGTTCGCGATGACGCCGCAGGCGGTCAACAGCCTGCTGCAGCGGGCGCGCCGCGCCTTCGGCACGGCCTACGAGCAGCAGCCGCAATGGGCCGCCGCCACCGATCTCGATCAGGCTGCGGCCGAGCGCTATGCCGCCGCCCTGGAGCGGCGGGACCTCGATGCCTTCGTCGCGCTGCTGCACGCGGACGCGACGCTGCGCATGCCGCCGTGGCGGGCGTGGCTCCGGGGCCGCGACGCGATCCGGCGGTTCATGGGACAGGGCCTGAACCGGTGGGGCGAATTCCGCGGGACCGTGGTCCGGGCCAACGGCCGGCGCGCTGTCGCCCTGTATGTCGCTACGGGCGACGGGGCGTGGCAGCCGCAGTCGCTCCACGTCCTCGAACTCGCCGACACCGCCATTGCCTCGATCGTGGCGTTCGTCGGCCCCTCGGCACCGGCGCTGTTCGCCGCCGCCGGCCTGCCGATGCGTCCGGGCGACCTGCCGTGCCGGGTCAGAGGCGGATGACCAGCGCTACTCCGCCGCCGCGCGCGGCGGCGCGGCATAGGCCGCCATCTTGCCGGCATACCAGTCCGAAAAGTTCTGCAGCATGAACTCCGACGGGGCGAACGGACCCGGCTCATAAGCCCGCGAGAGAATGCCCCGCTGGTGGTTCTCGACCAGGCGCCGGTCCTGGTCGTTGGTCGTCGTCCACACCTCGGTCAGATGCCGGATGTCATAGTCGACGCCCTCGACCGCGTCCTCGTGGACCAGCCAGGTCGTGCGCACGGCGGTCCGGCTCGGCGACAGCGGCAGGACCCGGAAGTGGATAATGTGGTCGGCCAGGAAGTGGTTCCAGTTGTTCGGCACCCGGAACATGCGGACCGACCCCAGGTCGGGATCCGCAAGGTCGCCCAGCAGCTTGCGGCAGGCTGGCGTGCCGTCGCTGGTGAAGGACACAGCGCCGGCGTTGAAGGGCAGCCGGATGCAGCGGAACTCGATGCCGCCGTCGGCCGGCCGGTGCGGCAGGCCCAGAGCGTCCCACCGGGCGGCGGCGCGCGCCATCAGGCTTTCGGCCGCGGTCGCCGCCGCGTCGTCGGGCAGCGCGAACTCGACCAGCGAGACCAGCAGCTCCGGATGATTGCGGGCGCAGTGGTAGCATTCGCGGTTGTTGTCGATCACCAGCTTCCAATTGGCCTCCTCGACGATGGTCGAGCTGAAGGCGACCTTGGTGCGGTCGGGCTGGTGCGGCGCGATATAGGGGGTCACGCCGGCGCGGAAGCGGTCCAGCGACGGCGGATCGTCGGCGATCGAGACATAGACCATCCCGCAGATGACCTCGACCCGCGCCGGCTTCAGCCCGTAGTCCGCGGCCGGGAAGCCGGCCGGCATCTGACGGGCGTGCAGCAGGCGGCCATCGAGCTCGTACACCCACTGGTGATAAGGGCAGACCAGGCGGATCACCCGCCCCGTCTCGGCGGTGCAGAGGCGCGAGCCGCGATGCCGGCAGGTGTTGTGGAAGGCGCGGACGGCGCCGTCGCGGTCGCGCAGGATCAGCACCGAATTGTCACCGATCTCCAGGGTCAGGTAGTCGCCCGGGCGCTTGATCTCGGCCACGCTGCACGCGAACAGCCAGTCGGTGGCGAACACGGCCTCCAGCTCGGCCCGGAAGATCGCCTCGTCGACATAGAACCCGCGCGGCATGCTGAAGCCCGGTCGGCGCTCGGCAAGCAGGGTGCGCAGCAGGTCGCGCGGCATGGTCGGGCCCTCGGGTCGCGGATGACGCGCGTAGCGTGACCGAAGCCGGCCGCCCGGGCGCCACGGTTTGCGACCGGTGGCATCGGCTTTCCGACATGTCGCTTTTGTGGTGGACGACGTCGTAAACCCGATGCCGAGATCCCGGCCGGCCTGCGATCATCCCGGCCATCGCCGCCCCGCGCATCCGGAGACTGGAGATGTCGCTTCCCCGCAAGGCCCGCACGGTCGTCATCGGCGCCGGCATCCATGGCCTCTCGACCGCCTATCACCTGGCCGCGACGCTGCAGGCCAAGGGCCGCGGCCGCGAGGCCGACATCGTCGTGCTGGACAAAGGCGCGGTCGGCGCCGGCGCCTCGGGCATCGCCTGCGGGGTGGTGCGCAACAACTACTTCCAGCCGGCCATGCGCGAGCTGATGGCGCATTCGGTTCGGGTCTGGGAGGGCGAGGCCGAGGCCTATTCCTACCATCCCGTCGGCTACATGCAGATCAGCCCCGAGGTGATGCATGCCGACGTCGCCAGCATCTACGAGCAGCAGCGGGCGATCGGCTACGAGTCGGCGTTCATCGAAGGCGAAGCCGACTGCCGGACCTACATGACCGGCCTGTTCCACGACTGGCAGGCCAAGGGCATCACCTCGGTGCTGCACGAAAAGCGCGGCGGCTATGCCAACAACCGGGCGTCGCTCCAGGGCCTGGCCGGCAAGGCCACGGCCGCTGATGTGCGCATCCTGGAGCAGGTCACCGTCACCGGTTTCGAATACGGCCACAGCAGCCAGGCCATCGCCGCCGTGCTGACCGACCGGGGGCGCATCGAGTGCGACTATGTGGTGATCGGCGCCGGCCCCTGGATCCGCGACTTCTGGACCATGCTGGAGCTGCCCCCGGCGGTCACCATCAAGGGCCGCGACGGCACGCTGCACGCGGGCGTGCCGATGTGGCGGTTCTGGCAGCTGGAGGAAGGGGTGCTGAACGTCGATCCCGGCTTCCTGACCACCAATGACGGCAAGATGCCGCCGGTGATCCATGTCGACACCGATGCGCCGCTCTATTCCGACCGCACTGGCAAGCTGATCACCGACCGGCTGTGGGGCATCTATTACAAGCCCGACTTCCATTTCAACGGCATCCAGGGCGGCGCCATGCCCTACAAGGTCGAGACGCCGGTCGACCAGGTGGCGATCGACCCTTACGGACCGATGAGCCCCGAGTTCGTCGCCTCGCCTGATTTCGCCGACATGTGGACCTCGGCGCTCGCCTTCTGCCACAAGCGGTTCGAAGGCTTGCATGGCAAGTACCATGACGAGAAGTCGGGCGGCATCGGCTGCTTCACCCCCGACAGCTTCCCGGTCTTCGACGTGGTCCGCGACAACTGCTATGTCATCGCCGACTCCAACCACGGCTACAAGATGATCGGGGTCGGCGCGCTGGTTGCGTCCGAGATCGCCGGCGAGCCCAGCCGGCTGCTGGCGCCGTTCCGCCTGTCGCGCTATGCCGAGGGCAAGCTGCACCCGGTCTCCAACAGCCCCTTCCCCTGGAGCTGATCGGCCCGGATGGTCGGCGAAGCGGCCGAACGGTTCGTCTTCCTGCTGGTGCCCGGCTTTTCGATGATGAGCCTGGCCTCGGCCCTGGAGCCGCTGCGCTCGCTCAACCGCCTGGCCGGCCGGCAGGCCTATCGCTGGGCGCTGGCCAGCCTGGACGGCGCCGGCGTCGAGGCCTCCAACGGCATCCTGTTCCCCACCGAGCCGCTGGCCGAGGCGGTGCCGGGCGCCGATTACCTGTTCGTCTGCGGCGGCCTGCGCATCCGGGAGGCCGGCGAGAAGCGCTATCTCTCGGCGCTGCGCCAGGCGGCCCGCCAGCGGCTGGCGGTCGGCGCCATCTCGACCGGCTCGTACCTGCTGGCGCGGGCCGGGCTGCTGGACGGCTATCGCTGCACCATCCACTGGGAGAACCGGTCGGCGCTGCAGGAGGCGTTCCCCGATCTGGCGTGCACCAACAAGATCTATGAGATCGACCGCCAGCGCATGACCTGCTCGGGCGGCACCGCCGCCATGGACATGATGCTGCATCTGATCGCCGAGCGGCATGGCGCCGACCTCGCGCGCGGCGTCGCCAACCAGTTCCATCACGAGCGGATCCGCGACGAGCGCGAGGACCAGCGCGGCGGGCTGCTGCACACGCTGGCCCATCTGCCCGACAAGGCGCGCCGGGCGATCCGCATCATGCAGCGGCAGATCGAACAGCCGCTGCCCCTGCCCGCCATCGCCGCCCAGGTCCAGGTCAGCACCCGGCAGCTCGAACGCCTGTTCCGGCGCCACGCCGGCACGAGTCCGGCGCGCTACTACATGCAACTCCGGGTCGAGCAGGCGCGGGAACTGCTGCTCTATTCCGACCAGCCGATCATCGAGGTGGCGGTCGCCTGCGGCTTCACCGCGACGTCGCATTTCGCGACCTGGTACAAGCGCATCTACGGCCTGCGCCCGTCGGATGTGAGAACAACCGGGTCGCCGTCAACCAAGTCCCGCCAGGATGCGTCCGAGAATTCGGACTAGAACAAATAGACCCTGCGGGCGCGATCAAAAGATGCCATGCTCGTTCAGGCTTTCGGCGCCGCACGCTGTGCGAGCACGCTGTGTGACGCGCCGATGATCGCCTGCCCCATCCGACACTGCCACGGAGAAAGTTCCATGGACCCTCATATCTATTCCGTGGGCGACTTGGTTCAATTCACGCCATCCGCGCATGACGACCCGATGTCACGGGGCGTGTTCAAGGTCATCCGGCAACTGCCGGCCGACCACGCGGACCAGCAATATCGGGTTAAGAGCACGCGCGATGGCCATGAACGGGTGGTCCACCAGAGGAGTCTGGCCGGCTGTCCTACCCACGACACGTCGATGCGCAGCAAGGCCTGATTTATGGGCATGCCGCAGATCCACCTCGGCAGCGGCGGGAGGTCGGCATCGACGCCGACCTGATCTGGCTGCGCTCGGCGACCGCCGAGGGCGTGTTGTCGATCGCCGACGCCCGTCAGCTTCACGCCGACGTGGCCCGCCTGGTGCGGCTGGGCTACGTCTCGGCGACGCAACACGGCCGGGTGCTGTATCCCTGGGATGCCGACGGTCCACGGGTCGACCTGCGCATCACCGCAGCCGGCCGCCAGGCCGCCGCGGGATAGGATCTCGGGCCCGCCGCGGCGCGTAACATGCGATTGCGTTATCGATCATGATATCTCATGATCAGATCGCATGTCAGAACCGCTCGACTTCCGTCAGCTCGAAGCGTTCGTCGCCGTGGTCGCCTCGGGCTCGATCACCGCGGCGGCGGATCTGCTGGGCCGGTCGCAGCCGGGGGTCACGCGCCAGATCCAGGAGCTCGAGGCCAGCCTGGGCTTCCGCCTGTTCGACCGGGCCGGCCGCAGCGTCGCCCTGACCGAGCGCGGCGCCCAGTTCCACACCGAGGCCGAGCGCCACCTGGTGTCGCTCAGCCATCTGCGCCAGCGCGCCGACGCGATCCGGGCGGGCCGCACCGCGGCGCTGGAGCTGGCGGCGATCCCAGCCTTTGCCGCCGGCCTGGCGCTGGAGGCCGTGGCCGAGCTGACCCGCGGCCGGCCGGTCGCCACGCATCTGCGGGCCGCTGGCGGCGAGGAGGTGGTGCAGCTGGTGCTGGATCGGGTCAGCGACCTCGGGCTGTGCAGCCTGCCGGTGCGCAGCCCGGGGCTGGACATCCATTGGGTGGCCGAGGTCCCGTGCATCGCCCTGCTGCGCGCCGACGATCCGCTGGCGGCGGCGCCGGTGCTGGCGCTGCCGGCGCTGGCCGGGCGGCGGGTGATCACGACGGCCAATCCCTACCGCCTGCGCCGCCATGTCGACGAGGCGTTGCGCGCCGCCGGCCTGGACCGGCCGGAGCCGCTTGATGCCAACACCTCTTTCGGGGCCATGGGCGC
Organism: uncultured Comamonadaceae bacterium; assembly: GCA_964511405.1. Classification (GTDB taxonomy): domain Bacteria; phylum Pseudomonadota; class Alphaproteobacteria; order Elsterales; family Elsteraceae; genus CAZEFK01. The sequence goes on along the minus strand of CAZEFK010000044.1, from coordinate 30,222 downwards.
CGTACGCGCCGGCCTCGGGGTGGCGCTGATCGAGCCCCTGACGCCGCTGGGCGCCCCGGTCGAAGGCCTGGTGGTGCGGCCGCTCGACCGGCATTTGCCGTTCCGCTATGGCGCGATCACCGCATCGGGGCGCACGCCGCCCGACCAGATCCTGGCCCTGATCGACCGGCTGCGCGATGTCCTGGCCGACCGCGTCCCCGGCCTGCGCCTGGCGGCAGCAGGCCAGGACGAATGGTCGCTCGACGAGACCGGCCCGCCATGACCGCCATCGGCCTGCCCGCCCTGGAGGCCCGGCTGGCGCAGGAGATGCGCCTGCTGAACCTGCCGCCCAAGCCGTGGATGAAGCCGGCCGCCCCAGGCGTCCGCGACGTGGCCATCGTCGGCGCCGGCCTGTCCGGCCTGTGCGCGGCGGCGGCGCTGCGCTTCCTGGGCGTCGACGACGTCGTGCTGCTGGACCGGGCGCCGGCCGGGCAGGAAGGGCCGTGGGTCACCTTCGCCCGCATGCGCACCCTGCGCACGGCCAAGGATGTGACCGGCCCGGCGCTCGGCCTGCCGTCGCTGACGCCGCGGGCCTGGTACGAGGCGCAGCATGGCGAGGCCGCCTGGGCCGCGCTCGACCGGATCCCCCGCGAGACGTGGATGGACTATCTGGTGTGGTACCGCCGCGTGCTGCGCCTGCCGGTGCGCAACGGCGTCGCGGTGACCCACTTGTGCCCGGCCGACGACGGCACCGTCGCCCTCGACACCAGCCAGGGCCCGATGCGGGCGCGCCGGGTGGTGCTGGCGACCGGGCTGGACGGGCTGGGCCTGCCCTATGTGCCGCCCGTCGTCGCCGGCATCGATCGCCGGCGCTGGGCGCATTCGGCCGACGCCATCGACTTCGCCGCCCTGGCCGGCAAGCAGGTCGGCGTGGTCGGCGCCGGGGCCTCGGCCATGGACAATGCCGCCGCCGCGCTGGAGGCCGGCGCCGCCGGCGTCGAGCTCTTGATCCGGCGGGCCGCGATGCCGCGCGTCGACAAGTTCACCGGCATCGGCAGCCGCGGCATGGCCCATGGCTATCTGGGCCTGCCGGACCGCGTGAAATGGGCGCTGTTCCGGGCCGGCAACACGGCGCAGCTGCCGGCGCCCCGCCATTCGGTGCTGCGCGTCTCGGCCCATGCCAACGCCCGCTTCCACCTGGCCAGCCCGGTGCTGTCGGTGACGGCGGACGGCGACCGGCTGCAGGTGGCGACGCCGCGCCGGACCTACAGGCTTGATTTCCTGATCTTCGCCACCGGCTTCGCGATCGATCCCCAGGCCCGGCCGGAGCTGGCCGCGATCGCCCCGCATATCCGGCTGTGGCACCACCGTCATCGGCCCGAGGTCGCGGACGAGGCGCTGGCCGCCCATCCCGACCTGGGGCCCGGGTTCGAGCTGCAGGAGCGGGCACCCGGCTGCTGCCCCGGGCTGGACCGCATCCGCGCCTTCAACCATCCGGCGGTGCTCAGCCACGGCAAGCTGACCAGCGGCATCCCGTCGATCAGCGACGGGGCCGAGCGGCTGGCGCAGGGCCTGGTGCGCAGCCTGTTCGCCGAGGACGCCGCGTGGCTGCAGGCGCGGTTCGATGCCTACGACACGCCGGAGCTCCGGGGCGACGAGTGGGTCGATGCCGACGCCACCCCGCTTGCGCAGGATGCCATCCATGCCTGACCCGCTGACCCTGACCGTCTTCTACGGCATCTCCAGCCCCTGGGCCTATTTCGGCGCGCCCCGGGCCCAAGCGATCGCGGCCCGCCACGGTGCCCGTTTCCACCTGCGGCCGATCCGGGTGATCGAGGCCAATGGCGGGATCCCGCTGCGCACCCGGGCCCAGCCGCGCCAGGATTACCACGCGGTGGAACTGGCGCGCTGGCGCCGGCATCTGGGCATGCCGCTCAACCTGGCGCCGCGCTTCTATCCGTGCCGGACGATCGAGATTGCGGCCCAGGCGGTGATCGCGATCCAGCGCGCCGGCCTGGACGCGCCGGCCTTTTCGTTCGCCGTGCAGCGGGCGCTGTGGGCCGAGGAGCGCGACATCGCCGACGTGGATACGTTGAGCGCGTTGGCCCGCGGCACCGTCGGCGAGGCCGGCGCCCGGCTGGTGACCGACCGGCCGCCGGCCGAGATCGCCGCCGAATGGCAGGGCAACCTGGCCGAAGCCCAGGCGATCGGCATCTTCGGCACGCCGACCTATGTGGTCGCGGGCGAGCTGTTCTGGGGCCAGGACCGACTTGATTTCGTCGATCGCGCGCTGGCCGGCCAGCGCCAGGCGGGATGACGGACATGGATATCGCAATGACAACAGCGGCCCAGGACCTGCACGACAGCGCCGTCGTGATCGATGCGCTGCACACCTGCAACTGGAGCCGCGCGATCTTCGAAGAATTGAAGGCCGGCGGCTACACCGTGGTCAATGCCTCCAACATCCTGTGGGAGAACTTCACCGGCGGCATCGACGAAGTCGTCCGCTGGACGCACCGCTTCGCCGAGAATGCCGATCTGATCCGGCCGGTGAAGACGGTTGCCGACATCCGGGCGGCCAAAACCGAAGGCCGCACCGGGATCATCATGGGCTGGCAGAACACCTCGCCGATCGAGGACCGCCTGGACTACCTGGCAATCTTCAAGGATCTGGGGGTCGGCATCATGCAGCTGACCTACAACACCCAGAACTATTCCGGTGCGGGGTATCTGGAGGAGACCGACGGCGGCCTGACCGGCTTCGGCCGCGAAGTGGTCGACGAGATGGCGCGGGTCGGCGTGCTGTGCGACCTGTCCCATGTCGGCCTGAAGACGACCGCCGACACGATCGCCTATTCGAAGGCCCCGGTGTGCATGACCCATGTGCTGCCGAGCGCCTTGCGCGACGTGAAGCGCAACAAGCCCGACGCGCTGATGAAGGCCTGCGCCGAAAAAGGCGGGGTCATCGGCACCAGCTTCTTCGCGCCCGGCCTGAAGGCCGGCAACGACGCCACCGTCGAGGACGTGCTTGATGCCATGGAGCATGTCATCGCCCTGGTCGGCGAGGACCATGTCGGCATCGGCTCGGACTACAGCCAGGACCATGCCCGGCCCGGGCCGTGGCTGCTGTGGGCCAACAAGGACAAGGGCACCGCGCGCACGCTGACCGAGTTCGGCTCGGCCAAGATCAGCAAGCCCGCCGGCATCGACAAGGTGCACAAGCTGCCGAACCTGACCGCTACAATGCTGGCGCGCGGCTGGGGCGAGGCGACCGTCCGCAAGATCCTGGGCGAGAACTGGCTGCGCCTGCTCGCCACCGTCTGGGGAGACCGCGCATGACCACCCTGCCTGTTCCGCGTCGGGCCGTGCTGGCCGGTGCGGCTGCCACCGCCGCAACCCTGGCGGCGCCGGCGCTGGTGCGCGCCGCGCCGGCGGGCGACGTCACCGTCGTTGGCTTCTTCGGCATCTTCCAGGACGTCTACACCAAAGCGGTGATCGCCCCCTTCATGCAGGCCAACCCGGCCGTGACCGTGACGTTTCAGCCGGTGCGCGGCTCCGCCGAGGCGACCGCGATGCTGCGCGCCCGGCGCAGCCGGCCGACCGTCGACGTGGCGATCCTGGACCTGGGCATCGCCGAGCAGACCGCGCGCGACGGCCTGCTGGCGCCGCTCGATCCGGCGCTGGTGCCGACCCTGAGCGAGCTGTTCCCCTGGGGCCGGTCGGAGGGGCCGCGGGGACCGGCGATGACCCAGGACGCCCTGACCCTGCTGTACAACCCGGCCAAGGTGAAGACGCCGCCCAAGAGCTGGATGGACCTGGCCGACCCCGCCTATGCCGCGCGCCTGGGCCTGCCGATCGGCGACGTGCGCGGCACCGTGCTCTTGGCCCTGCTGTCGCGCATCGCCGGCGCCGACTACAAGCAGGACCTGGGACCCGGCCTGGCCGCCCTGAAGCGGATCGCCGCCAATGCCCAGACCTACGAGCCGCAGCCCGACATCTATACGGCGATCCGGTCCGGCGTGGTCGATTTGGGTATCGGCTGGAACGCCCGCGGCCAGCTCAACGTCGACCAGGGCCAGGGCGCCTTTGCGGTCGCAGTGCCGGCCGAAGGCACGGCGCCCCAGGTGAACACCATAAACCTGGTGGCCAAGGCCCCGAACCCGGCGGCGGCGCAGGCCTTCATCAATCACGCCCTGTCGGCGCCGGCCCAGCAGGCCTTCGCCGCGGCGATGTACTACGGCCCGACCAATTCGACGGTGCAGCTCGAGCCCGAGCTGGCGGCCCGCATCTTCGGGTCGGCCGAGACGCGCAACAGGCAGATGGCGATCGATTGGCAGTGGTTCGGCCGCAACAACGTCATGATGAACCAGCGCATCCGCCGCGAAGTCATGGGCGGCTGACGGACCTGCCGCGATGGCCGAGCCCTATGTCGTCACCCGGGACCTGAGCAAGGCCTACGGCGCCAATCCGCCGGCGGTCGACCGCGCCAGCTTCGCGCTGGAGCAGGGCCAGATGCTGGCGCTGCTGGGTCCGTCGGGCTGCGGCAAGACCACCATCCTGCGCATGATCGCCGGCCTGATCGAGCCCACCGGCGGCGCGATCCGGGTTGCCGGGCAGGACGTCGTCGGCGTGCCCGTGCACCGGCGCAACATGGGCATGGTGTTCCAGTCCTATGCCCTGCTGCCGCACTTGACGGTGGCCGAGAATGTCGGCTTCGGGCTGGAGATGCGCCGGGTGCCGAAGGCCGAGCTGAAGCGGCGGGTGCAGGCTGCCCTGGACCTGGTGAAGCTGGGCGACAAGGGCGGCCGGCGGGTGACCCAGCTGTCGGGCGGCCAGCAGCAGCGCGCGGCGATCGCCCGCTCGCTGGTGATCGAGCCCAGCCTGCTGCTGCTGGACGAGCCGCTCTCGAACCTCGACGCCAAGCTGCGCGACGAGCTGCGCGGCGAGATCCGCGACCTGCAGCGCCGCACCGGCACCACGGCGATCTTCGTGACCCACGATCAGGCCGAGGCGCTGGCCGCGGCCGATCGGATCGCGGTCATGTCGGCCGGGCGGATCGAGCAGATCGGCTCGCCGGAGGACATCTTCGAGCGGCCGGCCACCCGCTTCGTCGCCGACTTCATCGGCGGCGGCACGTTCCTGCCCGGCATCGCACGCGGGTCGGCGGTCGAAGTGCCGGGCCTCGGGCCGGTGCAGGTCGCCGCACCGCTGCCGCCCGGCCCGGTCACCCTGATGCTGCGGCCGCATCGGGTGGACCTGGTCGACGATGCCTCGACCTTGCCGAACCGGGTGCCGGGCGTGATCGAGCGCGCCACCTACACCGGCGAGCTGGTCAGTTGCGTGATCCAGGCGGGCGGCCACCGCATCACGCTCAGCCGGTTCGCGCGCGGCCGGCCGGTGGCGGCGGGCGAGACGGTCACTCTGGGCTGGCGCGCCGAGGACGCCATCGCCATCCCCGAACCCGACCCCGAGACCGGCCCCGGGACTGGCCGGTGACGGCGCCGCTGCGCCTGGCCCTGCTGCTGCCCGGGCTGGCGTTCATCGCGGTCAGTTTCCTGCTGCCGCTGGCCTGGCTGCTGGGCATCTCGGTCACGGCCGAGGACGGCGGGATCGGCCTTGCCACCTACGCCGCGGTGCTGGGCGACCCGTTCTATTGGCGGGTTGCCGGCAACACGCTGCTGTTCGGCGGCCTGGTCGCGGTGATCGCCGTGCTGCTGTCCTATCCGTTGGGCCTGTTCCTGGCGCGCAGCCGCAGCCGTTGGCGCGGCGTGCTGGTGACCCTGGCGATCGCGCCGCTGCTGACCTCTACGGTCGTGCGCACCTATGGCTGGATGGTGATCCTGAGCGACCAGGGGCTGGCCAATGCCGTCCTGCGCGGCCTGGGCCTGCTGGAGCGGCCGCTGCAGCTGGCCAACAACCTGACCGGCGCCGTGATCGCCATGGTCGAGATCCTGATGCCCTACGCCATCCTGTCGGTGCTGACCGGCTTCGGCCGGCTGAAGCCCGAACATGAGGAGGCCGCGGCCCTGCACGGCGCCGACCGGCTGCGGGTGTTCACGCGGGTGATCCTGCCCTTGTCGCTGCCCGGCATCGGCACCGCCCTCTTGATGGTGTTCGTGCTGGCGATGAGCGCGTTCGTGACGCCGCGGCTGATGGGCGGCGGCCGTGTCTTCGTGCTCGGCACCGAGATCTACAACGAGGCCACCGTCACGCTGAACTGGTCGCTGGCCGCCGCCTTGTCGGTGGTGTTGCTGGCGCTGTTCGGCATCGTCATGGCGATCTACGGACGGCTCGTCCGGCGGCCGGAGGCCTGAGCGCATGCGCGCGCCGCTGTGGCAGCGCCTGGCCTGGGGCGGGCTGATCGTCCTGCTGTACCTGTTCCTGCTGGCGCCGCTGCTGGTGGTGCTGGTCATCTCGTTCGATACCCGGCCCTACCTCGCATTTCCGCCGGTGGGGTTCTCGCTGGGCTCCTACCTGGCCGTGGCACGGAACGCCGATTTCATCCGTGCCTTCGGGGCCAGCACGGCGGTGGGCGCGGTGACGGCCGCATTGGCCCTGGCCGCGGGCGTGCCGGTGGCGCTGGTGCTGAGCCGCCACCGCTTCCGCGGCCGCGGCGCGGCGGCGGCGCTGTTCCTGTCGCCGCTGCTGATCCCGCATGTGGTCCTGGCCGTCGGGATCCTACTGGTGCTGGCGCCGGTCGACCTGCTGGACAGCTATGCCGGGCTGGTGCTGGCCCATGTCGGCATCACCCTGCCCTATGTCGTCCGCACCGTGTCGCTCGCCCTGTCCGGCCTGGAGCCGGCGGCCGAGGAGGCGGCGCGCGTGCATGGCGCGGATCCGCTGACCACCTTCCGCCGGGTCACCCTGCCGCTGGCCGCACCCGGGCTGGTGGCCGGCGCCGCGATCGCCTTCCTGGTCTCGTTCGACGAGGCCGTGATCGCGCTGTTCATCACGGTCAGCCACGTGACCACCCTGCCGCTGGCGATCTTCCACTACATCGAGTTCCGCACCGATCCGCAGATCGCCGCGCTGTCGGTGCTGCTGATCCTGGTGTCGATGCTGCTGATGGCGGTGGTCGAGCGGGCGCTCGGCCTGCGCCGGGCGCTCCGCGCGTAATCCGCGCCGCCCGCGCCAATGATTCGGCTGCCGTTGCCGCCGAGCGCGCAAGGCTTCCTCCGTGAGCCAGCGTTGGCTGTCGGGAGACGATGGCCGGACGCCGCTGCTCGCGCTATGGCATGGGCATGACCCCGAAGAACAGGGCCGAGCTGGCGAATCGAGTGGCCAAGGCAGCCCACGCGGCGCTCGCGGCCCGGCATTATGTGTCGGCGATCGATGTACTCGTCGGAATCGGCTGGCTCGACCCCAGCGGCGTGGACCGATGGCGCCGAGGCCAGGTCGACTATCTCGAGCGCATCGTCCAAAGCAATCTGTCGCGCATCTCCGAGGCCATGCGATTGTTCCGAGCGTGGGGCGCTGCCAGCGGCTTGACCGCCCGCGAGACGGCCTACATCGCGCGGGCGCAGCGGCGGGAGCTGCGCTTCAGCAAGAGCGGCAATCCCACGATCGAGCGGCTGTACCGGACCCACTGGGTCGCACCCGAGCTTCGCAAGGTGAGGCGTGCGCGCCCGACGGAAGAACCCGGTCGCCCACCGGACCTTGGGGTTGAGGACGCATGATGGCCGGTGCCATGGCGAACGACGCGCCGCCGACGCCGCGCCGGTTCGGCTTGCGCCTGACGCCGCGCGGACAGCTTTTGTTCGAGCTGGCCGAGGATGGCACGGTCCTCGATGACGGACTGGCGGACCGGCTGGGCGCCGCGTTCGCCGCGGGCAGCGGCGACGGCTTGCTGCAGCTCGGCGCCGCGGAGGTTGGACGGCTGCTGCCGCCGGTCTTCACTTGGTGGCGCGATGTCGCCACCCGATATGTCGCGGCGTTGTGCCGACAGGGCGCTGCCGAAGACGGGGACGCCCTGCCGTCCCGCTTCCGGCTGCCCCCGCCCGCCGAGGCGGAACGCGCCACGCTTATCCTGACCGCGCCGATGATGCCGGGCGCCGAATATCTGACGGACGGCATCCTGGTCGCCCTGTGGGACGCGCTGGCGCTGGCCGCGGAGCGATCGGTCGCCGCGGCGGGCGGCGATCTGCAGGCCTATCTCAAGCAGCGGAACGGCGCCTGGAACCTGGTGGGCCGGGTGCACTTCAATCTCGCCGAGAACCGCAGCGATCCGGCCTTGCCGTTCGCATTCATGGCGACCTATACGACGCAGCTGTCGAACCAGGGCAAGGCCCGGCATGTGCCGCTGGGCCAAGCCCTGCGCGACTATGCCGGCGAGGCCGGCCGCGGGGCGCTGCTGTCCCTGCTCCTGCCGGTCAGCCGCGCCGCCGAGCGCTGCGGCTGGCTCAAGGCCATGGTCGACTCCGGGGAGATCTTCCACCCCCTGCGCTGGACGCCGGCCGAGGCCGCGCAGCTGCTGGCCGCCGTGCCCGAGTTGGAGAGCGCCGGTATCGTCGTGCGCATGCCAGCGGCCTGGCGCGCCAGCCGACCGCCCCGGCCCAAGGTCACCGCGACCATCGGCGCCCAGCCGCCCACGGCCGTCGGTCTCGACGGCCTGCTCGACTTCCAGGCCGCGGTGACACTGGACGGCGAGCCGCTGACCGCGGCCGAGATCGCCAGCTTGCTCGACGCGACCGACTCGCTGGTGCTGCTGCGCGGGCGATGGGTGGAGGTCGACCGCCGACGCCTCGACCGGGCCATGGCCCAGTTGCGGGCCGCGGAGGATCTGGCCGTGCGCGACGGCCTGACCTTCGCAGAGGCCATGCGCTTGCTGGCCGGCGTCACGACGGCCGAGCCCGACTCCGCTTCTGCCGAACCGGATTGGTCGCAGGTCGTCGCCGGTCCGTGGCTGGCGCGCACCCTCAAGGCGCTGCGCGCTCCCGACGGCGCCGATGCCGACCCGGGTCCGGCGCTGAAGGGAACCTTGCGCCCATATCAGCGGGCCGGGGTCGAGTGGCTGCGGCTACTGTCCGCTCTGGGATTGGGGGCGTGCCTGGCCGACGACATGGGGCTGGGCAAGACCATCCAGATCCTGGCCCTGCTACTGGCCCAGCGCGGTGCCGGGCAGCCGCCGAGCCTGCTGGTGGCGCCGGCCTCGCTGCTCGCCAACTGGGCCAGCGAGATCGAACGTTTCGCGCCTGATCTGGCGGTGCTGATCGTCCATCCGTCGGCGCTCGCCGCCGAGCCGATGCGCGCGCTGACACCGGACCGGCTGGCCGGGCTCGACCTGGCGATCACCAGCTACGGCATGCTGCACCGGACACCGGCGCTGACCGACACCGCCTGGCGGCTGGTCGTTCTCGACGAGGCGCAGGCGATCAAGAATCCCGGCGCCAAGCAGACGCGCGCGGTCAAGGCGCTGACCGCGAAGGCGCGCATCGCGCTGACCGGCACGCCGGTGGAGAACCACCTGGGCGACCTGTGGTCGATCTTCGACTTCATCAATCCCGGCCTGCTGGGAACGGCGCGCCAGTTCGACAGCTATGCCAAGCGGCTGGCCGATCGCCCGCACAACCCCTACGGACCGCTGCGAGAATTGGTCCGCCCGTACATCCTGAGGCGGATGAAGACCGACAAGACGGTGATCGCCGACCTGCCGGACAAGACCGAACTCACCGCTTACTGCCCACTCAGCCGCAAGCAGGCAGCCCTCTACGGCCAGACGGTGTCGGGACTGGCCGCCGCGCTCGAGGCCGCCGACGGCATCGAGCGCAAGGGGCTCGTCCTGGCGACGCTGATGCGGCTCAAGCAGATCTGCAATCACCCGTCGCATTGGCTGCGCGACGGCGCCTGGCACGAGGCGGACAGCGGCAAGATGGCCCGCCTGCGCGAGATCGCCGCCGCGGTGGCGGCACGGCAGGAGAAGATGCTGGTCTTCACTCAGTTCCAGGAAATGACGGCACCGCTGGCAGCCCTGCTCGGCAGCGCGTTCGGCCGCGCCGGGCTGGTCCTTCACGGCGGCACTGCGGTCAAGGACCGCCGCGAGTTGGTCCGGCGGTTTCAAGAGGACGAAGCGGCCCCGTTCTTCGTCCTGTCGCTGAAGGCCGGCGGCTCCGGCCTGACGCTGACCGCGGCGTCGCATGTCGTTCATTTCGATCGGTGGTGGAACCCGGCCGTGGAGAATCAGGCAACCGACCGCGCGTTTCGCATCGGCCAGAAGGCGAATGTCCTGGTCCACAAGTTCGTGTGCCGCGGCACCGTCGAGGAAAGAATTGACGCCCTGATCGAATCGAAGAAGCGTCTGTCTGATGATTTGCTGACTGGCGGCGACGAGATCAATGTGACGGAACTGAACGATGATGATCTCTTGCGCCTCGTGGCCCTCGATCTCAATGCCGCGATGAAGGAATGACGTCGATGTCCCGCTATGGCGCCTGGGCTCGTTATGTTCCGGTTGCCGAGCGGCGACGCAATGCCGAACGCGAGATGGCGAAGCTGCGCAAGCAGGGCCAGCCGGTGGCGCCGGTGGTGGTGGCCGGGCGCGCCATCGCCACGACGTTCTGGGGCCGAGCCTGGTGCAACAATCTCGAAGACTACAGCGACTACGAGAACCGGCTGCCGCGCGGTCGAACTTATGTCCGCAACGGTTCGGTGGTCGATCTGCAGGTCGCGCCGCGGCAGGTCACGGCGCGGGTCAGCGGCTCGGCGATCTATCGCGTCACGATCGACATCAAGGCGGTCGGCGCCTCGGTGTGGAAAGCCCTGTGCCGGGACTGCGCGGGTGCCGTCGACTCGCTGGTCGAGCTGCTGCAAGGCCGCCTTTCCAAAGCGGTGATGGACCGTCTGTGCCGTCAGGACAGCGGGCTCTTCCCGAAGCCGTCGGAGCTGCGCTTCGCCTGCGATTGCCCGGATTCGGCCTCGATGTGCAAGCATGTCGCGGCGGTTCTCTATGGCGTCGGCGCACGCCTGGACGAGCGCCCGGAGCTGCTGTTTCGGCTGCGCGGCGTCGATGAGCGGGACATGATCGATCGCTTGGGCTCAGTCGAGCCCTTGACGAAGGCCCCGCCGGGCGCCGGCCGGGCGCTCGAGGCCGACGACCTGGCGGCCTTGTTCGATCTGGACCTGGCCGGCGCCGAGCCGCCGCCCCCACCCGGGCTCCCGGCACCGGGCGCCGCCCTGCCGCGGGCGTCGAAGCCAACCGCAAGCCCCCGATCGCCGCCTTTGCCGGCCCCCACGCCGGCCGAGACGATGCGTCGGTCGCCTGCGCGGAAGCCGTCCCGAGCCTCGACTGGAAAGCGGACGCTGGATCTGACCCCGGACGGCTTCGTCAAGTGGTGGAAGTAACGCCACCCCCGTGGCGATACCGACATTCGCTCGCGGTGGTGATGGGAGCTTGGCCGGCAGGTGGCCAAGACCGCGTTGATGACCCTATCCAGATCAGTTGAGAAATGGGGCGAGGCAAAGCCTCGCCCCACCGATCAGTGCGCCGCTTTGCGCAGCGGCTCCGCCGGCTTGGCCGACGGTGTGGCGGCCGTCATCGCGCCGAGGCTCCGCAGCATGCAGGCCTGGTTCGCTTCCAAGATCCGGCGCGAGCAGTCGCCGAGCGTCTTGGCGATCGCACTGGCCCCCTTCGATGCGGTCTCGCCCAGTACCTTGAAGCGTGCTGCGGCGTCGCCATCGGCGGCCGGCGCCCCCGCCTTCATCAGCGCGAACTGCTGGCTGTTTATCTCACGCATGGCCGCCAACATGGCGTCGGCGATCTCGACCTCCATCGCGATGCCATGTTCGCAAGCCTGCAGGAACAAGGCGGGCATTCGCGACCATAAGTCGGTCACAGGGTTGGCCGAATTGATCGTGCCGTCGGGCATGGGGCTCTCCATTGGCAATGATCAGATGATGGCGATGCGGTTTCCTTCGACCGCCACGCCCGGAATAGCTCCGTCTGATTGTAGAGATTAGTTTAATCAGCTGGCCGCCTGCTTCGTTGACCTGTATCAATGCCGCGGCATCTCCACGACGCCGTGCCGCCAACTGCAGCCGCTCCGATTCACGCCCTCCAGCGCCGCCTTGACCGGCCCCATCAGGTTGTAGTGCGCGACGACCTTTTCGGAGCCGTAGAACGACACCGTCATCAAGGCGCCGCCGTGGGTCATCAGCGGCGCGGACAGGCGGGCCATCCGGATAAAGGAATGGCAGGACACGTCTATCGCCGCCAGGAAGCCGTCGCGCGAGCAGTCCACAACTCGGGCGTGCAGGTCGTCCTTGGGTGCCCAGGCGATCGAGTGCAGCACGAAATCCAGCCGCCCCCAGCGCTCGCCGACGGCGGCGAACACCGCGTCCAGCTGGCCCGGCTCGCTCACGTCGCACGGCAGGATCAGCGGGCAGCCCAGCTCTTCGGCCAGCGGCCGCACATAGGGCTCGGCCTTGGCGTTGAGATATGTCGCCGCCAGCTCGGCGCCCGCGGCGCGGAACGCGCGGGCGCAACCGAAGGCGATCGAGTTCTGATTGGCGATGCCGACCACCAGCCCGCGCTTGCCGGCCAGCAGTCCTGGCAGGGCGATCACGGCCGCACCGCCCCGGCCGGCGGTTGCGCCGATGGCAGGGTGTCCACCATGTCAGCTCCAAGCTCAGGCGGCGGCGAGCAGCCCCGATTGGTGCGCAGCCGCCAGCATCGATTGCTGCAGCTTCTCGAAGGCGCGGGTCTCGATCTGGCGCACGCGCTCGCCGCTGACCCCGAAGCGCCGCCCCAGGGTCTCGAGTGTCGCCGGCTGGTCGCGCAGCCGGCGCTCGACCAGGATGCGACGCTCGCGCTCGTCGAGCGCCGCCAGCCCGGCGGCCAGCAGCGCCCGGCGCCGGGCGCGGTCGTCGTCCTCGACCAGGCGCATTTCCGGATCGGGCACGTCGTCGACCAGCAGGTCCTGCCGCTCGACGCCGCTGTCTCCGACTGCCGTGTTGAGGCTGAGATCAATTTTCCCGATCCTCTGGTCCATGGCGGCGACGTCCTGCGCCGGCACGCCGAGCTCGGTGGCGATCGCGGTGATCGCCTCCGGGCTGAGCGCCACGGCGCCGTTCGCCTGCAGCTGCCGCTTCCATCGGGGAAGGTTGAAGAACAGCTTCTTGTTGGTCGACGTGCCGGTAATGCGGACGAGGCTGGCCGAGCGCAGGATGTGCGTTTGGATCGCCGCGCGGATCCACCACACCGCATAGGCTCCCAACCGCGAGCCGCGTCCCGGCTCGAACCGGCCGATGGCTTGAATCAGCCCGATCGCCCCCTCGGAGACCAGGTCGTCCACCGATATGCCATGGCCTTGGTAGCGCCGCGCGACCCTCGCGACCAGCCTGAGATAGCTGGTGACGAGCCGGTCCAGCGTCGCTTGGTCGCGATCGTCGTGCCATCGCCGGACCAGGCGGCCCTCCTCGTCGGCGTCGAGCAGAGGAAAGCTCTGTATGGTCCGGAAATAGTCGCGCTGGGCGCCCTGGCTTTCCATGTCGGCCTCCCCTCAAGCAGCCGGCGCCACGGGCGGCGCATCGAAGCTGAGCGGCACGACGGCGCCCGGTGGCGTGCCCGGCTGCGCCGGCACCAGGTTGCCCAGCATGCCGGCCAGCAGCAGCCGCAAACTGGCGTGCGTCTCCTCGTGGACGAAGCAGCAGCCGGCGCCGTGAGCGAACAGCAGCGCCCGCGGATCATGGCGCAGGGCCTGCAGGGCGGCGGTCAGTCGGCCGAGGCAAGCGGCAAGGGCGTTCGGATCGCCCAGACGCAGGTCGCGCAGCATCTGGCCGATGCGGACGCCGAACAGTCCCGGCGGATGGGGCACCTGCTGATCGTCCCGGCCGAACTCCAGCAGCACCGCGGCCGTCACCCGATCCTCGCGGACCTGGTTGAACAGCGAGGCCGCCTCGGCCAGATCGCACCGGGCCAGCTGCTGCGCCGCCTCGGCGACGGCCGGGGCCGGCGCGGCCGGTGCCGCCAGGGCGCCGGAGATGCCGTAGGTCTGTGCCAGCTGATGCAGGACCCATTGCTGGATTTCCGGAGGCGCCCGGCGGATCTGCTCCTCGGTCAACACAATGCCCACCATCGTTGCCTCCTGTTCGACGCGACGAGGCGATCCTGACGGCCCGTGAGCAGCGGTCCCTTGATCTGGCGCAACCGACGTCGCGTCACGCAGCGTCCGCCAAGGCGTCGTAGACTTCCTCCTCTTGCGCGAAATGCAGCCGAAGGATGGCGTCGAGGCCATAAAGCAGCCGCTGCAGCTCGCAGGCCACGGCCTGGCTTGGGCCGGCGGGCGGCAGATCCTCGACAATGCGCCCGAACCGCCGGCTGAGCTGCCGGATCTCCTGGTGGGTCCGGCTCAGGGATGCGAGCGGATCGTCGCCGCCCATGAACGGGGCGACGGCGGGGTAAAGGGTCTGGTCATCGCGCCCCTCGTGCGGCAGTAGCTGGTCCTTGAGCAGGGCACGGAGCTCCGCCAGTTCCGCGCGCGGATCGGCCGCTGCCGACATCGCAAGCTTGTCCGCCATGCTGCGGACCCGGTCGAGCACTGGGCTCAGCGCCATGTGCTCGGCCTTCAGCGCCGCCGCGCGGGCAGGATCGAAACCCGCCCCGCGACGGACCGGACGCCAGCGCCCAAGCGCGCGCAAGGCATTGGCGATGACCGCGACGTCGATCGCTTCCTGGACGACGGCGCCCAGCAGCGGCGGCAGATGGCCGGCGGCGGCGGCGGCCATCGCGAGCAGCGACAGCGCCATGCCAACGGCCACGCTCTCGACCGCGATGGCGTGCGTCCGCTGGGCGATTTGCACCGCATCGGCAAGACGGTCGAGCCGCTCGGCGAGCAGCACGACGTCGGCCGCCTCCGCGGCCACGGCCGTGCCGGTCGGACCGATCGCGACCCCGACGTCGGCGGCGGCCAAGGCCGGCGCGTCGTTGACGCCATCCCCGACCATGACGGTGCCGTGCTGGGCCCCGATAGCCTTGACCGCGGCCAGCTTGTCGGCCGGCGTGCGGTCGGCCATGACCTCGTCCACCCCCAGCGCCGTGCCGATCGCCTCTGCGATGGGCCGTTGATCGCCGGTCAGCATCACGACCCGCCGCAGACCGAGCCGACGCAGCAGCCGCAGGGCGCGAGGCGACTCCGGCCGGATCTCGTCAGCGAGACGCAGCGCACCGGCCAGCCGCCCATCGATCGCGACGAAGACGCCGACCGCGCCATCGTCGCCCAAGCGGCGCTCGAAACGCCGGCTCCAGTCCGGGAGAGGTGCAAAGGCCGCGATGAACGCCGCGCTGCCCACCGCAACCAGCCGTCCATCGACGCGGCCCGAGAGCCCGGCGCCGGCTTGCTCGCTGACCTCGGTCGGGATGCTGAGCACCAGCCCGCGGCCGCGGGCGCACTCGACGACCGCCCGCGCCAGGACATGCGGCGAGACCTGGTCCAGCGATGCCGCCAGCCGCAGCAGCTCCGCCGTTTCGCTGCCCGGATCGGCCTCGATCGCCACCAGGCGGGCGCGGCCGCCGGTCACCGTCCCGGTCTTGTCGAGAAACAGGATCCGCGCACGGGCAAGCCGCTCCAAAACGTCGCCGCCTTTGACCAGCACACCGCGTCGGGCGCATCGCGACAGGCCGGCAACCAGCGCCACCGGCACCGCCAGGATCAGCGGGCAAGGCGTGGCGACAACCAGGACCGCCAGCGTCCGCCGAGGATCGCCCGATGCCAGCCACGCCGCGGCGGCGATCGCGAGGGTAAGCGGTATGAACAGCAGCGCGGCGCGGTCCGCCAGCCGGGCCAATGGCGCCTTCGCCTTCTGCGCGGCCTCGACCAGCCGCACGATGCCGG
Organism: uncultured Comamonadaceae bacterium; assembly: GCA_964511405.1. Lineage (GTDB taxonomy): Bacteria > Pseudomonadota > Alphaproteobacteria > Elsterales > Elsteraceae > CAZEFK01. The sequence goes on along the minus strand of CAZEFK010000044.1, from coordinate 14,419 downwards.
CATAGGTGCTGGCGGCCGCCACGGTGCTCGCGACGACATCGAAGGGCGCCGCGGCGTTGACGCTGCCGCTGTGCACGCGATCGCCCGATTGATGCCGGACCGTATGCGCTTCACCGGTCAGCGCCGACTCGTCGAGCACCGCCGGCCCGCCGTCGACGATGCCGTCGACCGGAACCATCTCGCCGGCGCGCACGAGCAACCGATCCCAGGAACGATTGCCTCGATGTCGACGGTTTCGAGCCCGGTCGTACGATACCGCGCCGTCTTCCGCGGGGCGCGGCTCAGTAGGGCGGACATGGCCCGCCGGGCCCGTGTCCGCGCATAGCTCTCCAATGCCCGGCCGCTCGCGAGAATCAAGGCGATCACCATGGCAGTCAGGGTCTCGCCGAAGCCAAGCGCCGCCGCGAGAGCCAGGAGCGCCAGCAGGTCCAAGCCGGCGTCGCCCTTGAGCAGCCGGCGCACCAGGCCGACCAGCAGCGCCGCGACCATGGGCGCGGTCCCCAGCTGCCAGATGATATCGGCCCACGCCAAAGCACCGGCGGCCTTCACGGCAAGCCCGCCGACCAGCGCAATGGCAGCGAGGGCGAGCAGCGCCGCAGTCATTACACAAGATCAGCTCAGAACTTCAGCCGCCGCCGGCGCGTCGTCTCACAGGCCAATCGCCATCGGCTCGACAAGCTCGTCGGCCATCTTCTTCTGGTCGTCCGACAGGGCTCCGTAGAGCGGCTCGAAGGCGGCTCGAATATTGCGCACCGCATCGAGATGGGTGCTCAGGCCGCGCTCGATCGCCTCGAACCGGGCCGTGGCCGAAGGCCCGGCGTCGCGAACCATGGGGTGAACCTCGGCAGCGGAGGATCGGTCGATCGCGCGCAGCGCGTCGGCGAACTTGGCCCACTGCGCCGCCTGGGCGTCGGTAATCTTGAGCTCCGCCTTCAGGAAGGCAAGCCGGCCCTCGACATGATCCAAACCGTGCATCATGCGCATGCCGAGCATGGGCCGCGCCTGGTCCCTGCCCTCGCCCATCATTCCGCCGGGCATCATCCCGCCGGGCATCATCCCGCCGGACATCATCATGCACCCCGCGCGGGCATCGTTGCCCGGCTCCGCGGGCGCCGCCGATTGCGCGCGCAGCGCCGGAACGGGCATTGCGGCGACCAGCGCAACGGCCAGGGCGACCGTGACAAGAGAACGCGCCATGGCTGGAATCCTCTTCGATTACTAGAAGGCGCAGCCGCAGCCCCGCAGGGAGCCGCGGCCAAGTACAGCCGGTCAGGCCGCCTTGATGTCGATCGTCTTCGTCTGCTTCTGCGCCTGGTCGGTCTTGGGCAGCGTGACGGTCAGGACACCCTTGGCAAAACGGGCTTCCGGGTGCTCGCGGTCGACGCCGGCCGGCAGCTGGAAGCTGCGCTGGAACGAACCGTAGGACCGTTCGGACAGGTAGCAGTCCTTGTTCTTCTCTTCGGTTTCCTGGCGCTTCTCGCCCTTGATGACTAGCCGGTCGCCGGACAGCGACATCTCGACCGCCTTCTCGTCGAGGCCGGGCAGCTCGGCGGTGATCGTGTAGGCCTTGTCGTCCTCGGTCACGTCGACCGCCGGCACGGAGAAGCTGAAGGCGGCGGTCCGCGATGGCGGGTCGAACAGCCGCGCGAGCGGCCAGCCGAAGCCGCGGTCGAACTGATCGAACAGCCGGTCGATCTCGCGCCGGAACGAGTGCCAGGCATCCTGGGCCGGCTGGACGGGGGCGGGCGTCTTCTTGACGTCGATGGCGGTGTCGGGCATTGGCCGGACTCCCTTGCATGAACGAGACCGAGACTTTGCCGCCCGACAAGGCGCCGGGCGTTGATCTGGCTCAAGCAGACGCGAGGACCGCGCGCGCCGCCGCAAGACAGGCGGCCGGGCTGGCGCCCGCATCGATCGGCACCCACGAGACCCGGCCGGCACCGCGCGCCAGCTGTGCCGCCAGCACCGCCGGCGTGGCATCGGACGCATCGGCCTTGCGGTCCCGTACCCGCCGGGCCAGGACCTCGGGCGGCGCGCTCAGCCACAGTCCGACGAAGCCGACTCCGGCCCGGCGTGCGACCGCCTCGATCGCCTGGCGCTCGTCCGGGTCGCCGAACACCGCGTCGGCAATGACGCCGTGCCCGGCGGCCAGAACGGCCGCCGCCGCCGTCCCGAGCGCCGCATAGACTTGGCCGTGGGACTCGGGCGTGTAGGCAACCGCCGGAAGCCGAGCGGTCTCGGCCACGCCAGCCCGGCGCTTGCGCAGCACGTCGCTGCGCAGGACGCGGGCCCCCGGCGCCGGGCCGATGGCGGGCGCCAACGCCCCGGCCAGGGTCGACTTGCCCGTGCCGCTGAAGCCGCCGACCGCCACCAGACGCGGCGCCGGCGGCGCCAGCAGCTGCAGCGCCAGCGTGAGATAGCGGCCGGCCTCGCCAGCGGGATCGGCCGGCTTGGCTGCTGTTACCTGGGCGCGGATCGCGGCGCGCAGCGACAGGAACAGCGGCAGGGCGGCCAAACCGTCGACCTCGTCGCGGCGGTCGAGATAGCGGTTGAGCACCGCCGCGGCGAGGCCGGCCTCGTCCCGGTGCAGCAGGTCCATCAACAGGAAGGCCAGGTCGTACAGCACGTCGACCGCGGCCAGCGACGGATCGAACTCGATGCCGTCGAACAGCACGGGCCGGCCGTCGATCAGGCAGATGTTGCGCAGGTGCAGGTCGCCATGCCCGGCACGCACGCTGCCGCCGCGGCGCCGCGCCTCCAGCAGCGTCGACCGGCGCGCGATCTCGGCGCGGATACCGGCGGACCAGCGGCGCGCGGCCTCGGACGGCAGTCGTTCGGGACGCAGCGCAAGATTGGTCTCGGTGATCGCGGTCGCCGCCTCGATCCCGGCACGGCCACCGTGGCCCAGTACCGCGTCTGCCTGGTCGTGGAGATCCGCGACGGCATCGGCCACGGCCCGGGCGAGCGGCAAGTCCAGCCGTCCCGTCTCGGCCATACGGTCGAGCAGCGCCGACTGATCGAACCGGCGCATCACCACCAGCCAGTCGACGGGCTCGCCCTTGCCGCCCAGGGTGAGGGCGCCGTCCGGCGTCCGGCGCACCGCGCGAACCTCCAGATAGAGCTCGGGTGCCGTGCGCCGATTCATCGCCATTTCGGCTTCGCAGGCCGCGCGGCGGCGCTCGACGGTCGAGAAATCCAGGTAGGAGGTGCGGACCGCGCGCTTCAGCTTCCACGCCCGATCGCCTGCGAGGAAAACGATCGAGATGTGGGTCTCGACCCGCTCGACCGGACCGGCCACGCCATAGGCCGCGGGATCGGAGAGAAACGTCACGACGGCATCCTGAGTGGTCATGTCAGCACCGCCAACGATTCCGTGTAGTCACGGACCATCCGGTACTTGATCTGCGCATTCGCCAGATCCCGGAAATAGTTGACCAGATCACCCCATGGATCGTTGATCCGGCCCAGTCCCGAGACGAACGCAACGACCGCGCCATATTCCATATGTCCGGACAAGGCAAGCCAGCCGCCGAACAGGAAAACGCCTGTTACGCTCACGTGATAGAGACCGTTCATGGCAAAATTCATCACGTACTTTCGCCAGTAGATCGCGATGTTGAGCGCCATGACGCGCTCGATGTCCGCATCCGCAGCGATCGTCGGCAGATGGGCGTTGCCGGCGATCGCACCACCCAAACGGCGCAGCACCGCGATGCGGTCGGCCGCCCGCCGGTTGATCGCCCGCTGCAGCGGCGGCACGAACAGCAGCTGCAACGCGAACAGGGCGAAGCTGACGACCGCGACCCAGGGCTGCAGCAGGGCGAGATAGCCGAACACGCTCAACAGCACGCCGACTTGCTGCAAGGGATCGGAGATGATGTTGCCGACGATCCCGCTGATCGGATCGACTTCGGCCACGACGATCGCGATCTCGGTGCCTTCGCCGTCGGCGCTGCGCCCGTCGCGCCGCTCCTCGGCGGCGATCACCTGGTGCCGCAGTGTCCGCGCAGCACACTCGCCGACCCAGCCGCGATAGACGTTGAGGGCGAGCTTGAGCGCGCCTTCGGCCAGGTTGACCGCCAGGTAAAGGCCGCACAAAAGCGCCAGCGGGGCGAACTGCGACTGGCGCAGCGCGTCGTTGACGATCCGGCGCTGCAGCTCGAGCGGCGCCAGGTCCAGCAGGAACACGACCACCGTGAGCGCGATCAGCCGCAGCTGATGCGCCCGGCCGATCCGCCAAGCATAGCCAATGATGGTCGCCGGCAATGCCATCGGCCTAGCTCCCGGCCAGCGTCGCGGCGGTGGCCCGGAAGCGCAGGACGGCCAGCGCGAACAGCAGCCCGCCGACGCCGGCCATGACCAGACCGTGCTGCCACACGGCGTCCAGCCCGGCTCCGCGATAGAGGATCGCCTCGGCGACCGAGACGAAATGGGTCGAGGGCGACGCCGACATGATCGCCTGGAGCGCCTCGGGCATGCTTTCCACCGGCGTGCTGCCGCCGGACAGCAGGTTGAGCGGCACGGCCACCAGGATGAACAGCAGGCCCAGCTGCGGCATCGAGCGGGCGATGGTGCCGAGCAGCAGGCCGATCGCGGTGGCGAAGAAGAGGTAGACCGCGGTCGCCCCCAGGAACAGCGGGATCGAGCCCTGGATCGGCACGCCGAGCCAGCGCTCGACAATGCCCCACAGCGACAGGGCGACCAGCGCCAGGATCACGAGCCCGTTGGACCACACCTTGGCCAGGGCGATCTCGACCGGCGTGAGCGGCATGGTCAGCAGGTGGTCCATGGTGCCGTGCTCGCGCTCGCGGATGACCGCCGCCCCGGCCAGGATCACCGCCAGCATCGTCACGTTGTTGACGATGCCCATGACGCTGGTGAACCAGGCCGTGGTGATGTTCGGGTTGAACGCGATGCGCACCGCAAGGTCGACTGGCGCAGGTGCCGGCGCGTCGGTGCGCGCCGCCAGATGCCGGACCTCGCCCTGGATGATCGACTCCACGTAGCCAGCGCCGATGCCCGCCTGCATCATCGCCGTGGCGTCGACGGCCAGCTGCAGCGCGGGGCTGCGTCCGGCCAGCACGTCGCGCTGGAACCGCGGCGGGATGTCGAGAACGAAGGTGTAGCGGCCGACATTCATGGCGGCATCGACGTCGCCGGCCGCGATGTCCTGCGGCGGCTGGAAATAAGGCGGCAGCAGTGCATGAGCGATCGCCCGCGACAGCGCCGACCGGTCCTCGTCGACGATCGCCACGGCGGCATTGTGCAGCTCCTGCTGTTGGCTCTGCGCCTGGCTCTGGATCGCGATGGTGAAGCTGTAGACCACGAAACCCAGCAGCGCCCAGTCGTGGGCAAGGCTGCGCAGCTCCTTGGTGCCGAGCCAGAAGATGGCCGATAGCCCGGCCATCGCTCAGCGCTCCTGGCGCGGCAGCAACAGGATGCTGGCGCCCACCAGGGCCGGCACGAACAGCGAGAGCCACAACAGGTTCTGCCGCACCTCCGCGATGCCCAGCGCCTTGGTGAAGGCGCCGACGCTGATCGGCAGGAAGTAGGTCATCGGGAACAGGTGGCCCATGGTCCAGGCCATGCCCGACAGCGCGGCGACGGGCACCAGCAGGCCGGAGAACTGGGTGGCCGGCAGCACGGTCAGGATGGCCGTGCCGAACAGGGCGGCGATCTGGCTGCCCGCGAACGCCGAGATCACGAAGCCGTAGGCCGTGGTCGCGGTGACATAGGCCAGGGCGCCCAGCGCGAACGCCAGGGCGCTGCCGGTGAGCGGCACCCCGAACAGCAGGATGGCCATGGCGACCAGGCCGGCGGCGTTGGCCAGCGCCAGCGCGATGTAGGGCAGCTGCTTGCCCAGCACGAACTCGGCCCGGGTCACCGGCGTGACATAGAGGTTGGTGATCGACCCCAGCTCGCGCTCGCGCACAGCCGCCAGCGCCATCAGGATCGCCGGGACCAGCGCCAGCAGCAGGGCGATCGTCGCCGGCACCATGGCGAAGACGCTGCTGAAGTCCTGGTTGTAGCGGAACCGCGTCTCGATGGTCGCAAGGGCCGGCACCGGCGCGCGTCCGGCGGCGCGGGCATCGTCGGCGAGGAACTGCTGATGCACGCCCTGCAGGTAGCCGCGCGTGGTCTCGGCGCGGAACGGCATGGCACCATCGATCCAGGCTCCGACTTCGGTCGTCCGGCCGCCGCGCAGCTTCCTTCCGAAGCCGGCCGGGATCTCGATCGCCACCTTGAAATCCCCGGCGGCCAGCCGGCGGTCCAGCTCGGCGGCGTCGGCAATTGCCGGCTGCTCGGCGAAATAGCGCGAGCCCCGGAGCTCTTCCAGATAGGCGCGGCTCTCCGGCGTCCGGTCGCGGTCGAGCACCGCGAACGGCAGTTGATCGACGTCGGTATTGATGCCGAAGCCGAGCACCAGCATCAGGAAGGCCGTGCCAACCACCGCGAAAGCCAGACGGACCGGGTCGCGGCGCAGCTCCAGCGCTTCGCGGATGGCATAGGCGACCAGCCGTCCCGGTGAGAACAGCCGAGCCACGGCCGGCTGCGAGGAGCGCAGAGCAAGTGCCGGCGCCGCGCCGCCGGTGGATCCCGTAATCGCCGCCAGGTGGCCGATGAAGGCGTCCTCCAGGCTGGCGCCGCCGCTCTCGGCCACCAGCTCGGCCGGCGTGCCGAGCGCCAGCACGCGCCCCGCGTCCATCAGCGCGACGCGGTCGCAGCGCGCCGCCTCGTTCATGAAATGGGTCGACACGAAGATGGTCACGCCTTGCCGGCGGGACAGGTCGGCGAGGATCGCCCAGAACCGGTCACGCGCCAGCGGGTCGACGCCCGACGTGGGCTCGTCCAGGATCAGCAGATCGGGCTCGTGGACGACCGCGACGGCCAGCGACAGGCGCTGGCGGATGCCCAGCGGCAGCCCTGCCGCGTCGGCGGCGCGGTGGGCGCCCAGGCCGAACTGCTCGATCAGCGCCTCTATCCGACGGCGCGCTGAATCCGGATCGAGGCGGAACAGCCGGGCATGCAGCGCCAGGTTCTGTTCCACCGTCAGCTCGCCATAGAGCGAGAAGGTCTGCGACATGTAGCCGATGCGCCGGCGCAGCATCAGGTCGGCGGCGTCGGTCGGCCGGCCGAACAGCCGCGCCTCGCCGGCGCTGGCGGGCAGCAGCCCGGTCAGCATCTTCATGGTCGTCGTCTTGCCGCAGCCGTTCGAGCCCACGAAGCCGAAGATCTCGCCGCGCGCGATGCTGAAGCCGACGCGGTCCACCGCCACGAAGTCGCCGAACCGGCGGGTCAGGTCCCGCGCCACGACCACCGGCGGCCGACCACGGTCCGGCTCGAGCGGCGCAATGACCAGCGGCGCCGGCGCGTCCGAGCCGGCAACCAGGGCCACGAAGCTCGCCTCGAGGGTCGCGCAGCGGGTCTGCCGCTCGATCTCGGCCGGCGCGCCTGTGGCGAGGACCCGGCCGCCATTCATCACGACCAGCCAATCGAACGGCTCCGCCTCCTCCATATAGGCCGTAGCGACGATGACGCTGAGGTCGGGCCGGTCGCCGCGCATGCCCGCGATCAGCTGCCAGAACTGCCGGCGCGACAGCGGGTCGACGCCGGTGGTGGGCTCGTCGAGGATCAGCAGGTCGGGGTCGTGGACCAGCGCACAGCACAGCCCCAGCTTCTGGCGCATGCCGCCCGAGAGCTTGCGGGCGGGGCGGTCCAGGAACGGAGCGAGGCCGGTGGCGGCGCACAGCTCGGCCAGGCGCTGGCGCCGCTCGACACGGCCGAGCCCGAACAGCCGGCCGAAGAAGTCGATGTTCTCGGCGACGCTGAGGTCGGGATAAAGGTTGCGGCCCAAGCCCTGGGGCATGTAGGCGATCCGCGGACAGGCACGGGCCCGGTGCCGGCGATCGCCCATGTCGCCGCCCAGCACCCGGATGCGCCCCGATTGCTGCCGCTTGGCGCCGGCGAGCAGGCCCAGCAGGGTCGACTTGCCGACGCCGTCCGGCCCGACCAGGCCGATCATCCGCCCAGCCGGGACATCCAGACTGACCCGGTCGAGGGCGACGAGCCGGCCATAGCGATGGGTTACCGCCTCGACGGCGGCGATCGGGCCGCCATCGGTCATGGCGCGCCCGCCAGCCAGGCCGGCCAAGGGTAGGCCGGATCCACGCGCACATAGGCCACGCCGGGCAGCCCCACGCGCGCCGTGCCCATGATCCGCCGCAGCGCATCGGGATCGGCGCGGACCTTGACCCGGAACATCAGCTTGTCCCGCTCGGCGCGCGTCTCGACCGCCTTCGGCGTGAACTGGGCCTCGTCGGCGACGAACGAAACGTGGGCGAGGATCGGCCGATCGGCCAGCGCGTCGAGCAGGATCCGCCCCTCGGCGCCGACGGCGATCCGTCCGGCATCGGCGGTCGGCAGGAACACGTCCATATAGGCGCTGCCGGTGTCGAGCAGGGTGAACACCTTGCCGCCGGCGGGCAGCACTTCGCCGTCATTGGCCAGCCGGTACTGGATGGTGCCGGCGCGCGGCGCCACCAGCATGTTGTCGGCGATGTCCACGCGGTCGCGCTGGACGTCCTGGAGCGCCGCGGCCACTGCATGCTCCGCCGCGGCCGCCTGCGCCCGGGCGGCGACGATGGCGGCCGCCAGGGTATCGGATTGGGACTGGCGCTGGTCGACCACCTCCTGCGGGCCGTAGCCGCGCTGGAACAGGAACCGGGCGCGCTGCAGCTCCTGGTCGGCCAGGCGTTTCTGGCTCACGTTCTGGTCGATCGCCGCGCGCGCCGCAGCCAGCGCTTGCTGAGCCTGCTTTGCCTGCGCCTCGGCCTTGGCCAGATCGGCCTCCAGGTCGCGCACGTCCATGCGCGCCACCAGCTGGCCCATTTGCACGCGATCCCCCTCATCGACCAGCAGAGTCGCGATCCGGCCGGCGAACTTGGTTGCGATGTCGATCTCGTCGGCCTCCAACCGGCCGTTGCCGTAGGCGAGACCGGCAAGCTCGCCGTCGCCGCCCTGGTCGAACCAATAGACGCCGGCGACCGCCGCCACCCCGATGGCCAGCAGCGCACCCGCCCAGCGCCCCCATCGGCGCGGCGGGGCCGAGGCGGCCGGCGGCTCGATCGAGTAGCCCGAGGTCGGCTCGACCCAGACCAGGTTGTCGTGCACGGCCCGGACGCCCGGGATGTTCTCCGCCGCCACCTTCAAAGCAAGGCGCTGGCGCTCGTCGAAGATGGCGCCGTCGAGACTGACCACGCCGTCCTTGACCAGCACCGTGATGCTGGCGATCGGGCCCCAGGGCTGGCGTTCGATCTCGGCCACGACGCGGTCGCGGATCGCGACGTCGTCCATGCTCATGGCCAGGGCTGCCGGCGGCACCACCGCCAAGGCCTGGAGCAGGTTGGCGCGGCTGACGATACCGACCAGCCGGCCGTCGCGCACGACCGGAACCCGCTTGATCCGCCACCGCTCCATCAGCCGCACGAGATCCGCCAGCTCGGCGTCCTCGGTCGCGGTCTCGACATCCGTAGTCATCACCTCGTCGACGCGCCGCGCGTGGGCCTGGACATACTCGTCGGCCAACCGCCCCGGACCCAGCAGGAACCCAAGCCAGCCGCTGTGGCGGCGCTCGGTGCCCAGCTCGACGCGGCGCAGAAAGTCGCCTTCGGTCACGATGCCCACCAGCCGCTGATCGGGGCCGACCACGGGCAGGCCGCTGATCCGGTGCTCGATCATCAGCCGCGCCGCATCGGCCACGGTCGTCTCGGGCGCCACGGTCCATACGCGGCGGGTCATCACATCGGCTGCCTTCATCGTCGCCTCCTATTCGGTCCAGGCGACGCTAGGTCCGCCCGCCGCGCCAGGCTTTGCGCCGGATCAAACCGGCTCAGGCGCGCGCCAAGCGGCGGGTTTCCGCCAGGATCGGCGTCAGATGATCCGCGATCTCGTCATCGGGGATCTTGGTCAGGTCCTTGGGGCTCTCGACCGACACGGCGGCACGCGTGTGATCGGCCAGGACCGACCGCATCTCGCCCAGCATCCGGCTCGGCGCGACCAGCGCCAATCGATCGAAGCGGCGATCCAGGCAGGCGCTGTCGAGAAACCGCGCCAACGCGCAGACGAAACTGCGCCGCTGCAGCTTCGCCGGGTCGTGCCGCGGCTCGATGGCGCGGCGCGCAACGCCCGCGCTCTCGAAGCTGCGCCCGGGGCGGTCGCTACCCAGTTCTGCGGCCCCAGGCAGCGGCTCCAGACGGAACGCGGCGACGGTTTGCCAGCACCCGCCCGGCGTACGAACGACGATCCGCGCTCGCGAGGCATCGGCGATAAAGATCCAAAAGATGCCGTGCATGAATAGTCTCCGACCGTCGCGGGAAGCTTGTCGAAGTCCCCGTCGCCAGGACGCCGGCTTTGATCCAAATCAACGACAATCCTTCGATCTCGCTCAGTGTCCAGGGTGGCGCGATGGCCGCTTACTCCGGGCAGAGCCAGAAATAAGGGATCCCGCGATGATCAAGACCATTCTGGTGCCGACGGCCGGCAGTCCATGCGACGCCGCCGCGTTCGAGACCGCCATCCAGGTCGCCCGTGCGTTCGGCGCGCGCCTCGACTTCCTGCATGTCCGCGTCGAGACAGCTGCCGTCCTGGCCGCGGCATCCTGGGGCGGCAGCGCCACGATCACCGGCGACCTGGTCGAGCGCTGGGAGCGCGAGGCCGTCGCGCGCGAGGCGGCCGCGGCGCAAGCCGTCCGCGGCGTGTGCGCGGCGCGCGGCGTGCCCATCGGTACGACGGAAGCAGGCCTTTCGGCCCAGTGGCATCGCGAAGTCGGCGAGGAGCCTGATATCGTCGTCCGGCACGGGCGCGCCAGCGACCTCATGGTGATCGCCAGGCCCGCCGGCCAGACCGGCGTCGCCCTCGAGACGATCGAGACGGCGCTGCTCGACGGCGGGCGGCCGCTCCTCATCCCGGCGGCCGGCGTGTCGGATTTGCCGGCCGACACCGTGGTCATCGCCTGGAAGCCGTCGGCCTCGGCGGCGCGCGCGGTCGCCGCCGCCCTGCCCTTCCTGCTCAGGGCCAAGCATATCATCGTGCAGACGGTGGTCGAGGGGCACCGTCCGGATCCCGACGACGTGGGCCGGCTCGTGCACGGCCTGCGCCGCCATGGCCTAGAGGTCACGACCCGCCATATCGCCGTCGTTAACAAGGCCCCCGCGGCGGCGCTGTTCGAGGCGGCCAAGCTTTCCGGCGCCGGGCTGGTCGTCATGGGCGGCTATGGGCACAACCGGCTGCGCGAATTCGTCTTCGGCGGCTTTACCCAGCATGTGCTGCGGAGCGCCGAGTTGCCGGTCCTGATGGCGCACTGAAGAGTTGCCGCGATGTCCACGTCCCGGACGCTGCCCAACGCGTCGCTCCGCCGGGCCGGCGTCGACGGCCGGCAGACGCTGTTCACGCTCGGCGGCATTCGCATCCAGGTCGACTGGACCTGGCTGGTGCTGGCCGTCCTGATCGCCTGGTCGCTCGCCACCGGCTTCTTCCCCGCCTGGTACCCGGCGGTCGACCCGGCGCTGTACTGGCGAATGGGCGTGGCGGGTGCCGTCGGGCTCATGGCCTCGATCCTGCTGCACGAGCTGGGGCACGCCCTGGTCGCGCGCCACTTCGACATCCCGATCTCGCGCATCGTCCTGTTCATCTTCGGCGGCGTCGCCGAAATGGACGAGGAGCCGCGCAACGGCCGGTCCGAGCTCCTGATGGCGCTGGCCGGCCCTGCCGTGAGCTTCACGCTCGCGATCATCTTCACCCAAGCCGGCGCCGCCCTGGATGCGGCAGGCTTCGCGGCACCGGCTGCGCTCGCCGGCTACCTCGCCTTGGCCAACGGCCTGCTGGGGCTGTTCAACCTGATCCCGGCGTTCCCGCTGGACGGCGGGCGGGTGCTGCGGGCCGCGCTGTGGTGGTGGCACGGCGACCTGCACCGCGCGACCCGGTTCGCGACGACGGTCGGCGGCGGCTTCGGGATCCTGCTGATCGTTCTTGGCGTCTTCCGCGCTGTCGACGGCGACCTGGTCGGCGGCTTGTGGTGGGGACTGATCGGGCTGTTCCTGAGGGCGGCTGCCACGCAGTCCTACAGCCAGCTGATGATCCACGAGGCCCTGGCGGGCATTCCCGTCAGTCGCGTCATGACCGGCGACCCGATCACCGTCCCGCCGGACCGGACCGTCCGCGAGTTCGTCGAAGACTATCTCTATCGCTATCACCACGAGCTGTTCCCGGTCGTGGTGGATGGCCTGCCGCACGGCTGGGTCGGGACGCGTCAGGTCCGGCAGGTCCCGCGTGAGGACTGGGACCGGCTGCGCGTCGGCGACATCGCCGAGCGGCTGAGCAACCGGAACTGCATCGATGCCCGGGCCGACGCCGCCAAGGCGCTCGCCCTCATGGCGCGCACCAGCAACTCCAGGCTGCTCGTGATCCGCAACGGCCGGCTGGTCGGCGTGCTGGCGCTCGCCGATCTGCTGCACCTCCTCGCCCTCCGGCTCGAGCTGGGCACCCTTTGATCTGCCGCAAGGCGCCGCCAAGGCCGGCGCCGCAGCGTCCATTCGCAAGCCAAGGAGGATGTTATGCACGACGACAAGACCATCCAGCAGCAAGTGATCGACGAACTGGATTGGGAACCGCTCGTGGAACCCGCCCATATCGGCGTCGCGGTCGACAACGGCGTGGTCACCCTGACCGGCCATGTCGCGAGCTACGCAGAGAAGCGGGCTGCGGCCGGCCCATACCCCCAGCGGCAAGCGGATCAGCGAGCCGCTCAGAATCGGCGTGCCGATCAGCAGGCCGAACTCGGTGTCGTCGAGGCCGAGCTGCTGCTTGATGCCGATGCCGATGATCGAGAAAATCGACCACACGGCGAAGCAGACGGTGAAGGCGAGCGTGCTGACGCCCAGGATCCGGGTCGGGCTCGGATCGGCATTCTGCTCCATGGGCGCTCTCCGCTCAGGTGACCGCCGCAATCCCCGACGACGCGGGAGCTACGGCGCTGAACGGCACCCTATTGGGAGGCGGCGGCTGCAGCTTTGACCCAGGTCAACGAGCCGAGCGGGGCGGGCCTGAGGCGCCGAAGCCGAACAGGTGGCCGGATGACTCGGGCCGCGCTCCATGCTCGCCAATGGCGGCGATTGCTGTGTACGAACGAGAAAGATCTCGGGGGACGGTCACCTTGCCGATGACCCTCTGCATACGGCCGCGCACAGCGTCGATCGTCTCGGAAAACGACGGCGGGTCCGGCAGCGGTCCCGTCAGTTCGGGCTCCGGCCAAGATCGGTACCAGCGCCCGCCGGCCCCGACGTCGACCTCGTCTGGCATGCCTGGGGCACGATCCGGGAGCGCCGTCTGGACAACCCGTTTTCCCGCCTCCCGCTTTGCCCAGTAGCCGGGCTGCGGAACGGGATCTGATGCCGGCGGCAGGTCTGGGCGACGGCGACATTCACTGGCTGGCGTTGAGGTATCTCATAGGATATGACATCTTATGAGATATGTGGCGGGTCGTGATCGATACCTCGGTTCTGGTCACGGGGCTTCGAAGTCGCCGAGGCGCCGGCAACGCGGTGCTTGGTCTGGTCGCCGATCGGCGGCTGGTGCCGCTGGCGACGCCGCCCCTGTTCCTTGAGTACGAAGACGTACTGAAACGGCCTGAGCAGCGGCTTGTGCATCGTCTCACGATCCATCAGGTCGACCGGGTTTTGGCGGCGCTGGCCAGTGCCGTGGAGCCGGTCGACGTTCATTTCCGATGGCGGCCCCAGGTGCGCGATCCAGGTGACGAAATGGTGCTCGAGGCAGCGATCAACGGCCGCGCCGACGCGCTGGTGACCTACAATGTTGCGGACTTTGCCGGGGCGGCGGATCGCTTCGGCGTTTCCATCCTTCGACCAGCTGACCTGTTGCGGAGGGTCCAGGCATGAGCAAGGCGTCGTATCCGTTGAAACTCCCGGCGTCGATCAAGAAAGCGGCGCAGCGCTTGGCCAAGGAAGATGGCGTGTCGCTCAACCAGTGGATCGCAGCGGCGGTGGCGCAGAAGGTCGGGGCTGTCGAGACCGCGGCAGAATTCTTCAGGCAGCGGGCCCAGGACGCCAAGCCCGAGGATCTGAAGTGGTTTGTTCAGAACGCGCCTGACGAGCCCCCACCTGCCGGTGACGAGTTGCCGTAGCCTCTGCGTAAGCGCTGTTCTGCGCCCACCTTTGCCTTGACGGCATGATCGGCGATGCTGGTCGGGCGAGTGGACGGGCGATAAGACCTATGATTGACACCGTGGAACATTCTATGCCGAAGGCGGCGGCGGTCGAGCCGGCGCGGCAGCTGGAGATTTTCACCGGAGCCGGTCGCCGGCGGCGTTGGCCGCCGGATGCGAAGGCGCGGATCGTGGCGGAGA
>CAZEFK010000043.1:30493-39112 GCA_964511405.1 uncultured Comamonadaceae bacterium | reverse complement strand
CTGTCCGGTGGCCAGCAGCAGCGCGTCGCGATCGCCCGGGCGCTGTGCATGAACCCGAAGGTGATGCTGTTCGACGAGCCGACCTCCGCGCTCGACCCCGAGATGGTCAAGGAGGTCCTCGACACCATGATCGCCCTGGCTCAGGACGGCATGACCATGATCTGCGTCACCCACGAGATGGGGTTCGCTCGGCAGGTTGCCGACCGCGTGCTGTTCATGGCCGACGGTCGGATGGTGGAGGAGGGCCCACCCGCCGAGTTTTTCGGAAGTCCCCAGAACCCGCGAACCCGGAAATTCCTCGGAGAGATCCTGGATCGGCACTGACGTCGACGTCGTCGCCGCCACAACCTTGTGAGAGCACCATGAGCCGCCTTGTCTACGTGTTGAACGGCCCGAACCTGAACTTGCTGGGCAAGCGCCAGCCGCATATCTATGGCCATGAGACCCTGGCCGATGTCGAGGCTGACTGCCGGCGGCAGGCCGCCGAGCTCAAGCTCGACATCCGCTTCCACCAGAGCAATCGGGAATATGAAATCATCGACTGGATCCACGAGGCGCGGGAGACCGCTGGCGGTATCGTCATCAATCCGGCGGCTTTCACCCACACCTCCGTCGCGATCCTGGATGCGCTCAATACCTGCGAATTCCCGATCATCGAAGTGCATATCTCGAATGTCCACAAGCGCGAAGCCTTCCGGCATCACTCCTATGTTTCGACGGTTGCGTCCGGTGTGATCGCCGGTTTCGGGACGCAGGGCTACACCCTGGCGCTGCAGCGGGTCGCGCGATTGATCGAGCAGGCCAAGCCGTGACCGCAGTCCGATCGCCGGTCAGGCTGGCCGTCCTCGGCGCCGGCTTGATCGGCAAGCGTCATGCCGAACATGTGAGCCGGGACCCGGCGGCCGTTCTGGCGGCGGTGATCGACCCCTCGCCGGTCGGCCGGGACGTCGCCGCGGCGCTCGATGCGCCATGGTACTCCAGCCTGTCCGACTTGCTCGCGACCGCCCGCCCGGACGGCGTCATCATCGCCACGCCTAACCAGATGCATGTCGAGACCGGGCTCGAGGCGATCCGGGCCGGACTGCCGGCGATCGTCGAAAAGCCGATTGCCGATGACGTCGCTGGTGCGACCCGGCTGGTCGAGGCGGCCGAGGCTGCCGGCGTGCCGCTGCTGGTCGGCCATCACCGGCGCTACAACCCGATGATCCTGAAGGCCAAGGAGATCATCGACTCCGGTCGCCTGGGACGCGTGCTGACCGTGCACAACAGCTTCTGGCTCATGAAACCGGACGACTATTTCGAGGTCGGATGGCGGCGCCAGGCGGGCGCCGGCCCCGTGTTCCTGAACCTCATTCACGATATCGACCTGCTGCACTATCTGTGCGGCCCGATCGCGGCCGTGCAGGCGATGGACTCCAATGCCGTGCGGGGCAACGCCGTGGAAGAGACGGCGGTCATCCTGCTCCGCTTTGCCAACGGCGCCTTGGGCACGGTCAACGTTTCCGACACGGTGGTGGCACCCTGGAGTTGGGAGCTGACCACCGGTGAAAATCCTGCCTACCCGCAGCAGGACCAGACCTGCTGTCAGATCGGCGGCAGCGAGGCCTCGCTGACGATCCCGCAGCTCGAGATCTGGTCCAACCCGGGCCAGCGCAGCTGGCTGGAACCGCTCTCACGACTGCGCGTGCCGGTCGTGCCCGAGGATCCGCTTAAGGCGCAGATCCGGCATTTCTGCGACGTGATCCGAGATGGGGCAGCCCCCGTAGTGCCAGGTCGCGCCGGCCTGCAGGCTCTGAAGGTGGTCCTGGCCGTGAAAGAAAGCGCCCGCACCGGGCTGGCCGTGGAGGTCCAGTGACATGATCAACGGCAATACGATCCTGCTGGCCCATCTCGGCTATCCGACGCACAGCTTCAAAGCGCCGCTGATCTACAATCCCTACTTCGAGTCGATCGGGGTGGACGCCGTGGTCGTGCCGATGGGGGCAAAGCTCGAGGGCTATCCGGAGCTGCTGGCGTCCCTGTTCCGGCTGACCAACATCCGCGGTGCCTTGGTGACGATGCCGCTGAAAGTGGCCACCGCGGCGCTCGTCGACGAACTGTCCACCACGGCCCAGATCGCCGGTGCCTGCAACGCGATCCTGCTGAGGCCCGACGGCAGCCTGCTCGGCGGCATGTTCGATGGCGAGGGCTTCGTCCGCGGCGTCCAGAGCAAGGGCCGTGCGCTCCGCGGCGCACGGGCCCTGGTGGTCGGGAGCGGCGGCGTGGGTTCGGCGATCGCTGCATCGCTTGCCGGTGCCGGCGCCGGCGCGCTCGGGCTGTTCGACGCAAACCCGGCGTCGGCTGCGGGCCTGGCCGACCGGCTCCGCGCTCACTATCCCGGCCTCGACCTATCGGTCGGGAGCAAGGATCCGCAGGGTTACGACATCGTCGTCAACGCTACGCCGCTCGGCATGGCCGCCGATGACCCGCTGCCGATGGACGTCGACCGGATCGATCCGTCGACCTTTGTCGGTGAGGTGGTCATGAAGCAGGAGATCACGCCGTTCCTGCGCGCGGCGCGCGCCAGAGGCTGCGAGATCCAAATCGGCACGGATATGCTTTTCGAGCAGATACCTGCCTATCTTGAATTCTTCGGGTTTCCGACCACCACTGCGGACGAGCTGCGGCGGGTTGCAAAGATCACCTACTGAGGGCCCGGCGTCGGGCAGCGGACGGACTGTGCTCGCGAAAGGCGGTTGCGAGCGTCTTGAGCGCGGCCCGGGATTTCGCATCCGACAGCGTGGACAGCAGCACGATCTCGGATGAAGGAATCGCCGGCAGCCGGAGACGCCGGCTGACATCGACCGTGCCGGGCGGCGGCAGCCGGCAGGAGAAGACGGCAGTGGCGAGGCCGGCTGCGACGGCTTCGGCAACGGCAAAGGAGCCGCAACCGAGGAAGACCTCGGTCCACGGGATGCCGGCGGCGTCGAGCGCACGCGTGGCGATGTTCCGGATGCCGCAGGACGGCGACGACGCCGCCAGGCGCAGCGGCTCGCCGGCGCGATGCTCGAAATCCGGCGTGGCGAACCAGCCGAAATGCTCCGGGGCGAGGATTTCGCCGTCCCGTCGGTCGTCCTCCCGGCGGATGATCGCGGCGTCGACCTTCCCCTGATCGAAGGCGTTCAGCAGGTCGCGGGAATCGGCAAGCCGCACTTCGATGGTGAGCGCCGGGTCCTGGGCACTCAGCCGCGCCAGCATCGTCGGCAGTTCCGGCCCGCCGACATGGGTGGCGATGCCCAGGGCGAAGCGGCGACGCACCGGCGTCAACCCTGCCACGGCGCGGTCATGGGCCGCGAGGAAGTCGCGCGCGGCCTCGAGGAACAGGGCGCCCGGCGCCGACAGGCGAACCAGCCGCGGCGTGCGCTCGATCAATTTCTGGCCAACCCGGTCCTCCAGCCGCTTCAGCTTCACGCTGATCGCACCCTGCGTCGTACCCAGCGCTGCGGCCGCTCGCGTGAAGCTCTGGAGATCGGCGATGGCCACGAATGCCTTGACGGCCTCGACGTCCAGCGTGGTCACGGCAGCCATCCCAATATGTTGTCTCTGAAATATTCAATCATCGCGTTCAAGGATGATCAAGGGCGCCCTACCTGATCCGCATTGCACGCGATCCGTCGAAAGGCCGAGCAAGCCGACCGCACTGACCCGTCGAGGCGTTGTCGTCTTATCCGCCGTCTGTCTTTCGTGCCTGATGTTTGGGCTGGAGATCTCCAGCATTCCCGCGATCCTGCCGACGCTGGAACACGTGCTGCAGGCGGACTTCAAACAGCTGCAGTGGGTCATGACCGCCTATACCATCGCTGTCACGACCGTGCTCATGGCCACGGGGACGGTGGCCGACCGGTACGGGCGCAAGCGCGTCTTCCTGATCGCGATCGCCGCCTTCGGCTTCACGTCGCTGATCTGCGGTGTGGCCCAAGATGTCTCGACGCTGATCGTCGCCCGGTTTCTCCAGGGCCTGAGCGGCGGCGCGATGCTGATCTGCCAGATCGCCGTCCTGTCCCATGCGTTCCAGGGCGGACGCGAGCGCGCCGCCGCGTGGGGGTGGTGGGGCGTCATCTTCGGTATCGGCCTGGGCTTCGGGCCGATCATCGGCGGCGGGATCGTCGCGGTCGCGAACTGGACGTGGGTATTCCTCATCCACGTGCTGTTTGCCGTCCTGGCCTTCGCACTCGCCGTGGCCGGGGTGCGGGAGTCCAAGGACCCGCAGGCCGGCCGGCTCGATATCGCGGGCATCCTGACGCTCTCCCTGGCCGTCTTCTGCCTGGTCTTCACCATCACCCAAGGGGCCGGCCTGGCGATCCTCGGCGCCGCGGCTGCGAGCCTTTTCGCCTTCTTCGTCGCCGAGACCATCAGCCGGCGACCGATGTTCGACATCTCGGTCTTCCGCATCCGCCCGTTTGCGGGGGCGATCATCGGCTCGTCCGCGATGAACACCAGCTACTGGCCGTTCATGATCTATCTCCCGATCTGGTTCCACGCCGGGCTCGGCTACGACACCGTCGCCGCCGGTCTGGCGCTGCTCGCCTATACGGTGCCGACCTTGGTCATGCCGCCGGTCGGGGAGCGCCTGTCGCTGCGCTACCGGCCCGGCCTGGTCATTCCCGCCGGGCTGTTCACGATCGGCCTCGGCTTCATCCTGATGAGGGTCGGCAGCGCCGCCCCGCAGCCGGACTGGCTGACGATGCTGCCGGGCTGCCTGATCGCCGGGATCGGCCTCGGCCTGACCAATACGCCCGTCACCAACACCACGACGGGCTCGGTGTCGAGCGACCGCGCGGGCATGGCCTCCGGCATCGACATGACCGCCCGGATGGTCTCGCTCGCGGTCAACATCGCGATCATGGGCTTCATCCTGGCCCGCGGCGTGCGGGCGCGGCTCGAGGGCGCGCTGCCCAACCTGGACGGATCGCATTTGCGGGTCATCGCCGACAGGATCGCCGCCGGACAGGCCGTGCCCGTTCCCGGGCTGGATCAATCGGCCGTGCGCGAGGCGCTCGCGACCGGCTTCGGCTGGGTGATGCTCTATGGCGGCATCGGCGTCTGGGTCATGGCCGGCGTCAGTTTTCTGATCTTCAATGCGCGATCGGTTCGGCCAGCGACGGTGCCGGGCTTGGACTGAGGTTTGCTCGCGCCGACCGCTTGCCAGGGCAGGGTGGCGCGCGCATGGTCCGAGGCCTGCGTCAACGGAGAGTCGTCTGATGATCGAGGATCTTGCCGGCCGAGTGGTTCTGGTCACCGGCGCCAGCACGGGCATCGGCGCCGCCGTGGCCCGCGGCTTCGCCCGCAACGGGGCGCAGGTGGCCGTCCACTACAACGCCAGCCGCAGCGAGGCCGAGGCCGTGGTCGCCGGCATCGCCGCGGCGGGCGGCACGGCGGCGGCCTTTGCCGCCGACCTCGGCCGGCGGGACACCGCCGCCGGGCTGGTCGGGCAGGTCGTCGACCGGTTCGGCGGCCTGGACGTGCTGGTCAACAATGCCGGCGCCCTGGTGCGCCGCGCCCGGCTGGCCGAGATCGACGACCAGCTGTTCGATCGGGTGATCGACCTCAACGTCCGCTCGCTGCTGCGCTGCTGCCAGGCGGCCGCACCGGTGATGGCCGCGCGCGGCGGCGGCGCCATCATCAATACCGGCTCGATCGCTGGCCGCAACGGCGGCGGCCCGGGCTCGGCGCTGTATGGCGGCGCCAAGAGCTTCGTGCAGAACGCCACCCGCAATCTGGCGCGCGAGCTGGCGCCCCAGGGCATCCGGGTCAACGCGGTGGCGCCGGGGGTGATCGCCACGCCCTTCCACGAGCGGTTCAGCACGCCCGAGATGCTGGAGTCGATGCGCCAGACCATCCCCATGGGCCGCCTGGGCACCGCCGAGGACTGCGTGGGCGCCTACCTGTTCCTGGCCTCGGCCGCGCTCAGCGGCTACGTCACCGGCCAAGTCATCGAGGTCAATGGCGGCCAGCTCATGCCGTGATGTCGGCCTAACGCTCGGCCAGGGCCAGCTTGGCGCCCAGCGCGACGAAGGCGCTGGCGAAGACCCGGCGCATCCAGGTCAGCACCCGCGGCCGCGCGATGACATGGGCGCGGACCGCGGCGGCGCCCAGGCCATAGGCGGCGAACACGGCGAAGGTCAGGCCCATGAACACGCCGCTGAGTTCCATCATGCGTGCCAGCGGCGCCGCCTCGTCGGTGCCGACGAACTGCGGCAGGAACGCCACGAAGAAGATCGACAGCTTGGGATTGAGCAGGTTGACGAGGATCGCCCGGACGATGACCTGCGCCGCCGAGCGGGCGCCGGTCTCGGCTTCGACCTTGAGCGCGCCCTGCTCCTTGAGCGTCGCCCAGGCCATGAACAGCAGATAGGCGACGCCCAGCACCTTCAGCGTCTGGAACGCCATGGCGCTGGCATGCAGCACCGCAGCCAGGCCCAGGATCGCCGCCGCCAGATGCGGGACGATGCCCAGCGTGCAGCCGAACGCCGCGACGACGCTGGCCCGCGGCCCGCGCGACAGCCCGGCCGCCAGGGTGAACAGCACGCCCGTGCCCGGCGATGCCACCACGATCAGCGAGGTCAGCAGGAAATCGATGCTCATGTCCGTATCCTCCCGGCAGACTCCCATCTAGCCTGCCCGAACCACGCGACGTCCAGCGGGATGGAGACGACCGGATGCGCCACGCGGCCACTCTCGCCCTTGGTTTTGCGCTGTTCGCGGCGGCGCCGGCCGCCGGCCAGAGCGTCACGACCTATCACGGCAGCGCCGACCGCAGCGGCCTGTACATCGTGCCCGGCCTGACCGTCGCGCGCGCCGCCAATGCCGCGCTCGACCCGGGGTTCCGCGGCGCCGTGGACGGCCATGTCTATGCCCAGCCGCTCTATTGGCAGTCCCGAAACCTGCTGGTGGTCGCGACCGAGTCGAATGTCGTGCAGGCGCTGGACGCCACGACCGGCCGGGAAGCCTGGCGCGCCGAGCTGGGGCCGGCCGCATCCCGCCGCAGCCTGCCCTGCGGGAACATCGATCCGCTTGGCGTGACCGGCACGCCGGTCATCGATCCCGCCGCCGGCGCCCTTTATCTCGACGCCGTGGTCGAGCGCCAAGGCGAGCCGCGCCACCTGGTATTCGGCTTGTCCCTGGCCGACGGCCGGGTGCTGCCGGGCTGGCCGATCGATATCGCCCAGGCGCTCGCGGCCCGCGGCCTGGAGTTCGCGCCGCGCGCGCAGAACCAGCGCGGTGCCCTGGTTCTGGCGGGTGGCCGTTTGTTCGTGCCGTTCGGGGGCCATTTCGGCGATTGCGGCCGCTACCATGGCTGGGTCGTCGGGTTCGACCTCGCCCGGCCGGCGTTGTCCGGCGCGTGGTCGACGCGGGCGGCGGCCGGTGGCATCTGGGCGCCCGGTGGCGTGGCCGTCGACGGCGCCGACCTGTTCGTGGCGACCGGCAACACCGAGGGCGCGGCCCAATGGGGCGACGGCGAGGCCATTCTGCGGCTGCATGGCGATCTCGGCCGTTCGAGCGACGCGCGAGACTATTTCGCCCCGGCCGACTGGCGCCAGCTCGACGACGCCGACACCGACCTCGGCGGCACCAACCCGCTGCCGTTCGATGTCGGTGGGCGGCGCCTGCTGCTGGCGCTGGGCAAGGACGGCAACGCCTATTTGCTGGACCGCGCCAACCTGGGCGGGATCGGCGGCGCGCTGGCGACGGAGCCCGTGGCCCGCGGGGCGATCGTCACGGCACCGGCGCGCGTGCCCGTCGGCGACGGGATGCTGGTGGCGCTGCGCGGCCGAGGGGCCATGTGCCCGGGATCGGGCGGCAGCGGATTGATCGCGCTGCGCATCGCGGGCGGCGCCCGTCCATCCGTCGGCACGGCCTGGTGCGCGGCCCTCGACGGCCGGGGCTCGCCGATCGTCACGACCCCCGACGGGCACTCGGATGCCATCGTGTGGATCGCCGGCGCCGAAGGGGATGACCGCCTGCACGGTTTCCGTGCCGACACCGGCCAGCCGGTTTTCGCGGGCGGCGGGCCGACCGACCGCATGGCGGGTCTGCGCCGCTTCGCGACCATCCTGGCCGCGGCCGGGCGCCTCTATGTCGCCGGCGACGGCCGGCTGTACGCGGTCCGGTTCGGCGGCTGACCGGGTGCACGGCGCTTGTCGCCGGCGCCGGTTGGCGCTATGGCGAGGCCATGCTCAGCCATCTCAAAGCCAAGAACCGCGCCTGGGCCGAGGGCAAGGTCGCGGGCGATCCCGGCTTCTTCCGGCGCCTGGAAGGCCAGCAGGCGCCGGAATATCTGTGGATCGGCTGTTCCGATAGCCGGGTCCCGGCCAACGAGATCGTCGGCCTCGACCCGGGCGAGCTGTTCGTGCACCGCAACGTTGCCAACCTGGCGCCGCCGCAGGACGCCAACTACCTGTCGGTCCTGCAGTTCGCCGTGGACGTGCTGCGGGTCAAGCACGTCCTGGTGGTCGGACACTATGGCTGCGGCGGGGTCAGTGCCGCGGTCGACGGCCGCCGCCGTGGGCTGGTCGACCATTGGCTGCACCCGATCCGCGAGGTCGCCCATGCCTGCCGGCAGGAGCTGGACGCCATCGC
>CAZEFK010000043.1:0-30483 GCA_964511405.1 uncultured Comamonadaceae bacterium | reverse complement strand
AACGTGATCCGGCAGGTGCGCAACGTCGCCTCGGACGTCTTCGTCCAGGACGCCTGGGCCCGCGGCCAGCCGCTGTCGATCCACGGCTGGGTCTATTCGCTCGCGAACGGGCTGGTGACCGACCTCAACGTGACGGTCAGCCAGCCCGACGGGATCGAACGGCTGGCTCAGCGCATCCCGTCGACCACCGGCACGTAGCGGCGGGCGTTCGGGTCGAGCCCGGCGGTCAGCTGCGCCATCGCCACCGCGGACGGCGCCGCGAGGGCCGCCGCCCCGGGGCTGAGCGATCCGGGCCGGATGGCGGCAGCCAAGCGTGCGGCCGTCGTCGTTATGTCGGTCGAAGACCCGGAGGCGCTGCTGCCGCCCGTATCGCTGCCGCCGCTGGTGTCGCTGGTGCTGCCGGTGTCGCTGTCCCCACCCGTACCGAGGCTGAGATCGGTCGACATGGCCGAGGACTCGTCCGAGTTGAAGCCGGCGGCGAGTGCGCTGCCACTAAAGCTGTTGTCGACCGAGGAGAAGTCGCCGCTGCCCGACGCGGCGCTATCGACCGCCGTGGCCGCGTTGTCGGCTTGCGATTCGCCGGCCGCGGCGGCAGCGAGGGCGGCGGTCGGATCGGTCGCGCTGTCGACGGCCGTTTCGGTCTGATCGTTGATGTTGGTGATCACGCTGCCGACCGAGGCGGCGTCGGCGACCACGGTATCGAGGCCGGTCGGCGTGTCGCCGTCGGGCAGCGAGCTGGCGCTGTCCTGGATCGCGTCGACGGCCAGCGCGCTGTTGGTCAGGGCGTTGCTGTTGGTGTCGCCGCCCGAGTCGGGCAGCGAACTCAACAAGTCGCCGAGTGACGCCGCGGCGGCGGCGCTGGCGTCGTCGGACGACAGCGGCGTCGTGGCGTCGGTGAGCCGCGCCTGGCCCGGGGCCAGCGACGCCGCGGTGGTCGCCGCTGCGGCCTTCTTGGTGGCGCTGGTCAGCAGGGTGGTGGTCACGCCGATGGTGGTGGCGATCTGGGCGTCGGCGGCGGCCACCTTGGCGCCCAGCATCGCGGTGGCGGGATCGGTCGCCTTGTTGTCGACCGCGGCCTTCGCATCGAAGGTCAGGAGGTTGATCGACGACGGCAGGCCCAGGTTCTTCTGGATGCTCTGGGTGGCCACGGCCAGGGTCTGGCCGGCGTCGACTTGCTGCTGGATCAGCGTGCTGATCGGCGAGATCACGGTCGAGCCGAGCGGCGCCTTCATCGTGAACGACACTGCCTTCTTGGTCAGCGTGTCGGTGCCGCCGGTGACCACCAGCGGGCCGCTGCCGGCGGCGATGGTGAAGCGGCCATTGGCGTCGGTCGTGGCGGTCGGATCGCCGGCCTGGAACTTGCCGGTGCCGGCGAGGTCGATGAACACGGTGGCGCCGGACACGGGCCCCGCGGCCAGCACACGGCCGCTGAGGGTGGCCTGGAACGCCGCGGCCGTCGCGGCAGCACTGCCGCTGAGCGCGCCGCTGCGGGACTCGCCGGCGCCGAACAGGATGTAGTGCTGCAAGGCGCTCTTGATCGTGCCCTTGGCCACCGCCGCCGAGACGTCGGGATTGGCCGCCAGATAGGCGGCGGCGTTGAACTTCTGACTGAAGGCGGCGCTCGGGCTGCGGCCTTCGGCGACGCCGAAGGCCAGGAACTGGCCGAAGGCGGTCACCGACCGGCTGTTCACGGCGGCCGCGACATCCGTGTTGTTCTGCAGATAGGCCTTGGTATCGAACAGGGCCGAGGGGTCGCGCTGCTCGGCGGCGCCGAGGCTGTTGAAGTGGTCGAGCGGGTTGACCCCGGCCGCCTTCACGTCGGCGTTCTTCGACAGGTAATAGGACGTGTTGAACAGGGCGTCGGGGTTGCGGCCCTCCTTCCAGCCCGTGGTCTGCCAGTGCTGCAGTGCCGTGGTCTTGCCGGCCTTGACCGCCGCCGCGACGTCCGCGTTGTTGGCCAGATAGTAATTGGCGTCGAACGCGAGGTTCGGCGAGGCCGTCTTGGGGGCGGCGAAAGCGGCAGTGCTGGCCGCGGCCGCCTTCGACGAGGCGATGGCGGCGGCACGCTGGGCAGAGGCCACCAGCGCGCCCTGGCTCGTGGATCCGCCGCCGCCCGACAGGTCGAGCGTGGCGGCCGTGTTGAAGGCTTGCTGGAACTGCGCGAAGGAGATGTTGATGCGACCGTTGTCGGGGTTGTTCGCGATGCTGCCGCCCGCCACGCCCCACGGGTTCTGGACTTCGATGCGCTGCACGCCGGCGGCGTCGGTGTAGGCCCGGGTCATCGCGAAGGCGTGGCCGCCGACGATGATGTTCTGCAGGTTGCCGGACGAGCCGAGCCAGATCGGATCGCCCGCGTTCAGCAACTGCTGATATGTCGAGAACGGCGTGTTGGCGAAGTCGAGATAGACGTCGGGCAGGCCGGTCAAGGTGCCGAGCGTGCTCCAGCCGCCATTGCCGATGGCGGTGAAGCCCGGAGTACCGGTCAGGGCCTGCTGCAGGCCGGCATAGGCCTTCTCGGCGATCGAACCGATGATCGAGTTGCCGTCGTCGGCGGTCAGGTATCGGCTGTCATAGCTGTAGGTGAAGCCGTCGGTCCCGACCACGGTGGCGTTGTAGCCCTGGCTCAGCCCGCCGCGCGTCGCCATATAGCTGGTATAGATGCCGTTGTTGGGGTCCTGGGTCTGCGCCATGGTCTGGTAGACCTGGATCGGCGTCAGATTGCCGTTGACGTAGAAGTTCACGGTATCGGTATTGACCGTGGTGGCCGTCGCGTCGTTGTTGGCCACCGCGAAATTGGCCAGCCTCTGGGCCGCGATGCTGTTGGGCCCGCCATATTGGGCGGCAACCGCCAGGGCGTCGAGCGAGGCCAAGAAGTAGCAGTCGCCTATCCGGCCCTGGTTGATGTCGGTGGTCTGCAGCGTGCCGGTCGCGCCGTAGAGGCTGCCGTTGAGCTGCTTGTAGGTGAAGTTGACGGTGTTCGAGCCCGCGGTGCCGGCGGCGGTGTCGCCTTGGCCGGTATATTGCGCCGTCGGGACGACGAAGGTCGGCTGCACCGTGGTCGCCGCGGCCGTGGCCGCTGCGGTCGAGCTGCTCTTGCCGGCCGAGACGATGAAGCTGCCGGTGGTGCCGCTGGCCGCGACCACGCGAACCGCGTAGTTGACGCCCGACACCGGCGTGAAGCTGGTGGTGGCGGTGGTCGTGCCGGATGCGGTGGCCACCGCCTGGCCATTGGCGACGTTGATGACCTCGAGCTTGGGCGTGAAGCCGCTGCTGGCCACCGTGACCGCGACCGGCGTGCCGGCCGTGCCGCCCAGGTTCAAGGTGTAGTCGCGCTTGCGCTGGCCCGGGGTGAGCGGGTCGAGCAGATCCGATGCGCCGAGTTGGTCCGTGACGGCCGTGGTCAGGCCCAGGCTGCCGACCGTCGTCGATGCCCAACTGGTCAACAGGCGCAGCTGGGTGCTGGCGTTCAAGTTGCCGCGGTCGACGACCAGCTTCCAGCTCGACGACTGGGTCGGCGTCGCCGTCAGCGGCGTGGTGCCGGCGGCGGTCGCCACCAGCGTGCCGTTGTCATACAGCTTGAGCGTCGCGCTGCTGGCATCCGCCGCGAAGGTGACCGCCTGCCCAGGCTGCGTGGCGATGCTGTAGACCGAGGCCGTCGTGTTCTTCACGCCGTTGGCGCGGGCGCTGACCAGGGTGATCTGGGAGCCGGCGCCGGTCGCGTCGACCGATCCGTTGAATTCGTTCAGGAGGGGCGCGATCTCCTGGGGAAAGGCGCTGAGCTTCACGGCAGGCTTCTGAGTCGCAGCCATGGGAGGTTCCCTATTTTGGGCGTCGGTGGCCGAGCTTCGGCGTAGGATGCCGTATCCCCTATGACGGCGACAATTTAATTTATATTAACTCCCGGGGCTCCCATTTGGCGGTTGACGGGCGGCGGCGGCAGCGCCATCCATGCCCACTTGACGCGCGCCGGCCCAGGGACAGTAGGCTCCGCGCCACGGCATTGGCCGTCGGCATCGGGAGGGCGCCATCTCGGCGATCGACACCATCGAGGTCAGCGCGGTCGAGACCGTGCTGCCCTGTCCACAATTCGACGACACCCTGGCCTTCTTCACCGGTCGGCTCGGCTTCCGGGTGGAGGCGATCTTTCCGGCCGACGCCCCGGCGGTCGCGGTGCTGAGCCTGAACGGCATGCGCCTGCGCCTGGAGCGCGATGCCCCGGGCGGATCGGCGGCGCTCAGGATCGTCTGCCGCGACCCGGCGGCCCTGGCCGGCGGCGCGGCCGAGCTGGTGGCGCCCAACGACACCCGGGTGCTGCTGGTGGCCGCCGAGGCGCCGGCCGCGTTGCCGCCGCTGCAGCCGAGCCTGGTGGTCAGCCGGGCCGGCGCCGATGCCGATTGGCGGCTCGGACGCGCGGGCATGGGCTACCGCGATCTTATTCCCGGTCGCCAGGGCGGTCGCGTGATCGCCTCGCACATCCGCATCCCGGAGCCGGGGCCGGTGCCCGACTACGTGCACTATCACAAGGTCCGGTTCCAGATGATCTTCTGCCGGCGCGGCTGGGCCCGGCTGGTCTATGAGGATCAAGGCCCGCCCTTCCGGTTCGAGGCCGGCGATTGCGTGCTGCAGCCGCCCGGCATCCGCCACCGCGTGCTGGAGAGCGGGGACGGCCTGGAGGTGATCGAGATCGGCAGCCCGGCCGTCCACGAGACGCTGGCCGATCCGGATTTGGCCCTGCCGACCGCGCGCACCGATCCCGAGCGCCGGTTCGGCGGCCAGCCGTTCGTCCGGCATCGGGCCGCCGGGGCGGACTGGCGGCCCTGGCGGGCGGCCGGCTTTGCGGCGCGGGACACCGGCATCGCCGCCGCGACCGGCGGCCTCGCCGAAGTGCGGGTGCTGCGTCCGTCCGGCGCGACCGCGACGCCGGCGGCCCAGCACCAGGGTGAAATGCTGTTCCTGTTCGTCCTGGGCGGCCGGCTGACGCTGCGCCTGGACGGCCGCGCCCCCGAGGCGCTGGGGTCCGACGACGCCGTCACGATCCCGCCCGGCCTCGGCTATGCCCTGGCCGACTGTACGCCCGACCTCGAGGTGCTGGAGGTGTTCCTGGCCGGGTGACCCTCGGCCTTGATCCCTGACAGGACGCTGTCAACAGCGGCCGGCTACTCTGCCGCCTTCAGAGCCCGGCCTCGACCATGCGCAGCAGGCGCTCGGCGATCACCGGCGCGTGGGCCGGGGGATGGTCGCGCAAGGGACCGTCGATCATCAGCATCGCCAGTCCGTGGACCGCCGACCACGCCAGATATTCGGCGCCGTCCCGGCGCGCGGCCGGCAACGCGCCGGCCGCCACCAGCTCGTCCAGGGCCGCGCTCAACAGCTGGAACGGGTTGAGGCCGCCGGCGCCGGCCATCGCGGAATCGGGTTCGGTGGGGCCGCCCCGCGGGACCGGCAGGAAGGCCGTGCGGAACAGGCCGGTCTCGGCGCGGGCGAAGCGCAGATAGGCCGTACCGATCGCCGCTAGGCGCGCGCGGGCCCGGGCTGCCGGCGTGAGGTCTGCGGGCACGGTGGCCAGCTCGGCTTCCATGGCGCCCGCCAGGGCGGACAGCGCTGCCGACCGGACCGCCAGCAGCAGCGCCTGGCGGCTGGGGAAATGGCGATAGGCGGCATTGGGCACGACGCCGGCGCGCCGGGTCGCCTCGCGCAGCACGATGGCGTCGGGACCGCCGGTGCGGGCGAGATCGAGGCCGGCGTCGAGCAGGGCCCGGCGCAGGTCGCCATGGCGGTAAGTGGCCCGCGCCTGAGGTCCGCGGCCGAGACTGTCCGTCATGTGGACGCTGTCCATTTATCGAGTTGCCTTGGATATGTGGACGATGTACACAGACGGCTCGTCAACCGAGAATCGGAACCACGGAGGAAGCGACATGCAGGTTCAGCCCTATCTGATGTTCGAAGGCCGCTGCGAAGAGGCGGTCGAGTTCTACCGGTCGGCGCTGGGCGCCGAGGTCGAGATGCTGATGCGGTTCAAGGACGCGCCGTCGTCGGAGATGTGCGGCCCGAACATCGATCCCCAGAAGGTGATGCATTGCTGCCTGCGCATCGGCGACACCCGGGTGATGGCGTCGGACGGCATGTGCGCCGGCACGCCCACGTTCAAGGGCTTTTCGCTGTCGCTCCAGCCTGCGGACGAAGGCCAGGCCGAACGGGCGTTCCATGCGCTCGCCGAGGGCGGCCAGGTGCAAATGGCCCTGGCCAAGACCTTCTTCGCCAAGTCCTTCGGAATGGTGACCGACCGCTTCGGCGTGTCCTGGATGGTCGCGGTCATGGCATGACGGTCGCGGCCCGGATCGGCGGGTCAACCGATCCGGGCCCGCAAGGCTCTAATTTGATACAATCATTCGACCATATTGCATATGTTTTTAGTGATAAATAGATAGACGTCTGCTTGATTCACAACTCATTAAGACCTCGTTCCTAGCCTCGGTGGGTGAGCCGGCGATGTCCAACGAACTTATTTAAAATGTGGTGTTTTTCGGCCGGTCACAGGAGGCAATGCAAATGCCGGTCATCGAGCGATTGTTTAAAAATCTCCGAGTCAGCAGAAAGCTCGCCATTGCCTTTGCGATCATCATATTGATTACTGGTAGCGCCAGTGCGCTCATCTATCAGAGACTGGGTTTCGTCCAGCAGGCGAGCGACGGCACGGGACGCTCCTACGCCAAGATCCAGTCGCTGACCGATCTCCTCAAGGGGCTGAGCGACCAGGAGGCCGGAATGCGCGGCTTCCTGGTCTCGCCCGAGCCGCGTTTCCAGAAAATCTATGACAACGGCTATGCCGCCTACCTGGCCGAACTGCCGCGCCTGAAAGCGCTGGTCGCGGACGATCCGGCCCAGCTGCGCCGGGTCGACGAGCTGGCGCAGGTCTCGGAGACCTGGCATCGGGACTGGTGCGCATCGCAGATGGCCTTGGCCGCCAAGCCCGAGACCCTGGAGGAGGCGCGATCGCGGCTGCGCGCCGGCATCGGCGGCAAGCTGAACGCGCCGATCCATGCCAAGGCCGACGAGATCCAGGCGGTCGAGCGCGACCGCCTGGCCGCCCGGACGGCGGCGCAGGACGCGGCGTTCCGGCTGAGCAACCGGCTGGCCCTCGGCAGCATCGCGATCTCGATCGCGGCGTCCCTGCTGCTGTGCTGGGCCCTGACCCGCACCATCGCGGGCCCGGTGACGGCGATGACGGGCGTCATGGGCAAGCTCGCAGAAGGCGACATGACGGTCGCGATCGTCGGTGCCGACCGCGGCGACGAAGTCGGGCGGATGGCCGCCGCCGTCCATGTTTTCCGCACCAATCGGCTGGAGATGGACCGGCTGCGCGCCGAGCAGGAGGCTACGGCGGCGCGAGCCGAAGCCGACCGCCGCGCGGCGCTGGAGGCCATGGCCCAGGCGTTCGAGCAGAGCGTGCGCGGTGTCGTCGACATGCTGGGCGTGGCGGCGGGGACGATGCAGCGGTCGGCCCAGTCGCTGGAATCGGCGGCCGAGGAGACCTCGCGCCAAACCTCGGCCGTGGCGGCCGCCACCGAGCAGGCTTCGGCCAATGTCCAGACCGTGGCCAGCGCCAGCGAGGAGCTGTCCTGCTCGATCGTCGAGATCGGCCGCCAGCTCGAGCGGTCGAGCCAGATCGCCGGGGACGCGGTCGAGGATGCGCGGCGCACCGGCACTATCGTCGGCGGGCTGGTGCAGTCTGCCGGCCGCATCGGCGACGTGCTGAAGATGATCCAGGACATCGCCGCCCAGACCAACCTGCTGGCGCTCAACGCCACGATCGAGGCGGCCCGCGCCGGCGACGCCGGCAAGGGCTTCGCCGTGGTCGCCGGCGAGGTCAAGACGCTCGCCACTCAGACCGCCCGGGCGACCGACGACATCGCGAGCCAGATCGCCGGAATCCGCAGCGCCACCGACCAGACCGCGACGGCGATCCGGGGCATCGGCGCGACCATCGGCGAAATGAGCGAAATCACCGGCGGCATTAGCGCTGCCGTGCAGCAGCAGTCGGCGGCGACGCGCGAAATCGCCGGCAACGTCCAGCAGGCGGCCCAGGGGACGGCTGAGATCTCGCGCAATATCGACGGCGTGACCGGCGCCGCCACCCAGACCGCCACCGCCTCATCGGAGGTGCTGGGCCTGGCGACCGAGATCTCCCAGCAGGCGGCGACGCTCAATCGCGAAGTCGACAAGTTCCTCGGCGCGCTGCGCGCCGCCTGACCGCAGAGCCCCCAGGCCGGAGCCCACTTGGATGACTGACGTCGTAGCCGGCCCTGGGGCCGCGCGCCCCGGCCTGCTGGCCGCCAACATTGCCCGCAGCGGCCGCAAGCCGGGCCCGGTACTGGCCGGTTTTGCCGCGGCGTGGGCGGCGTTCTTGGCCATCGATATGGTGCTGCCCGGCCTGCCGGGCTTGTCGCCGGAAGGGCAGGCGGTGCTGGCGATCGTCGTCTGGGCCAGCCTGATGTGGGTGAGCGAGGCGATGCCGGCCGGGATCACCGGCCTGTCGATCCCGCTGCTGCTGATGGTCACCCACGCGCTGCCCTGGGTGGTCAAGGCCGGCAAGGCGGTGCCGCCGATGGGGGTCGCGTTCGCCGGCTTCACCAACGATGTCGTCTGGCTGTGCCTGTTCGCCTTCATGGTCGGCGGGCTGATGCGGCTGATGCGCCTGGACCGCCGGATCGCCATGACCATCCTGGACTGGATGCGGGCGTCGACGGTCGGGCGGGTGATCGCCGGCATGTTCGCGGTCAATGTCGTGCTCGCCTTCCTGGTGCCCGCGGCCAATGCGCGGGCCGCGACGTTGCTGCCGGTCGTGACCGGCATTGCCAATCTCCTGGGCGACGGCCCGCGCGAGCGCGACTGCAAGAAGGCGATCGTCATCCAGTCCCTGGTTTATGGCAGCATGATCTGCGGGATGTTCATCCTGACCGCGCACCTGCCGAACCTGATCCTGGTCAACCTGTTCGCGAGCCACGGCTTGCGCATCAACTACCTGCAGTGGATGATGCTGCAGGCGCCCTATCTCGGCATGTTCGTCATCACCCAATGGTGGGTGCGCTGGTACTTCCGCACCGGTGGCGTGCCGATCGCCGGCGGCCGCCAACGGATCGGCGCCCTGCGCCGGGAGCTCGGGCCCATGACGGCGGCGGAGCGCACGCTGATCGTCGTGTTCGGCGGCATCGCGCTCTTGTTCTTCCTGAGCGATGGCAGCCCGATCTATGAGCTGCACCACTACGCGCTCGGCATCATTGGCCTGATCGGGATCATGGTGGTGTTCACGCCCGGGCTGTTTCCGTTCACTTGGAAAGAAGTGGAGGCGAACACGATCTGGGGCACCTTCCTGCTGCTGGGCGGCGCGCTCACCCTGACCGAGGCGATGACGTCGTCCGGCTTGGCCGCGTGGCTGGCCGGCCACCTGCATGCGGTGGTGATAGGCGTCCATTGGTGGTTGGCGCTGCTGATCGTGATCCTGGGCTCCCAAGTGATCCGCCTCGGCATGCTGTCGAACGTGGCGGCGGTGGCGATGCTGGCGCCGATCACCTATCAGCTGGGCCAGGCGCTGCACCTCAACGCCGTGGCCTTCACGACCCTGATCTGCGACAGCGACAGCTTCTCCTACATCCTGCCGACGCAGATCACCGCGGCCGTGATCGCCTACGGCTCGGACACCTTTTCGACGCTCGACTACGCCAAGGTCGGGCTCGGCAGCACGCTTATCGGCATCACCTATGTCGTGGTGGTCATGGTCCCGTGGTACGGGTTCCTGGGACTGCCGGTGTGGAACGCCGCGGCACCCTGGCCCTTCTGACTTCCCGAGGACCGACATGAAGACCCTGAGCCCCGACGAGCGCCGGCAGCGGATCGGCGACTACATTGCGCCCGAGGGCTATTACGACCGCACCAAGGCCATGCCCTTCCTGGGCCGGGTCACCTGCCACACCGAGCGCCTCGAAGCCGGCAGTTGGCATGAGATCGTGCTCGACTACGAGGTCGGTGCCGCCGGCCTCGCCGACGGCGCCTGGATCAAGGCGACCTTCAAGTTCTATTCGGACTGGGCGCTGTTCCAGACCACCGACCCGGCTGCCGCCAACTATGTCTCGGCCGAGTACCAGGCGGGGCCGCTGCTGCCGGGCCAGCCGCCGGCGACGGTGCAGTCGCTGCTGGTGCGCTTCGACCAGAAGGGCCATGAACGGCCGTTCCAGAAGGCGATCATCGTCGACGTCGTCGACGGCTACCTCAACCCCGGGGACCACATTGTCATCCGCCTGGGCGACAAGCGCTTCGGCGGGCCGGGCACACGCGTGCAGACCTTCGTCGAGAAGGACTTCCGCTTTCGCTGCTACATCGACCCGGTCGGCACCTCGCGCTTCGCCGCCATTCCCGGTGACGTGGTGATGCAGGTGATGCCCGGTGCCGCGCACCATCTGGTGCTGGCGGCGCCGCGGCTGGTCCGCCCCGGTGCCGCTGCCATCCTGCGCGTCCGCGCCGAGGACGCCTGGGGCAATACCTGCTGGAACCATGGCGGCATGGTCGATCTGGTCGGGCGCCTGGACGGCCGGGTCGTCCATGAGCGCGCGGCGGTGCTGGCCGACACCGGCTGGGCGGTGGCGCGGCTGGACGATGTACCGACGGCCGCCGCCGGCGAGCTGGCGCTGACCGCGACCCTGCGCGGGGTACCGGCCGTGCCGCCAGCCACGGCCTATCTCACCATCGACCTGGCGGCGCCGGCCGAGCGCCTGTACTATGCCGACCTGCATGTCCATTCCGACGACACCATCGGAACCAACGATACGACCTACAATCTGACCTACGGGCGCGACGTCGCCGGGCTCGACGTCCTGGGCTACACGGCCAACGACTTCCAGATCACCGAGGCACGGTGGCGCCATACGGTCGAGATCATCAACGAGATCAACGAAGACGGCCGGTTCGTCTGCTATCCGGGCACCGAATGGTGCGGCAATTCCTGCGCCGGGGGCGATCACAACGTGGTGTTCTTGGGCGATGGCGCGCCCGAGTTTCCGTTCGACCGCCACGGCAACGTCGCCCGGTCGTTCGAATGGAACGAGGACATGAAGGGCGGCGAACTGGTGCCCGGGGCCTGGCCGCTGGACGAGGTCTACGCCACCTACGCCCATGATCCGGAGGGGCATCTGATGATCCCCCATGTCGGCGGGCGACGCTGCAACCTGGGCTGGCATCATCCGCAGCTGGAGCGGCTGGTCGAGGTCGGCTCGTCCTGGGGCCATTTCCCGTGGCTGCTGGAGGACGTGGTCCGGCACGGCTACCGCCTGGGCGCTTCGGCCGCGGGCGACGAGCATCGCGGCCGCTGCGGCGGCGGCGTTCCCGGCACTGCCGTGTTCGGCACCAAGGGCGGCCTGACCGGCGTCATTGCCGACCGGCTCGACCGCCGGAGCATCGGACAGGCGTTGCGGGCCCGGCACACCTGGGCGACCACCGGCGAGCATCTGGTCGCCCTGGCCAGCTGCGCCGGCGGACTGCAGGGCGACGATATCAAGCACAGCGGCACGGCGACCGTTGCCTATCGGTTCCTAGGCGATGCCGGCTGGGACGAGATCGCGGCCTATGACCACACCGGCTGCTTCTGGCGCCGCAGCCTGCAGGCCGAGGCCGGCTTTTCGGGCCGGCGGTTGCGCCTGCGCTGGGGCGGCGCCCGCATCCGCGACCGCTATCGCTGGGCGGCCTGGAAGGGGCAGCTGACCATCGCCAATGCCGTCATCCATTCGGCCCAGGCGCTCGGCTTCGAGCATCGCGAGGAGGCGATGTGGCGGCAGGGCGCCACCCAGATCGGCTTCCGCTCCGACACCTACGGCGATGCCGACACGATCGAGGTCGAGCTGACGGGGCTGGCCGACTGCCGGATCCGCGTCGAAGGCACGATCGACGGCTATGTCAAGGTCGGCGACCCGCTAAAGGGGAACCCCTTCGTCCATTGCCCGCGCTTCGAGTGGGAGGTGACCGGCGCCGAACTGCTGGGGGCCAAGCGGCTGGAGCGCCGGTTGGGCGGCGCCGATCTGTTCCTGGCGCTGGAGCTGATCAGCGACCATCCGATGCCGCGGGCGGTCTCGGGCACGCTGGAGATCGAGCCGATCAACGGACCGCACGGCTTCCGTCCGGTCTACTTCCTGGGCCGCCAGATCGACGACGCCAAGGCCTATACGTCGCCGCTCTACATCACCTTCACCTGACTGGATCACGCCGCGAGCCCGGCCCCGGCCGGGCTCAGCTCGTTCTCGGGCATCAGGAAGGCCACCACCTGGGCGGCGCTGGCGGCGCCGGACTGCAGCGCCAGCACCGCCAGCAGATGGGCCCGGCGTTCGGGCGTGAGATCGCGCAGCAGCACCGGCTCGCCGTCCAGGACCACCGCATCCGGCTGGAAGCCGTCGAGCGTCGCCCCGGCCAGGCCGGGCCGGGCGCGGGCCTGGCCCAGCGCCGCCACGGCCGAGGGCGCCCATTCGATATGGGTCTCGAGCTCGGGCGTGCCGCCGGGCTGGACCAGAACGGCGTCCAGATAGAAGCGGTAGCGGAGCGGGGCGGGTGTTGCCGCCCGACGGGGGATCGGCGCCATGGTCGGCCTCCATCGCAGGCTCGCACCGACAGAACGCCAAATTGCGCGGATAGAGTCAACACCAAAATGGTGTAATCAGCCGTCCTGCGTACCGACCACCAGGTGGATCGCCCGCACCGCGGCGCGGTCCAGCACGATCGGGTCGGGGTAATCCGGATTGACCGAGCGCAGCACGACGTCGGCCGGCGACAGCCTGACCAGCTGCTTCACCAGCACGGCGCCCCCGGCCTTGTAGACCACCACGAAGCGGCCGACGCGCGGCGGCTTGTGCGGATTGACATGCAGGATCTCGCCCGGTTCGTAGCGCGGCGACATGCTGTCGCCGACCATGTAGATCGCATAGGCGTCCTTGGCGTCGGCCAGATTGCCCGGGGTCGGGATATAATCGACCGGCTCGTCCTCCAGCATGATGTCGTCCCCGTCGCCGCCGCGGCCGGAGCGGACGGGGATCATCGGCTTGCGCCCGCCCTGGCCGCGCGGCGCGGCGCGCGGCGGCGGCGCCGGCGCGACCTCCCACGGTCCGACGGATCCTGATCCTGACATGCCCGGCGGCACCGGTGCAACTTGCGGCGTCTGGCCGATGCCCGCCGGCTCGCGCAGGACGTCGGCGATATCGACCTTCAGTGCGCGGGCGATGCGCTCAGCCCAGTCGTGGGTCAACCGCCGTGCGCCGGCTTCCAGGCGCTGGACCTGCTGCTGCGACGTGCCGACCAGTTCGGCCAGCTGCTCGCCGGTCAACCCCTTTGCCGTGCGCAGCTCGCGGATCGCGTTCCTGGGCATGGCCCTGCATACACCATATTGGCGATGCGCCGCAAGCTGACACCGGTGTGTTGGAATGGCTTTGACAAAAACACCAAACCGGTGTTTAACGAGACCCCTCCATCAACACCACAGCGAGGTCCGATGTCGACTGCCTTGCCCCCCGGCCGCGGCGCCGGACGGCGCTGATGGCCCGTCGCGGCCGCCCCGCCAATGCGCGCGCCAAGCGCCGCCAGACCACACGCGCGGGGCAGGGTCGGCGGATCGACCCCGGGACCCCTGAGACGCTTCGCCACCGAGAGGAGATTCACGGCATGCGCCTTATCGGCATCGACCATCCCATCGACATCCTGGCTGCCCAGGGCCTGTTGGCGCCGCGCGCCGAGGGCGAGACCGAGCCCGATTGGCGCCAGCGCAATACGGGGCTGCGCGATGCGGGCACCCGCTTCGCGCAGCTGCATCGCCAGCTGTTCGGCGGCAGCCTGCAGGTGGTCGACCTCCATGCCCCTCGCGGCGCCGCCAGCAGCGACGTCGAGCGCCCGATCGACCGCCTGGCCGCCGCCCGCTACCGCCAGAGCCGCCAGGCCCTGCTTGCCGTCTCGCGCCGCGTGCTCGACGCCGTGACCAACGCCGTGGTCTATCGGCGCCCGCTGCCCGACCCGGTGCGCCGCCCGGCCCAGCACCGCACCGAGCTTGCCGCCCTGCGCCGCGGCCTGGGGGTCCTAGCCGACCTGCCGCCGGTCCGCAGCGAGGCCCCGGACCCGCACCCCCACCCGCACCCGCGCATCGTGGCATAAGGACCCGAGCGCCGCCGGCTGGCTTGCCGATACATGAATTTAAATTCATGAAGCATTCAGGGAATGCCCCGCCGGCGGCGCGCGGACAGTCCGGGATTTGCGGCGTTTGGGGCGCGGTGCCCGGGTCCGGTGAAATGGCACGTAGTTAATGCAGGGGGCCGATCCGCAGGTGATACGGTGGAGCGGCGCAACAGGACCCGTCGCGATGTTTGACCGAGATCTACCGACCTTGCGGGATGTCACGCCGTTCGCGTTCCGGGCGTTGCCGGCGCCTGGCCGGACCTTGGTTCCGATCGAGTCAGGCGCCGATATCCCGTTTCCGATCGCGCGCGTATTCACGATCAATGCCAAGGCGGGGGTCATCGGCGGCCAGCACGCCCATCGCCGCTGCAGCCAGCTGCTGATCTGCCTCGAGGGCGCCGTCGAGGTGGTCAGCCGCATCGACGGGTCGGGGCAGGTCCGCAGCGACCGCCTCGACCGTCCCCATCAAGGCGTGCTGATCCCGCCGGGGATCTGGGCGGAGCAGCGCTATCTGGCGGACCCGACGGTGCTGATGGTGCTGTGCGACCAGGGCTACGACGCCGATGACTATGTGCGCGACTTTGCGGCTTTCGAGGCATTCCGGCACCGGGTGCCGGCAATCGCGGCCGAATAGGCGGATGCCGCCGCGCCGCCGCCAAAATTTCGCCATGGCCGGCCCCCAGGTTGGTGACGGTTGGATCACAACTGCAGCGGATCGAAACGAAATGGCAGAGGTCGTTGCATTTCGAGAGCCCATTTCGTCGTCCCGAGCCTTTCCGGGCGTCGACCCCGTGGAGGGGCTGGGCCGGTTCAAGGCGTTCTGCACGCTTGACCGGGGCATCCTGGGCCGGATGGCGCGACTTGGGCAGGTGCGCTCGGTGGCTGCCGAGACGACGCTGTACGAACAAGGGGCCGCGCCAACCGAAGTCCACGTGCTGCTGAGTGGCCTTGCCTGCTTGGTCGCGGCCTCGCGGTCTGGTCCGCCGACGATCGTCGAGGTGGTCAAACCGGTCGACTGCATGGGCTTGGCCGCGGCCCTGGCCGAAGAGCCATACCTGACGGCGGCGCGCACCCTGGCCGACGCCGCCGTTCTGGTCCTGCCCACAGCCGGGTTCCGGGCCCTGGTGGCCGAGTCCCCGAACCTCGCGTCGGCCGCGCTGATCGCGGTGTCGGCGCACTATCGGGCGATGGTCCGCCACGTGAAGGACCTGAAACTGCGCACCGTGCCGCAGCGCCTGGCCTGCTACCTGCTGGAACTGTCCGAGGAGGTGGGCGACAGCGACCAGTTCCGGCTGCCGATCGGCAAGGCCTTGCTGGCGGCCCGGCTCGGCAGCACGCCCGAGCATCTGTCGCGCGCCTTCGGCGCTCTACGCGCCTGTCAGGTCGAGACCCACGGCAGCCGCGTCATCCTGCACGACCGCGCGGCCCTGGTCCGGTTCGCCCAGGCCGAGCCGGCGGACGCCGAGATCGCGTGACGCCGGGCGCCGAACCGGCCGCGCCGGTCAACGCCCAGCCGGCCGGTTCTTGGCGACGATTCCCACGACCAGGCCGATGAAGGCCATCAGGCGCACGGCGTAGAGCCAGTCGCGCGAGTCCTGCGGCAGTCCGGAGACCACGCCGGCCAGCTGCTCCAGCCCCAATATGAAGAAGGCTGCCGCGAACCAGCGAAACAGCCCGTCGCGGCTGCGCCGCCAGAAGCGCAGGAAGAACAGCGCCGCGATCATGAACAGCGCGGTGTTCGCGCCGGCCAGATAGGACAGCATCACCGGCTGCCTCCGTCGACTTCCCAGACGAAGCCGTACAGCAGCACGGCCAGCGACGCGCAGATCACGCCAGCGCGCAGCATCGACAGATCGAGGGTGGGCAGCAGGACCAGATCCACGAAGACCAACAGGTTGTTCAGTGCCAGGCCGACGAAGCACAGCGCGCTGTACAGCAGGAGCTTGGTCCGGCTGCGGACGTAGCCGCGGATCAGCAGCACCATGCACGCGCTGCTGGCGCCGAAGCAGAGCAGATAGACAAGCCGCGGAACGACCTCCATGGCGCTAGTCCCTTTTCAGCTTGAAGGCGTCGGCGAAGATGCGGAGCTTGTCGTCCGGCCCCGACAGCACCGTCTTGATGATCGCGATCGGCGTGCGGGCATAGGCTTCGGCCAACTGGCGGACTTGGCCGTCCAGCTCGCGCGTGGCGGCGCGGTAGCTGATCAGGCCGTCCTCGGTCTGCAGCAGGCCCGAGCGCGCCAGACCGGCGACGGCGTCGATCATGGCGGCGCTGCTGCTCCGCAGCTCGGCCGTCAGCTGCGCCACGGTCCAGGTCCGGCCTGGATCGATTCGGACCAGCAGCAGGACCTCCAAAGCCCAGACCGATGGAATCGCTCGCCTTATGAATTGGGCGAGGCCCGGATCCAGACCTCCGTCCGTCATCGTTGATCCACCATAACCCAGGCTCTGGGAGATGCGATTCGGTTGGCGCTCGGAATTTGCCTAGCATAGATCCGGTGCATCGCAAAATTGGAAGTCGATGAGCCGTTGTCTTTGACTATTCTCAGTTCTTCTCGTGATAGCGCGCGGCCAGGCCGTGATAGAGCGGGGCCGGCGCCACTAGACGCGAGATGCCGTAGGCGATGACCGTGGCCGCCATCAGCGGCACCAGCATGGCGTGATCGTCGGCCATCTCGGTGACGATCACGAACGCGGTCATGGGCGCCTGGACCACGCCCGCGAAGTAGCCGGCCATCCCGAGCAGCACCACCGCGCCTGATGCGGTCGACGGGAACCAGGGCGCCAGCGCCGAGCCCAGTCCGGCGCCGACCGACAACGACGGCGCGAACAGCCCGCCGGGCATGCCGCTGAGGCTCGAGATCAGCGTCGCTGCGAGCTTGAGCGGCGCGAACGTCCAGGGCAGCGGCGCCGATTGCGAGAGCGCGCCGCTGGCTTCGGCATAGCCCGTGCCGAAGGTGGCGCCATGGCTGGCCAGGCCGATCAGGGCCAGCACCAGGCCGCAGGCGGCGGCAAACCAAACCGGATGGCGCGCGACCCAACCCTGCGGCCGGGCCGCCAGCCAGCCGCTGACGGCCAGCAGCAGGCGGCTGAAGACGCCGCCGCCGACCCCGCCCAGCACCCCGGTCGCGACCACCACGGCCCAATCGCCCGGTCCGGACAGGGCGGCGCCGCTATGGCCGAAATAGGTGGCGCTGCCGGTGACCGAGAGCGCCGCCACGCCGGCCAGCACGACCGCGATCAGCACCAGCGCGCTGATCCGCTGCTCGAACGATCGGCTCATCTCCTCGATGGCGAACACGATGCCTGCGAGCGGCGTGTTGAACGCCGCCGCGACGCCGGCCGCGCTGCCGGCCAGGATCAATCCCGGCTCGCGCCCCATGCCGGAGGCCCGGGCGACCCACAGCATGATCGACGCGCCCACCTGCACGGTCGGGCCCTCACGCCCGATCGAGGCGCCGCCGAGCAGCCCGATCAGGCACAGCACGATCTTGCCGAGCGCGATGCGCGGAGCCAGCAGCCGCTGGCGCAACTCCGGCCGGCCGCGATCGCGGGCCGCGATGGTCTGCGGGATGCCGCTGCCCTGCGAGCCGGGAAAGAAGCGGCGGGCGGCCCAGGCCGACAGCGCCACTGCGGCCGGTGCGGCCGGCAGCGCCGCCCACGGGCTGACCGCCAGCAGCCGCCCGAACAGAGCCTGCGCGGCATTCGCCGCCTGGGCGAAGCCGACCGCCGCGTAGCCGACGGCGATCGCGCCGGCCCAGAAGACCAGCCGCCGCCGCCACAGGTGCGAGGACAGCCACAAATGGCGCAGGGCGCGCTGGGCGCGGCGAAAGGGCATCGGCGTCTCCGGCATCGGCGGGGACGGAACCAATAGCGGGGCTGCGCCGAAACGGTAAGGCACCGTCTGTTGGGCGGCGGTGCGCGCGATGTGGCGATCGAGGGGCGGGCAACGGCCGCGCCTCCCGCCGCGGCCTCAGATGATCGGCTTGCCGCCGGTGACGGCGACGGTGGCCCCGGAGACGTAGCTCGCCTCGTCGGCCGCCAGCAGCACATAGACCGGCGCCACCTCCCTGGGCTGGCCCGGCCGCTTCATCGGCACCTGGGAGCCGAACGACGCCACCTTGTCGGTCGGCATCGTCGACGGAATCAGCGGTGTCCAGATCGGGCCGGGCGCCACGCAGTTGACCCGGATGCCCCTCTCGGCCAGCAGCTGAGCGAGGCCGCCGGTGAAGTTCTGGATCGCGCCCTTGGTCGCGGCATAGGCCAGGAGATGCGGATTGGGAGCGTCGGCGTTGACCGAGGTGGTGTTGATGATCGCGCTGCCCGGCTTGAGGTGGGGCAGGGCGGCCTTCACCAGATAGAACATGGCGTGGACGTTGACGCGGAAGGTCAGGTCCCATTCCGCCTCGGCGATGTCCTCGGCGGCGGCGAAACTCGCCTGGTGGGCCGCGTTGTTGACCAGGATGTCGAGGCCGCCCAGCGCCGCCACCGCGCGCTCGACGATCGTCCGGCAATGGCCGGGATCGCCGATATCGCCCGGCATGACGACGGCCTTGCGGCCGGCGTCCTCGACCAGCCGCTGGGTCTCGCGGGCGTCGTCATGCTCGTCGAGATAGCTGATCGCGACGTCGGCCCCTTCGCGGGCGAAGGCCAGCGCCACCGCGCGCCCGATGCCGCTGTCGGCACCGGTCACGAGCGCGCGCCGGCCCGCCAGGCGGCCTGACCCTCGATAGCTGTCCTCGCCGTGGTCGGGCGTGGGCTGCATCGCGGCGCTGCGGCCCGGCATCGGCTGCTGCTGGGCCGGGAATGGCGGTTTCGGCGGGGCGGTGTCCATTTCGGACCTCCAGTCGCGGTTTGAGCAACAACCGCAGGCCGCCCGCGAAGTTCCGCGGCGCCGGTCAATCCGGCCGGCGCAGGTCCACGGCGGGGACGATGCGCAGATGGGGCAGGCCGGCGGCGTCATTGACCTGCTGCACGGCATCGGCCGAGGGGCCCTCGAACAGGCAGAAGCAGCGGCCGTCGGACGGGGCGAAGGTGGAGCGAACGTAACGGACCTCGGTGCCCTCGGTCCGGGCGATGGCCGCGCGCTGGGCGGCGGCAAGGGCGGCCATGCTGATGCCGGACAGGTCGCGCTCGACCATGAAGACCGAGTCGACGGAAAAGGCGGTCATGGGATCCTCCAGCTGTCGGGTTGTCTGCGCCCGCAGAATGCCGGCTCTGGACGCCGGCCGCTCCCAGCGATTGTCTATCCGGCCATAAGCACGGCTTTGGGGTGGCCCATGGAGATGCATCAGGTCCGCTATTTCCTGGCCGCCGCCCAGCATTTGAGCTTCACCCGGGCGGCCGAGGCGTGCCACGTGTCGCAGCCGGCATTGACCGCGGCCATGCGCAAGCTGGAAGCCGAGCTGGGGTCGCTGCTGTTCATTCGCGAGGCCAATCGACTGCAGCTCAGCGCCTTCGGCCGGCAGATGGCGCCGCTGCTGGCGGGCATCGCGGAGCGCACCGAAGCCGCGCAGGCGGCGGCAGAGGCGTTCCGGCTGTTGCGCCAGCCGCCGGTGCGGCTGGGTGCCATGCCGACCCTGGGCCCGGCGCGCCTGGCGCGCTTCCTGGCCGAGTTCGAGCGCACGCATCCGGGAATCGAGGTTGCGGTCAGCGAGGGCCGGCCGGCCGAACTGGCCCGCCTGATGGCGGACGACCGGCTCGACGCCGCCATCCTGAACCCGGCCGAGGGGCCGGGCGACAGCATCCGCATCGAGCCGCTCTACATCGAGCG
Organism: uncultured Comamonadaceae bacterium; assembly: GCA_964511405.1. Lineage (GTDB taxonomy): Bacteria > Pseudomonadota > Alphaproteobacteria > Elsterales > Elsteraceae > CAZEFK01. The sequence goes on along the minus strand of CAZEFK010000043.1, from coordinate 10,515 downwards.
CTATGTCGTGCTGCTGCCGCCCGGTCATGCGCTGCGCGAGCGCAACGCCCTGTCCCTGGCCGACCTGGACGGCGCCGCCTATGTCGACCGGCTGGCCTGCGAGATGCGCGAAGCCGTGATGGGGGTCTGCGACGCCCGCGCGGTCCGGCTCTATGCCCGCTTCCGCTCCGAGCGCGAGGACTGGGTGCAGGCGATGGTGGCTGCCGGCCTGGGCTTCGCCTTCGTGCCGGAATATTCGATCAGCCCGTCCGGGGCGATCCAGCGTCCGCTAACCGATCCCGCCGTGCTGCGCACGGTCGCGCTGGCGACGCGCCCCGGACGCCCGCACGCGCCGGGCGTCCAGCGCTTCCTGCGCGCCGTTCGCGCCCATCGCTGGCTGGAGTAGCGGGGTCGGAACCCGCGCCGTTGCGGTCCTGTTCTCCTGATCACAGGCTAGAGGGACGGGCCGATGCCGGATGATCTGCGCTGGATGGGCGACCCTGAGCGCGGCCGCGGAGGGACGGACGACGACGGGATCCTGGGCGAGAGGCGGCTGCGCGACCACGGGCGGCTCGGCAGCCGCTACCGCGGCGACTATGGCCGACAGGAGCGTGGCGGCTATCCGCCGGCCGAGCCGATCGGCCGCGAGCATTGGGCCCGCGACTGGAGCGCCGGCGACCGCGAGGCCGCGGCGGCGCAGGGCCGCTATCGCGGCCGCGGTCCGCGCGGCTATCGGCGGTCCGACGAGCGGATCCGCGAAGACGTCAACGACCGCCTGACCGACGATCCGTGGGTGGACGCCACCGACATCGAAGTGGGGGTCGCCGGCGGCGAGGTGACCTTGGCCGGCTTGGTCGAGGACCGTGCGACCCGACGGCGGGCCGAGGACATCGCCGAATCCGTTTCCGGCGTGACGCTTGTCCAGAACAACCTGCGCATGCGGCCGGCGGAGGGTGCGCCAGCCCCGGCGCCCGAGCCGAAGCGGACTGGGCGCCGGAAGGCCTGACAGTTACCTATATCGCAGCGGCCAGCGATCCCAGCCAGGCTGCGAACAAGCTTTCCAGCCGGGCGCGGAGCGGGTCGCGCTGGTCCGGCTCGCAGTCGAAGGTTGCGGTCCATTCGGCGAACGTCCGGCCGGTCTCGATGATTGGCCGGACGCGCAGGGTCGCCACATAGTTGTCGAACGGGAACGGCGCGGCACCGCAGAACGCGTAAGTGTAGCTGCGGTCGAGGTCGGAATGGCCGAGCAGCCGCTGCCGGACGGTCCGGCCGTCCAGGGTCGCGACCCGGACGGCGCCGACCGCGTCGCCCGCCCGGCCGTCCTCGATGAAGACCTCGCCGCGGCCAGCCGTAAACAGCCGGTAGTCGCCGAAGTCGCGGACGCGGGCCCAGACCGCCGCGACGGGCGCGTCCAGCACGGTGCTGACATAGGCGGTGGTCATGGCTGCCGGCCCGCGGCGACGTGGGCGCCGAGCGACGCGGTCCATTGGCGCACGCCGTCTTCCAGGAACGCCGTCCAGCGCGCGCGGCCGCGGTCCCCGGATTCGAAGGTCACCGACCATTCGACGAAGGATCGGCCCGTGTCCGTGACCGGCGTGACCTGCAGGGTCCCCTGATAATGGATCGGCTCGAAGCCGGGTTCGCCGGGGAAGGGCAGGGGCTCGCAGGACCCGTAGGTAAACGACCGCTCGAGGTCGGAATGGGCGAGCAGCCGCTGGCGGACCCGCAAGCCGCGATAGACGAAGCAGCGCATGGCGCCGACGGCGTCGCCGGATTTGTCGTCCTCGATCTGGCTTTCCGTGACTCCGTCGATATAGGCCGGGTAGTTGTTGAAGTCGCGGATCAGGCTCCACACGTCGTCGCAGGGGTGATCGAACACGCTGCTGTAATAGACCGTCGTCATTGCCGCACCTCGGCCGTTGTCGGTGAGGCCGAACCTTAGGCGCAGGGCACCAGCCGGGCATTCCGGTTCTTGCGCTGTGCCGCTCAGCGGCGGGCGACGATTGCGGTTCCGACCGGGAAGAGGCTGAGCCTGGCCAGCTTGAGATGGGCCCACGCAAAGGGCAGGCCGATGAGGGTGAGCGCCAGCGCCACGGCCAGCACCAGATGGCCGAGCGCCAGCCACCAGCCCGCGAGCAAGAACCAGATCACGTTGCCGATCAGGCTGAGCGCGCCGGCGTCGCGCTCGACGACATCGTGGCCGAAGGGCAGGGCACTGTAGGCGGCGATGCGCAGCGCCGCCGGCGTCCAGGGCAGCCCGATGATGGTCAGCGCCATCAGCAGCGCGGCCAGCAGCCAGGCGGCCGCCATCACCACGCCGCCGCCGAGCACCAGCCACAGGAGGTTGAGGATAAGGGCCATCGCCGCATCCTGCCGTCAGCCGGCGGCGCAGGGAAGCTCAAGCTCGGGTCGCCGCCGGTTGCGCAGTGGCGGGCGCGGCGAAATCCGGCTACAGGACGGCCATGAGCCAAGCCATTCCGCTTCGTCTTGCCCAGGCCGCGCCCTGGTGGCGGCCCCAACCCGGCCGCCGACTGGTGGTGCGCGGCGGCCGGCCGCTGTCGGGGACCTACCCGATCAGCGGCGCCAAGAACGCCGTGCTGCCGCTGATGGTCTCGGCGCTGCTGACGCCAAGCCTGGTCACCTTGCACAATGTCCCGGCCAGCCTGGACGTGGCCGTGCTGGCCGCGCTGCTGCAGCGGCTGGGTGCCGGGCTGCACTGGTCCGGCGATCCGGGCGGCCTGTCGCTGACCCTGTGCGCCGACCGCATCCGGCCCGACGCGATCGACGGCGACCTGGTGGCGCGCATGCGGGCCTCGGTGCTGCTGCTCGGCGCCCTGCTGGCGCGTTCGGGCGAGGCGCATCTGCCGCTGCCCGGGGGCGACGCCATCGGCCGCCGCGCCATCGATTTCCATCTGACCGGGCTGCGGCGCATGGGGGCGACGGTCCAGCTCGAGGGCGGCGTGGTCCATGCCGCCGCGCCGAACGGCTTGGACGGCGCCGACATCACGCTGCCGGCGCCGTCGGTCGGCGCCACCGAGAACCTGATGCTGGCGGCGGTCCTGGCCCGGGGCATCACGGTCATCCGCAACGCCGCGCGCGAGCCCGAGATCGCCGACCTGGCCGCGTGCCTAACGGGCATGGGCGCCGAGGTCGGCGGCATCGGCAGCGGCACCCTGACGATCGCCGGCGGGCGGCCGCTGCACGGCGTCACGCACCGGGTCATGCCCGACCGCATCGAGCTCGGGACCCTGGCCTGCGCCGCCGCGGCCACCGAAGGCGAGCTGCGCCTGCCGGGCGGGCGCCTGGAGCTGTTGGGCGCGGCCGAGCCGGTGCTGGCGGCCGCGGGCGTCGCGCTGGCGCCGGTCGACGGCGGCCTGGTCGCCCGCCGGGCAGGGGCGGGCCTGGCCGGCGTCGACGTCGTGACCCATCCGTTCCCGGGCTTCGCTACCGACCTGCAGGCGCCGGCCATGGCGCTGCTGGCGATCGCGCCAGGCTCCAGTGCGATCACCGAGACCATCTTCGAGCAGCGCTTCCGCCACGCCGACGAGCTTCAGCGCATGGGGGCCCGGATCACCGTGCGCGGCGCCACCGCACTGGTCCGCGGCGTGCCCGGCCTGACCGGGGCGGCGGTCACCGGCACCGACGTCCGCGCCGCCGCGGCGCTGGTGGTGGCCGGCCTCGCCGCCGCGGGCGAGACCGTCATCGACGGCCTGGACCATCTCGACCGCGGCTATGACCGCATGGCCGAGAAGCTGGCGGCGTGCGGCGCCGACATTGCGAGGGTGGACCCATGAAGATCGTGGCCGTGCGCGTCTATCTGGTCCGGGTCGGGCGGCTGCACCCGATCCTGGCCGAGGTCGAGACGGCCGACGGCCTGACCGGGATCGGCGAGGCGGCGATCGCCTATGGCCATGGCGGCACGGCCGCGGCCGGCATGATCAAGGACCTGGCCGAGACGATCCTGCTCGGCCGCGACGCCGACCGGATCGAGGAGACCTGGTCGGAATTCTACGACCATTCCTTCTGGGCCAAGGGCGGCGGCGCCATCGTCTTCGCCGGGATCAGCGCCCTGGAGACGGCGCTGTGGGACCTCAAGGGCAAGCGGCTGGGCGTGCCGGTGTACGAGCTGCTGGGCGGCAAGTTCCGCGACGACGTGCGCGTCTACGCCAACGGCTGGTCGTTCGACGCGGTCAGCGCCGACGACTACGCCCGGGCGGCCGAGCGGCCGCTGCGCGACGGTTATGACGCGCTGAAATGCTATCCCCTGGCGATGCCGCGGCCGGGCGGCGGCATTCGCCACGTGTCGCTGCGGGCGGTCGACCCGGACGTGATGGCGCTGGCCTATGCCCGGGTCAAGGCGCTACGCGACGCGGTCGGGCCCAAGATCGAGCTCATGCTGGACCTGAGCGGCGGGCTGACCGCCGACCAGACCATCCGCCTGTGCAAGCAGTGGGAGGGCCTGGACATCGCGTTCGTCGAGGAGCCCACCGACCCGTTCGACGTCGGCGCGCTGTCCCGGATCGCCGCGGCCACCACCATCCCGATCGCGGTCGGCGAGCGGCTGTACACGCGCTACGGCTTCCGGCCGGTCCTGGAGGCGCAGGCCTGCGCCATCGTCCAGCCTGATATCGGCAACACCGGCGGCATCATGGAGACCAAGAAGATCGCGGCCATGGCGGAGGCCTACAATATGCGGGTGCAGCCGCATATCTGCGCGAGCCCGGTGGCGACGGCGGCAGCGCTGCAGATCGACGCCTGCATCGCCAATTTTGCGATCCAGGAGCTCTATCCCTACCGGCCCGACGCGCACTGGGCGCTGGTCGACGACGCGCCCGAGGCCAAGGTGCGGGGCGGCCGGATGCCGATCCCGACCCGGCCGGGCCTGGGTTTGGCGCTGGTGCCGGAAGCGGTGCGGCCGCATCTGTGGGCGGAGTGCCGGCTATGAGGCGTGGGCGCGCCGCGGGGCTGGCGGCTGCCGGCCTGCGTGCCGCCCGGGCCCTGGGCTTCGCGCCCGGGCCGGTCGACGGCGTCGAGGTCCGGCAGCCCTAGGCGCAGATCAGGCGGCCTGGCGGGGCGTCGTGCCGACGCGACCCGACGCGGCCGAGCCGAAGGGCTCGCCGGCGCCCGTCTCCAGGTACAGCTTGATGCTGCGCATGTATTGCGCCCACAGATAGCTGAAGTTGCCCAGGTCCGGGTAGCCGGGCCGGAACCCGGCATGGGTGAAGCGCAGGCGGGCCCGCCCGGCATCCGGCGTGATCTCGAAGACGATCCGCGTGCCCATCTAGTCCGGCGGCACGTCGACGCCGGTCCAGGCGACATGGCGGCCCGAGTCCAGCGCGTCGACGCGGAACCGCAGGGCCATCGACCCGAACCGGAGCTCGTTGAGGCCGCCGACCGCCTCGGCGGCCGAGGCCTCCGGGGTCCACCATCCGGCGAGGCCGGCGCTGGTGGTCAGCGCCTGGTAGAGCCGGTCCGGCGTGGCCGCGATGTCCAGCTCATGGACGATGGCGGGGCCGCCGGGCACCCGGCGCAGATGGCTTTCCGGGTGCGGCACGCCGCGGCCGGTCTCCACGAACTGCTGGAGGCTCATGAGGTAGAGGGCCCAGCCGGTGCTGCAGGTCGCCATGCCGTCGCTTTCCTGCGCGAAGCCGCGATGGGCGAAGGACAGCACGGTGCCGTCGCCGTCGGCGCGCAGGTCGAAGGCGATCGTCGTGCCCTCCCAGCCGCCCGGCGCGCCCGACTGCAGGACCGTCCAAGCCACGCGCGCCGCGGGCTCCAGCGCGTCGACCCGAACCTGGGTCGCGACCGACCCGCACGGGCCGCCGGAGAACCGGAATTCGCCGCGGCCGCCGGTCTGCGGTTCGAGGTCGGCGTCGCGGGTCCACCAGCCGCGGATGCCGTCGACGGTGGCGAGGGCCTGATAGACCCGCTCGGGCGCGGCTTGGATCGAGATGCGGTGCAGGATGTCGGGCATGGCGGCCTCCCATATGTAAGCGATATCTAACTGTAAGTGAAAGCTAACCAATGTGTCAAGACGGCCGCACCGCCGCTATCGTCGCCACGACCGCTGGAGGACTTCGCCCCATGACCATTCCGCTCGGCACCGACAAGATCCTGGCCCGCGTCGCCGACGGGGTGGGCTGGCTGACCTTCAACCAGCCCGAGCGGCGCAACGCGATCTCATTGGTCATGTGGGACGCCATCGGCCGGGCGGCCGACGCGTTCGCGGCCGATCCGGCGGTGCGGGTGGTGGTGATGGCCGGCGCCGACGGCAAAGCCTTCGCCGCGGGGGCCGACATCAGCGAATTCGAGGCGGTGCGTGGCGATGCCGCCGCCGAGGCCGAGTACCGGCGCCGCTCGGACCTGGGCGGGGACCGGCTGGCGCGCCTGGGCAAGCCGCTGATCGCCATGATCCAGGGCTACTGCATCGGCGGCGGCGTCGAGGTGGCGCTCCGCGCCGACCTGCGCGTCGCCTCGGACGATAGCCGGTTCGGGATTCCGGCGGCCCGTCTGGGCGTGGCCTATCCGCAGGACGCGTTGGCGGCGCTGATCCGGCTGGTCGGGCCCGGCAAGGCCAAGGAGATCCTGTTCCTGGGACGCCAGTACGGCGCCGCCGACGCCCTGGCCATGGGACTGCTGAACGCGGTGGTGCCGGCCGCTGATCTGGCCGGCACGGTGGCCGAGATGGCGGCCGAGATCGTGCGCAACGCGCCGCTGTCGATCCGCGCCGCAAAGCTGGCGATCGACCAGCTGGCCGCCGATCCCGACGTCCGCGATCACGCCGCCATCGCGGCGACCGAGCGCCTGTGCTTCGATAGCGCCGACTATGCCGAGGGGCGCCGCGCCTTCATGGAGAAGCGTCCACCCCGGTTCCAGGGCCGGTGATGCCTGCCTCGCGCAGATAGAACTGCACTTCCGCGACCGGTGGCGACAGGAAGGCCAGGCGCAGCGATTCGCGGCCGCCGCCGACCACGCGGCTTGGCACTTCGTCACCGGTCGGCAGCACCAGGATGCAGACGTCGCCGGGGCGGACATGCTCGAAATTGCACGGGTCGATGCGGGCGCCGGCCGCGGACAGGTCGCTGGCCGGGAACTCCAGGACATAGCCGCGGGCGAAGATCTCGACCGTCGCGTCGACCGGATGGCGCTGGAACTTGCGCCGCTCGTCATGGCCGTTCAGATGGCTCATGCCGGCATCATAGCGCCTCCCCGCGGCTCGGATAAGCTGAACAAGCTAGCTTATTTGGTAGGGATGCATCCTGATCAAAAATCTGACACATCCCGCAGGCCGTCTTTGTGGGAGGAACGGCGATCGTGCGCACCGCTGCTGAATACCGCGTGCTTGCCGACGACCTCCGGCGCATGGCGTCCGGGGGGCTGGGGCCGGTGTCGTGCGCGATCCTGGCCGGCGCCGCCGACGAATTCGAATCCCTGGCGGCCGAGATCGACGCCGTCGTGCATGCCGTCGACCCGGCGGACGCCATGGCGTTGCGGGTGATGGAGATCGGCCCGGTGGCGGGCGCCGCCTGACGGTCAGCCCGGTTCGGCCAGTCCGGGCTTGTCAGCCTGGGCCGGTTGCCTGGCCGATGCCGCCGCGCGGGGCGCCGGCGGCGGTGCTGCCCCACAGCACGGCATGGTCGGGCGGCAGCGGCCGGCTGTTGGGCACGGTCAGCCATAGGCGCAGCAGCAGCCGATCCTGCCCTGACAAGGGATCATCGTCGAAGGCCGTGCGGGCGTGGTACGTCGCGTGGCTGTTGAGCAGCTGCAGGTCGCCGGGGGCCAGGGTCATGTCGAAGGCCAGGGCATCGGCGTCCGCCATCAGCCGGTCGACCGCCGCACGCTGGACCGGTGTCAGCGGCTGCGACCCCGGCGCGCGCTCGGCCGCTTCGATATAGGTCAGGGAGAAATGGCTGGTCAGGCGGCCTTCGGCCAAGCCGAACACGGGCAGCCAGTAGAGGTTGGCGGGATCGTCGGTCTCCTCGCCCAGGCGGCTGCGCGGCATCGCCTGGAACAGCGCCTCCGCCAAGTCGGGGCGATCGGCCAGGATCGCGTTGTGCACCGCGGCCGAGCTGCAGACCCGGCTGATCCCGCCGGCGCGGGCCTGGCGCACACAGAGCAGGCCGACCACGTCGGTGCGGTCGGTGTGGAAGCGTAGCGCGCCGTTCGACAGCGTGCGCGCATAGGACGACAGGAACGGCGTGCCGCCCGCGATCTGGCCGTAGCGGCGGCCGAGATCGACGCCGTCGCGGGCCTCGTCGCGGATGTCGCGCATCCGCTGCCCGTGTCGATTCTGGAACACCGGCCGGCCGAGATGGCCGGCGACGCCGGCATAGGCCAGGCGCAGCGTGTCCAGGTCATAGCGGCCGACCGGGAAGCCCTGGAGCCGAACCATGCCGCAGCCCCATTCCAACTCGTGCGCAATGTCGGCGAGCAGCGCGGCCGTGGACGGCAGCGGGAACTCGGCCGCCGTCACCGTCTGCCAGTCGCGGCCGTGGCGGCGGGCGGCCGCCACGGCGGCGTCGATCTCGGCCAGGGCCTCGGGCCCCAGCCGGCGCTGCCAGCGGTCTGATACGGCGATCTCGGCACCGGTCCAGACGCTGGGGCCTGAGATGGGCATGCGCGGCATCATGCGGTCCCCCTAGGAAATGCGCCCTGCGCATTTCCTTCCTTCAATGATGTAGGGAGCCCGCTAGCGGGCTCCCTTGGCGTTCCCCTTGGGCGCGTGTGGGAACAAATCTGGAACGCAACCGTCCCGCCCGCCTAGGATGACGCCAGGCGACGGCAATGGAAACGACCATGGCGATCGAGCCGCCCGTGCTGATCGAGATCCTGGCGCAGGCCCTGGCCCGGCATTTCCCGGCGGCGCGCGGGGTGGACCAGCGCCGCCGCACCGCCGAGGGGCTGGCGGCGGAGCTGGCGGCGGCCGACCTGACGGTGGTGGATTGCCCGCGCCGGCGCCGGCGCGCGCCGCCGGCGCCGCGGCAGCCGCGTTCGCGCGCCGAGCTGGCGGCGCTGATGGCGCAGGCGATCGACGCCAGCATCGATCCCTGGTCGCCCGATCGCGCGGCCGAGGCCGTGCTGGCCGCCTTGAAGGCGGCCGGACTGGCGATCCGGCGGACGGCGCCGGCCGGCCGGCCCGGGCCGCAACTGGTCGTGGACCGCACCCTGGCGGTGCGCCCGACGCCCGAGCCGCCGCCCATCCGCAAGCCGCGCGACGAGCGGCGGTGAGGCGCCCGGGGGCGCGTTGGGGTCGCGGATGCCGGCGGGATCAGCCGTCGAGCAGGCGGTCGCGCCGGGAGCGGGGCCGGGCACCGCCCGGCGGGATGCTCCGCTCCAGCTCTGCGGCGGCCGTCTCGAACTCCAGCGCCAACTGCTGCAGGTAGTCGGACGCCGCGCCGGTGTGCCAGCGCGCGAAGCTGCGGCATTGCGCGGCCGTGTCCCGCAGATACTGGGCGTCGCGTGTGTCCATGCCGCGCGTAGCAACGGAACGACGTCGGCTTTTGTTCATTCTGCCCCAGATGTCTGTATTTCTCTGGATTTCTATTCAAGTTTATGAAGTCGGAGAGTCGACAATCCCTATCACTGTTTATGGCATGTTGCCAGGGGGATCGAAAAATATTAGGAGAGTACTTTACGGGGATTTGCTTTAAAAAGCGTCGCGACTATCTTTTCCGACGACCAGCCGGGCCTGATCTGCATCGGCGTCCGTGCCGTCGGCGACGACGTCGTCCTGATCGTGGTGTCGGCATGCCGCCGGCCGCCGCCGACGCGCTGCGTCAGGGCAGCCGCAAGGGCGGCGGCATGGGCCACCGGCTGGCGTGCGCCTTTACGGCCCAGCTGGGCGGGCGGCCAGAGCAGCGGCCGACCAGGGGCGAGGCGGCACGACCCCTATGCTGCGCGTCCCGACCAGCACGTGGAGGTGCCGGGCGAAAAAAAAGCTTGCATCGGCGGCCGATGTTCCGTATTTGTACACGTAATTGATAGCTGGCAATCCGCCAGCGCCAAACCCGCCCCCGGGGCCTCCCGCGGCGGGTTTTTTTATGCCGGGAGCCCGCCGATGGCCGCATCGGACCCGCGTTGCGAGGCTGCAGCAGCAGGGAGGTCCATAATGGCTAGCTCGACCATGACTGCACCGCCCCATTCCTTGATTCTGATTGCAGACTCGAGTGGCGGAGATGTTCCAGTGGCGATGGACGGATTCTTGGTCGTATCGACGGATTCGTGCATCGCTGTCGGCTGTCGATCGGATGCCGATGGCGATACGCTATTTATCCTGGGTGATACGCGTGAGGTCGATCCTGGGAACCGCCCGGTATTTCACGGCCAATTGAAGACGCCCCATCGCCGAATCGCGATCAAGTCGGTGATTGGCCAGACGATACTCGAAACGCCGGTACCACAGCAGCAGACGATCGTCCAAATTTGGGTGAATGACCAGCACGAACCGGACGAAGTAATTGTCGGCATCGGATAGGTGGGGCTAAGAGCCTGACTCAAAAGTTTTGATTCGGCGTCATGCGGTTGCAAGACGGCGGA